>JARKSP010000069.1 GCA_029974225.1 Erysipelotrichaceae bacterium
CATTGAGAAAATTGGAATTTCAACACCATCAACACTGATTGAGCCAGGAACCTTAACTGTTTTTCCATCTTCTTCATAAACTGGTACTTTAGAAGATACTGTGTGTAAATTCTGACCGAAAGTACCACAATAACCACCTTGAGCGGTATCATACTTTAATAAATGAGCTAGCATAGCTGGGCTTGTTAAGTCGTTGATAGCTACGACATCATAACCTTCAGCTCCGAACATCTGTCTGAATGCTAAACGCCCAATGCGCCCAAAACCATTAATAGCAACTTTAACTGACATTTTAAATCCTCCTATAGTCTATTTCGTTACATATAAATTATATGTTCTTGGCATTTAAAAGTCAATTTAACAATAACTGTTTTTTATTAAAATGATTAATTTGTGATATAATTATCAACTATCTGTTCATTTTCTTCTCATAAAACATCTTCTCAGACAGTCTTATCTGTTTGATTCTTTATGCTACCTGTAATTTAAAGAAATTTTCATTAACTACCTGTTTTTACTCATTAAAAATCCCTCCTTTGCAGATTAACTTCTGTTATTTTTCGTGTGTCTGCTTTGAAGGGATCATATCATTTACTCACAGTTTATCATAAGAAAAGCAGACTTTTGATAAGCCTGCTTTCATCTGATTTGTCTGTTTTAGTAGTTTTCCACATGAAGCATAAAATATGCCTGAGCGTGATCACAGACCGGGCATACTTCTGGTGCTTTTTTGCCAAAATACAGGTGCCCACAGTTTCTGCAGATCCAGGTGTTTTCATCAACTCTTTCAAACACTTCACCTTTCTTAATGTTGGCAGCCAGTTTGCGATATCTTTCTTCATGGTGCTTTTCAATCTCTGCTACCCCTTCCATTTGCTCAGCAATCCTTATAAAGCCTTCTTCTCTGGCAGTAGCAGCCATTTCCCTGTACATGGTAGTCCATTCATAATTTTCACCCTCAGCAGCATCTTTTAAATTTTCTAATGTTGTTCCAATACCATTGAGGTGTTTATACCATAATTCAGCATGTTCTTTTTCATTGTCAGCAGTTTCCAAAAAGATAGCTGCAATCTGCTCATATCCTTCTTTCTTTGCTTTTGAAGCATAGTAAGTGTATTTGTTTCTAGCCTGAGATTCACCCGCAAATGCTTCCCATAAGTTTTTTTCTGTCTTTGATCCTTTTAAATTCATAATAACCTCCTGTTTAATAGTTCAAATCATTTATATATAATGCTTTATTAAGCAAATTAAATCCTTCAGTTGAAGTTGTAACATTACTGCCATAAAGCTTATTGAATAATTCAAAGTCATTTATTCTGGCGACATAATTGCTGACTGCCTTATAGCTGACAGAAGGATAGGCTTTAGAAAAGTCCTCATATTCCGAGACAAAAACCTGAATACTCTTCTTCCTTCTTAGAGCATAGCACAGCAGTCTGGTCAAAGCTAAACCGTCCAGATAAATAATTTCCTCAATCACAATCTTACTGCTTTCAATATAATAAATCATATAGCCTTTGCAGACGCCCTCATCATCATAAAAGGCTACCAGATTATATCTCTTAATCTGCAGCAGATCTATCAGATTCATATAATAGTTATAGTCTCTCAGCAGATAGCCGTTAAAATTTTCGATAAAAGCTGCATATACCTCCACCAGGTCTTTAACTTTAAAGTTTTTGCTGACTCCGGTATAAGAGCTGTTTTTTAAATTGGAACGTGATATTGTATACAGCCTCTGATTATATATCGGCTCAAAGCCATATCTCTCATATTCAACAGGATTATTTGTTGGAATGATTGTAACCAGTGTCTTGTATCTCTGCTGTTCAAAAGCCTCTTCTTTTAAAGCATCAAAATATTTAATTCCTTTGCTTCGATCATAGAACTGACCAAAGGCAACCGATGCTGACAGTCTTTTATTGTGCAGTATCATCGGATGATAGTTTGTCTGCATTGAAGCAACCACATAGCCGTTGACATCATTCACCAGAACATTCTCCGGAATAAAGGCATTAATAAAATATTCATCCTGACTTTCAAAGTTCAGGACTCCGCTTTTGGTATATAAATCAAAAATAGCTCTTTTGTCTTCTTCTTTTCCTCTTCTAATCATAAATATCCTGTCAATTATTCATCAATTACCTTTTCGGTATATTCAGCATTAATAACATCGCCATTGATATTATTATAATATTTCTGTGGGTCTTTTTGTATTTCTTCCTTTACTTTTTTTGATTCGACAGCCACTTTCACAAATAATACAACTGCCCCAGCCAGAATAACTAAAATAAACCATTTGATCAATGGCCAAAGTAAAACCATGACAGCGATAACTGCTAAAGTAAATAAAATTGAAATCAATGTCTCTCTACCCATTTATTTCCTCCAATTCTCTTGCTCTTTCTTCATATTTTTCTTTTAAGGCTAATATTTTATTAAAGCGGTGTCTGATACCAGACTTACTCAGTAAAACTCCGGTCCGGTTAAAATATTCATTTGCCAGTTCATTCAGCGAAGCATCCTGAAGTTCCATTCTCAGCATTGCCACTTCCAAATCTTCTTCTTTCAGCAGATGCTCCAGTTTTCTGTCCAGAATGTATCGGATAGCTTCGATCTGCTTTTGAGCTACCGCCAGAGTTTTCTGTTCATTGGCAATATTGATGTTTTCCAGTCTCTGAAAATTGTTGAAGTAGTCCCTATTAATTCTCTCGTTTTCAAACTCCATTAGAGAATCATTGGCCCCAATGAGAATCAGAAAATTGGCGATATCTTCTCCCGACTTTATATAGACAACATTTTTGTTTCTTCTTTCCACCTTTTTAGCCGGTATTCTGAATTTCCCCAGCAGTTTAATCAGAAAATCTGCATGCCCCTCACTGTTGGCGGTAACTTCTACATGATAATTAGTGCTGGTGGGTCTGTTAATTGAGCCGGTAGCTAAAAAAGTTCCAGCCACATAACTTCTGATCATTTCGTCAGTTGCCAAAAACATCAGACGGGGATGATCCAGCAAACCCCTGTCAGTCCACAAATCCAGGTCATTAAGTATTTCCTTGACCTTTTCATTTATCATGATACGGTATATATTCCTCTTATGCAATTTCTGCTGCTTTACCACCGAAAACTGACTTCGCACATTATAAAGCTCCATCAAATCTAAGGCTGCTCTTTTGGCAATCTGACCATTGGAGATTTTTAAGGTTAAAGAGATACCGCTGTTAGAAATTCCAATACTGGCCAAAGACTGCAGCAAACCTGAAAGAAGTCCCTTTCTAGAACTGGTATCCAACTGTAATCTGGTAACCTCATCTTTTACTCTTGATGCAAACGACATTACATATCCCTCATTATTTCCAAAAAGCTGTCTCTGACTTTTGCCGGGTCATGTCTGACCAGGTTACGGTCAAAGGTTAGCAGACTGTGTCGATAGACTCTGTATTTATGTTTTTCTTCGGCCAGCCGGACAATTTCCGCTTCCTCTAAAGAATAGCTTTTAATAACTGAATCAGGGAAAATATCATTGCTTATTACCACAGCATCAACAATCTCCGCACCGATATGCTTATGGATTGCTTCAACATGCTGTTCTACTGAATAGCTGTCTGTTTCACCTTTTTCAGTCATGATATTGCAGTAATATATTACCTTTCCTTCACACTTGCATAAAGCGTTTCTAATATCATCGATGATTATATTTGGCAGTATTGAGGTAAACAGCGAGCCGATTCCGACAATAATGTAGTCTGCCTCTTCAATAGCCTTTAATAACTGCGGATAAGTGCTGACCTGTTCATCATAGAAAACACTTACTACCTGTTTATTGCTTTCCCTGATCTGAGTTTCTCCTGAAACGATGCTTCCATCTTTCATATGACCTTTTAAAGTAACCGATTGGATTGTACTTGGGTATACCTTCCCTTTTACTCTCAGAATCCGGCATAGTTCAACCACAGCACGATAAAAATCCTTCCCATCAATAGCTAAAGCTGAAATAATTATATTTCCCAGATTATGCCCTGATAGCTGGCCAGAATTAGAATCAAAGCGATGGTTCATTATCTTAGTCATTAAATCTTCGCTATCGGCTAAAGCAACCATGACATTTCTGACATCACCCATTGCCGGAAGATTGAAGACACTCCTAAGCTGACCTGTTGAGCCGCCATCATCGGCAGTCGCTACAACTGTTGACAGCTCTATTCCTTCAATCTGCTTCAATCCTTTAAGCAAGGCTGATTGACCAGTTCCTCCACCTATACATAATACCTTTTTCATATAGTTTCACTTCCTAATCAAATTATATCATAACAAAAAAGGAGTAATGATAAAAGTTTTCATTAATAGCCAGTGCAGCAGCAGCTGAAAATCACATCCAACAAAAAACTCAGAAATTTCTGAATTTTGTTAACTGGCTATTTCATTTATCTTTAGCTTTCTCCAGCAGCTCTCTGTATAGCTCAACATATTTATCACCCATCAGTTTTCGGTCGAAATTCTTACTCCTTCTGATGCAGGCTTCGCTTTTTAAAGGGTTTTCAATCATTCTTTTTATCTCTTCAACAGCGGCCGGCAGATCCCCTCTTGGGACTGTTCTACCACAGGTTTCATCAATAATATCCGGCGAACCACCGGTATTATATGTTAGCACCGGTGTTCCACAGGCTAAAGCTTCAGTATTTGTCATGGAAGAAGTATCTTCATAAGTTAAATTAAGAAAGATGTCGGCTGCTGAATAGATTTGAGCCAGCTTTTCAACTGAATCTGTTCTTTCCAGGCCGATTATTTCAGCCGGTAATTCTTTTAACTGCTTTTTGGTCAGTCCGACCAGACAGATCACATAGTTTTCATCCAGCAGATCTTTCAATCTGATAAAATCATTAAACCCTTTTTTAGCTCCAAAAACATTAGCTGCTCCCAGAAGCATTTTTTTATTCTCAATACCATAGCGCTTTTTAAAGTCACTCTCTGAAGGATTGAATTTTGATAAATCGATGCCATTAACCAGCAGTTTAATTTGTTTTTCCTTAAAAAAAGATAGTTTCACCAGATCCATCAGCCATTTTGAAGGAGTCACAAGTGTTAAATCTTCAATATCTGTAAACAGTTTCTTTTTCAGGCGATAGTTATTGCTGGAATTGTCAACATAAGCGGTTGGATAGTATTGGATTCCCGGGCATTTGCTGCATTGGGTTTTCCATTTTTCACAGCCAATCAAATCAAAATGAGCGCAATGACCGGTAAATGACCAGCAGTCATGCAAGGTCCAGACAACCGGTTTAGCATATTCCTTTAAAAACTCAAATAATAATCTGTAATTCACATAATAGCCATGAATATTGTGCAGATGAATGATGTCCGGATCAAACTGCTTAATATCTGCAATCAGCCTTTTCGTTGCCTGGTGAGAAAACAGACCATGTCGGTCGGTTATTCTAGTCATCAGAGCATGTAAATACACATCAAAGTTATCAGTGATTTTAAGCGCATTAAAATAGGAACTGGTGTCATATCGGCCATAGGCAATTCTACACCTGCCACCAGCTTCTAAAACTGAATCATAAATATCTGTAACGATTCTGCCTGTGCTTCCTTTGCCGCAGACAACATTAATCTCGTATACTTTCATAACATATCCTTACTTTTAAAACAGCATCTTCCGCTATCTGTTCAAAGAACCCTTTCTCTTACCTTTTTCTCCAGACAAACCTGTCCACTATGTTGGTATAGCTTTGGATAATCTTTACAACTTTCGTCGACACATTTTCATCAGTATAATCAGCCACAGGAGTACCATGATCTCTTTGCCTGTTCATTTCCACAGCTGTCTCCACCGCCTGTAACAAAGTCTTTTCATCAATGCCGGCCAGAATAAAGCAGGCTTTATCCAAGGCTTCAGGCCTTTCGGTTGAAGTTCTGATACATACAGCCGGAAACGGGTTATTTACACTGATGAAAAAGCTGCTCTCTTCCGGTAAGGTTCCAGAATCCGAAATAACCGCATAGGCATTCATCTGCAGACAGTTGTAATCATGAAAGCCTAACGGTTCATGCTGAATTACTCTCTCATCAAGTTTAAAGTCCGACTCCTGCAGTCTTTTCTTTGAGCGCGGATGACAGGAATATAAAATCGGCATATCATACTTTTGAGCAATCTTGTTGATCGCATTGAATAATGATAAAAAGTTCTCTTCAGTATCAATATTTTCTTCTCTATGAGCTGACAGCAGGAAGTATTTGCCTTTCTCTAAATTCAGTCTTCTATGAATGTCAGAATTCTCAATTTCCTTTAAATTCTGACGCAGCACTTCTGCCATTGGAGAACCTGTGACATAGACCCTCTCTTTTGGCAGGCCACATTCATGCAGATACTTTCTGGCATGCTCACTGTAAGCCAGGTTAACATCAGAAATAATGTCAACTATTCTTCTGTTTGTTTCTTCAGGCAGACATTCGTCTTTACTTCTGTTTCCCGCTTCCATATGGAAGATGGGAATATGCAATCTTTTAGCCGAGATGGCTGAAAGACAGCTGTTGGTATCACCTAAAACAAGCAGTGCCTCAGGCTTTATCTGTTTCATTAATTTGTAGGAACAGTTGATAATGTTTCCGATAGTTGCTCCTAAATCATCCCCAACAGCATCCATATAGACTTCCGGCAGATCTAATTTCAGATCCTTGAAAAACACTCCATTCAAATAGTAGTCATAATTCTGCCCGGTATGAGCCAATATTGTGTCAAAATATTTACGACACTTGGTTATCGTTGGGGCCAAACGGATAATTTCCGGTCTGGTGCCAACAATAATCAGTAATTTAAGCTTTCCATCATTCTTGAAGGAAATATCTGCATAATCCAGTTTCATCATAAATTAATCCTCTCTTACTATACCGCTTCAAAAAAAGTATCGGGATGACTGACATCAAAGACTTCATTTGCCCACATAACTGTCACCAGGTCTTCGGTCTCACTTAAATTAATGATGTTATGAGTGTAGCCCGGAAGCATATGCACTGCCTGAATTTTTGTGCCGCTTACTTCAAAGTTCAAGACTTCCTCACTGCCAATCTTTCTCTGCTGAATCAATCCTCTTCCGCTTACCACAATAAACAGTTCCCATTTGGTATTATGCCAATGCTGGCCTTTGGTTATGCCAGGTTTGGAAATATTAACACTAAACTGACCATGATTTTTTGTTTTTAACAGTTCCGTAAACGAGCCTCTGTCATCAGTATTCATCTTAAGGTCATAGATAATTTTCTCTTTTGGCAGATATGATAAATAGGTTGAATAGAGTTTCTTTTCAAATGAACCGCCGGCAATATCCGTCATCAGTAAACTCTGAGGCTGCTGTCTGAAAATCTCCAGCAGTTCAACTATCCGGCCCAGAGTAACCAGATGAGTTGTTTTAACACAGCAGTATTTTCCATTTTCGTCTAATATAACCTGCAGTCCGTCATATCGACACCTTGTTTCTTTTGACTGCAGACAGTTAAACATCTCCTCTATTAAATCGTCAATATAAACCAGCTCTAACTGAGCAGCTGCATCATTTACCTGAATCGGTAAATCATTGGCAATATTATTGCAGAAAGTCGCCACAACAGAATTATAGTTTGGTCTGCTCCACTTGCCGAACAGGTTAGGGAAGCGATACACTAGAACCTTAGAATCTGTTTCTTTGCCATATTCAAAAAAAAGCTCTTCTCCTGCCAGTTTGCTTTTGCCATAATCAGACTGGCCATAGCGGCCAATTAATGTTGCCTGAATTGAGCTGGACAGCATAACCGGACAGTTGTTCCGGTATTTTTTAAGGGTGTTCAACAGTTTTGAGGCAAAGCCGAAATTACCGGTCATAAATTCGGCATTATCTTTTGGCCTGTTTACACCAGCCAGATTGAAGACAAAATCACATTTCTGACAATAGACATCCAGCAGGTTCTCAGGTGTATCAATATCATATTCGAAAATTTCAGAAACATTAAAACTACAGGTTCTATTTTTACCATCTCTGACATTCTTAAGATTTTCAACCAGGTTTCTACCAACAAAACCCTTTGCCCCTGTAATTAGTATTTTCACTTTTTTTCTCTCCTTTATCCTAGCTGCTGCCGGATATATTCTAATTTTAAAAGTTTTTCTTTTACTTCCTCAACTGTCAATAATTTGGTGTTGTTAGAATTAAACTCCGACAGCATCTTTCTTTCCGGATTACCTTTAATAAAGTATCTGTCATAGTTCAAATCACGCTTATCACAAGGAACACGATAGAAATTGCCCATATCTATCGCATTTTCACATTCTTCGTTGGTCAGTAATGTCTCATACATTTTTTCCCCATGACGAATTCCTATTATTTTAATCTTAGCCTCAGGATTAAACAGCTCCCTGACAGCCTGGGCCAAATCACCGATTGTACAGGCTGGTGATTTCTGAACCAGAATGTCACCTGACTGGCCGTTTTTAAAGGCGAAAACAACAAGCTCAACCGCTTCTTCCAGTGACATGATAAACCTTGTCATGGTTGGGTCGGTTACAGTTAGCTCCTTGCCGGATTTAATCTGTGAGATGAATAAAGGAATTACTGAACCTCTTGAACACATTACGTTACCATATCTGGTACAGCAGATAGTTGTTTTTTCTGGTGAAACGGTTCTTGATTTAGCAACAATAACTTTTTCCATCATCGCCTTGGAAGTACCCATTGCATTTACCGGATAGGCTGCCTTGTCTGTCGACAGGCAGATGACCTTTTTAACACCGGCATTAATAGCGGCATTTAAAACATTCTCCGTGCCTAAAACATTTGTTTTTACCGCTTCAATCGGGAAAAACTCACATGAAGGAACCTGTTTTAAAGCTGCCGCATGAAAAATATAGTCAACGCCATTCATCGCATTGTTAAGACTGTTTATATCTCTGACATCGCCGATATAGAACTTGATTTTGTCGCTATATTCAGGATATTCTTTCTGATAATAATGACGCATATTGTCCTGTTTCAATTCATCACGAGAGAAAATTCTGATTTCCTTAATATCTGTTTTTAAGAAGCGGTTTAATACGGCATTGCCAAAGGAGCCGGTTCCACCAGTAATTAATAATGTTTTATCCTTAAACATACTTTCACCTTTAAAACTTTCTATTCAATAACTTCGCTATTCAAAATTTTCTTAATCAGATTTTTAGCCTGCTCCAGAGACTGTTCATTTAAAATAACCATACTGTATACTCTGCCGCTGTTTTTACCCATTGCATAACTAGGTTTACCAGCGCTATAGCCTGTCAGTTTGTGCTGAATTACTTTCCAGGTTGCCATATCATCAAGCTGCATCTGGGCTAAGGCGTAGATTTCATCAATGGTAATATCAGTAAAGAAAGTACCTTCAATAGCCTTTAACAGCGGTCCGATATTAGTTATAGTAGACACAGAAGTAATTTGTCTGATTAAAGCAGCTACAACTATGGCCTGATGTTCATTTCTGCCGAAATCGCCAATACCGGTACCATCAGGTTTTGAACCATATCTTTCTCTAACATATCCGACTGTTTGAGCACCGGTTAAAACAATCTCTCCTTCCGGAAAATGAGCATAGCCGCCTTCGGTGTAATTTTCCATATTCAGACACGCATGAGTTTCAAACTCATATGGATTATCGATTTTAAGTCCACCCATTGCGTCAATGATTTTCACGATTGATAAAAAGTTTACTCTAAAGAAATAGTTGGTTTTAACATCAAACAGCCAGTTTATCGTCTGCTGCCAGCAGCTGATGCTATATACTGTTGCATGCGTCAGCTTATCCATACAGTTGATATCACCCCATAAAGCAACATAGGAATCACGAGGAATGGTTACAACCAGCACCTGCTTGGTTATCGGATTGGCGACAAGCAGCATATTAACGTCAGTTCGGCCGGCACCGGTGGTCACAAAAAGATTATTGAAGTTTCTATCATCTGAGCCACCAATAAGCATTATAAATGGTTCAGTTGTAATATCACCGACATTTTCACTATTATATTCCAAACTGATTTTCTGAACGCAGGTGTAAACTACCCTGGTGTCTTCCTTGAAAGTCAGAAAATCGTCATTGCCGGCGACAATATCAGCATAAGATTCATTTAACATAATGGCATCAATCTCACCGGCATAAAGTGCCTCTACTATGGAATAAATATCTTCATAAGCTTTGCTTTCAACTGGATTGCCCTCAAATTCTCTATTGATAACTTTTAAAGCGTAGTCCTGGTATTCAACATCAAGCTGTGACTGAATACCGATAACTTTTCCCTGCAGACCATTTATATCAACAACTTCGCTGGAATTTAAGACATAGACATTAATCATTAAATCACCTTCTGTCGGCACTTCAACGAAAACTCTCTCCCATTGGCCTTTATAATTGGGAACCATAATATTAGCCATTGCCAAAGCATACGCCAGGACAATACACAGAATTGACTGTAAAATCTTATTTAAATTATTTACATTAGGCAGGAAGGCAAAAATAGCGAAAAACAGATTTATCCCCAGTAAGCCAAAACCCAGATACTGGATATATTTATCTGGTAAAAAGATGTAGGAACTGATCAGATCATATAGTCTTTTAGAATGGAACATTACTCCAAGCATCACAACTATTGAAACACCATAGATAATCCATCTGATAATCTTTTTTCTTTCCATATTCGGTCCTTCCTTTTTAGCATTCTTTTTCTCTTCGCCCTTATCGTCTGTTTTTTTAACATCAATCTCCTGCTGAAAAATTTCTGCCTTAATATCATCATCAACAGAAAATTGGACATTACTTACATTGTTTCCTTCATTTTTTTCCATAATAAAACACTTCCTCTTATATATTATACATTATTCAATAAAAAAAGCACCATCAGGTGTTTCAAAAATTGGTGGTCCGATAGGGATTCGAACCCTAGACCCACTGATTAAGAGTCAGTTGCTCTGCCACCTGAGCTATCGGACCAAATGCTTTTTAAATAATAGCACTAAAGAGACTCATTTTCAACAGATTTAACACAAAGAAGCAAAAATGTTTTAATATATAGGAGGCACTGAAATATGTCTGGAGGTATCTAAAATGTCTGTTTCCGATTTTTTTGTCAAAATATATATTGATGCCTGTATTAAGGGCGACGCCATCAGAGCCAGTGGCTTGTCTACTCCAGAAACAATAACCAGAATCGACAACATCAGATATAACGATTCCCAACTTCTGGATATCTATTATCCCAATGATACAGACAGGCCTCGGCCGACAATTATCTCTATTCATGGTGGCGGCTGGGTATATGGCAGTAAGGATGACTTCCAGTTTTTCTGTATGGATATGGCAACCAGGGGCTTTACCGTTGTCAACTTTGATTATCGTCTGGCTCCAGAGTTTACCTATCCCAGCCAGTTAAGGGACTGCCTTGAGGTATTTAAGTTTATCGAAGATAATCATCAGAAGTATTTTATTGACCTTGACAATCTGTTTTTGCTGGGGGACAGTGCCGGAGCACAGATGGCTCATCAGCTAACCGTAATGCACACCAGTAAGCAGTATTGCGATATTATGAATCTTGGCTGCAGTAGCCTGAAGTTTAGGGCTCTAGGGTTAAACTGTGGCATCTACAGCCTGGAAATGGTAAAAAGCAGTCTCTTTGTCAAAGCCATCCTCTCTCCTTATCTGGGCTGGAGGACTAAACATTATGGTCAGCAGCTGTATCCGCTGCAATATCAGAACGAAAACTTTCCACCGGTTTTTGTCTTTACCAGTAAGAATGATTTTTTTAGATATTATCAGAAACCTCTGCTGAACCGGCTTAAGAAAAACAATACCGAGCATATATTTAAGGTTTATGGCAAAAATCAGAAAGGCTTTGTCGGCCATGTTTTCCATGTCGATATAAAAACAGCTATCGGCCAGAAGGCCAATAGCGAACAGCTTAATTTCTTTATATCAAAAATAACAGCCAGTGATTAGTTGGCTGTTTTTACCAATTTGGCTATGTAGAAACCATCGCAGTCAAAATCAAAAGGAAAAATAGTCTGTTCCCTTTTCAAAGTATAATCGGGATGCTCTTTCAAAAACCATTCTATCTGCCTTTCATTTTCCTTTTTATTCAAGGTACAGGTAGAATACAGCAGAACTCCCTTTTCTTTAACCATCAGCGACGCTGCTTTTAACAGCCGTTTCTGCAAATCCATCAGATTATCCAGATCTTCCGGAGTGGTAGTTATTTTTATTTCCGGTTTATGTTTTAATGTTCCCAGTCCGCTGCACGGTGCATCCAGCAGCACCGCATCAAAACTGTGTTTTTGATATTTCTCATCTATCTTTGTACCATCATACACGGAAGTCACAACATTGTTTAAGCCATATCTTTCAATGCTCTGCTCAATCAGTCTTACTCGGAAATCGTAAATATCATTACTTATCACCAGACCGGTGTTGTTTAATTCCATTGCCAGCTGCACTGTTTTTGTCCCTGGAGCCGCACATAAATCCAGAATCGTCTGATTTTCTTTGACACCGATGGTTTTCACCGCCAGCTGACTGGACTGAGACTGGATGATAACCTGATTATTCTTAAAGTAATCAGTTTCGATAATATTACCTTTAAAATATAAACAGTCTTTTACCAAACCGGGATAAAATCTCTCATCTTTCAGCAGTGTCTCGGCATCAGTTATCAGATTGTTTACCCGCAGCGCCACCCTGCCGTCTTTTAAATTATTCAAGCAGATCTTTTCCGTAATTTCCCTGCCGTAGTGAGCATTCCACAAACTTACCAGCCAGTCAGGATGAGATGTTCTGATTGCCAGCGGCAGACTGCAGATATCATCTTTAGAAACCTTTCTTAAAACGGCATTAACAAAATTGACCTGGCTGCCAGCCTTTATCTTTTTGGCGATATTGACAATTTCATTCACTGTCGCATATTCCGGCTTGCCCAGCAGCAGGATTTCATAAACTGCCATATCCAGCAGCTGACAGATTTTAGCTGGCGGCATTTTCACCGCATACTTGCTCCAGACTTCTCTTACCAGACGATAGTTTCTTAAAGTGCCATAGACAAGCTGAGTAACAAGCGGTGAATTATCCCGGCAGTTTTTAAGTACAATATTAGAAAACTGTCTGTCAATTGTTATCTTGCATAAACAGTTAAAAGCGCTTTCCCTTTCACTCACCTTCTTACTCCTCCTCAGTCTAGAATATATGGGTCGACATCAATCTGCACTGACAGCTGACGCTTGTTTATTGACTGGCCCTCATACCAGTTCCAGAGCTTTTCAATCAGCTGCTGCTTATCTTTCGATTTGATGACAATACGATAACGGTATTCACCTTTAATCTTTAACAGCCTTGAAGGACCCAGAACCCTGATATCACTATCGTTTCTAAAATAGCTGCTGGCTTCAAAAGCCCTGTCTTTAATGGCTTCCTCCTCTTTGCCGGCAAAGGAGATAGCCGCCATAAAGGTATATGGCGGATATTTACCGGCATGACGATAACTCATTTCATTGTTGAAAAAAGTGATGTAATCCTGTTTGACAGCCAGTCTGATGCCGTAATGACTGATATCATAAGCCTGAACATATACTTCTCCCGGATTGACACTGCGACCGCTGCGGCCGCTGGCCTGGACAATCAAGTCAAAGGTTGTTTCCACACTGCGATAATCTGTTCGCTGCAACGGACCGTCAGCATTGAAAATGCCCACTAAAGTAACATTGGGAAAATCCAGACCTTTGGAAATCATCTGGGTGCCAATTAGAATATCATACTTCTGGTTTTCAAAACTGCTTAAAATCTTGATGTGAGCATCTTTTTTTCTGGTCGAATCAGCATCCATCCTGATTATTCTGGCCTGCGGAAAGTGTTTTTGAATTTCTTCAGTCAGTCT
This sequence comes from Erysipelotrichaceae bacterium, assembly GCA_029974225.1. Classification (GTDB taxonomy): domain Bacteria; phylum Bacillota_I; class Bacilli_A; order Erysipelotrichales; family Erysipelotrichaceae; genus UBA1783. Next base: position 13,913 of record JARKSP010000069.1, read on the forward strand.
TTGAGTTCCCACGCCATAGTTTCGCCACATCTTACTGCCACATTTCGGACAGCTGAGATCATTAGTCTGACTATGGCCGCAGACATGGCAGACCAGCCGGTCATCGTCCTTATGATAACTTAAGGCTACATCACAATGTGGACACATAACCACATGCGAACAGCTGGAACACTTGACAATTGGCGTATATCCCCGTCGATTCAAAAGCAGAATCACCTGCTGTTTCTTTTCCAGTCTTTCTCTGATAGCCTTTAAAAGGGCACTGGAGATAATATAATTTCCCTTTCTTATTTCCTTGCTCATATCAACCAGATAGGATTTCGGTAAATCCTGATTGATTCTTTTATCCAGACTGACAAGCCTGTAGACATCTTTAATTGCCCGGGCATAGCTTTCCAGGGTTGGAGTGGCACTGCCTAAAATCAACTTGCAGTTATGGGTTTCACTTCTTCGGATGGCGATATCTCGGGTATTATATTTTGGTGTTGAATCCTGTTTATAGGAGCCGTCATGCTCTTCATCAAGAACAATCAGACCAATGGACTTAAAAGGCATAAAGATGGCACTGCGGGTGCCAACCACAATTTTAACCTGGCCTTCCCTTACCAAAGTATACTGCTGATATTTTTCCTGAGCCGATAATCCCGAATGGTAAATGGCAATACTGTTAAAACGGTCTCTGAATCTTTTAACCATCTGGGAAGTAAGAGATATTTCAGGAACCAGAATTAAAACCTGTCTATCATCCAGCAGCGCCTGTCTGGCCAGCTGCAGATATATTTCGGTTTTGCCGCTGCCGGTCAGCCCATGTAAAAGGATAACGTTATTGTCACTTTTGTTGATTGTCTCTACTGCCTGTTTCTGCTCTTTAGTTAAACTGTAAGGCGCATCAAAGACTTTAAACTTTTCCGCTTCCGCTCTTTTTTCCTTTTTAACGACTTCAATATGACCGCAGTCTTTGAGTTTTCTATAGCGATATGCACTGACTTTTTCTTTAAAATGTTTAAGCAGTATTTCGTCTTTATCAAACCCATAGGTTTGCTGAACCTCGGAATTCTTTATAATCACCCAGTTTTCCAGCACGGCTTTTCTAGCCCTGCTGACCGGTTTCAGGGTGGAAGGCAGCATTGACTGAAAACAGGAGATAACTGGTGAGATAGTCTGTCGGCTCATCCATAAGCCTAGACTGTAAAGCTCATCATTGATAATCGGTTCTTCGTCAATGACTTCTTCAACTGGCTTCAGCTGATAGCCCAGCTGCCTCTGATGCTGCTGTAGATTGTCAACCTCAAAAGTCGAATCTACAAATCCGACTATTTTCTGCCCGTTAAAGTCAACCTTAACTCGCATTCCTCTTTCAATTCTTCTTTTTTCCTGATAGAAATAGGAAAAAGTGGTGTTTAGCTGCATGATGGGATGTTCAATATAAATGTTAACAATCTGTACTTTATTCATCCTATATATTTTATCATACTTGGATTGATATTTCCTTTTTACTCCACAAAAAAAGAGCAGAGAAAATTCTCCGCTCTAATTTTCAGTAAAGGAATTTCTCCCTGATTCTGGTAAGCAAATAAAGCATTAGTAAGGAAACTGACATAATAATAAAAGCTGGGCAGATTAAACGATCTCCTGTTTCCGGCACCAGCTGATTGATTACTTCTTTTTCGATTGTTTCAACAAACTGCGAGGTATCAATCTGATGCTTCCGATTATCTGTCAGATAGCCTGCAGGCGCTTCTATTTCTTGCAGATAATAGTCTTTCAGAATAAAGAGACAGTTTTCAAAAACTGCCTCACCTCTTTCATCAGTCTCCCTTTGAGCTATCAGCTCATCCTGCCGATTATATAAGCCAAACACTGCTCCCTGAAGAGGATTGTATGCACTATCAACCTTAATTACCTTTAAACTGATCAGTTTTGGACATTCCACACTTTTAACTGTAACTGTCTGCTGCTGGTTTACTTCGACAATATAAACATTACTGTCGAGATAATAGTTTTCCGGAGCCTTGATCTCTTTAACATAATATTTCCCGGGCGCTAAAGCGATACGGGCGGTTTTTCCAGCTTCATCAGTAATCATTATTGCTTTTTCCCGGCTGTTGTTGATATAGGCTTCAATGCTGCAGTTTTCATCAGTGAAGACCTGATAATAGGCGTCAGCCAGTGAATAATGACAGTCTGCGGCACTTTCTTTTTCCACAGTCAGATAACCTTCCAGCAGCTCCAATAGTGAATAGCCCTTTTCAGCAGTGGTTTCAATCCTGCCTTTGCCACTGCTGTCAGTATACTCGAGCGGCTTTGTGACATCCGAGGATACTTTAATCATAAAGTCTTCAGCTTTAACATATCCCGCAGGAACTTTAGTTTCTGAGACAATGTAGGTGCCAGCCACAAGAACTGAACTGCCGTCAACAATAAATAATTCATCTCCGCTGACCAGATAATCCTTGCTGAATCTGAATATTCCCCTTTCGTCAGTTTCAAACACCCATTTTCTAACCGGCGTCAGGCCACTGGCTGCGGCAGCTGATGGTAGCTGCTGCGGGAAATATTCAACTGTAAACTGGGCTCCTTTTATCCGAACCTCATTTTTGTCAGTTTTTGTCAAAACCACTCTTATCGGGTCAAATTCAGTTTTGGCCTCCACAACCAGATCTTTATGGTCATAGTCTTCCGGCTGCAGCAGAAAGCCGTAAAACATATCCTGAGTACCATATTGCTGATAATTCTCCCAGACATAGACCACAAAATCGGCCGGAGCATCCGGCTGGCTGATAACCCAGTTATAATAATCACTGACCCCGTGCTGATTCCAGTCCTGCTGCCATTTAGTGTTTTTACCGTAAGCTCGTCCTAATGCAGCATGGGTGATATAGGCTGAAAGAGCCTCTACACTATCCACCCGATAATAATTAATTCCATCTCTGCTGGAAAAAGGAATGTAGTATCTCCCGCTGCTGAAACCTGGCCACATCTGCGGACCCCTGCGACCGTAATAAAGAACTTTATAAACCAGACGATTCGCTTCACTGTCGCGATCCAGGATTTTGCTGGTAGCGGTAGAGATGACATTCTCGCCAAAATTTCTAATCTCCAGCGGAATATCAGTCTGGCAAATACCACATTCAAATACTCCGGTGCCATAATCGGTAGTCCACAGCTTATAGCGATTGTTGCTGAAATACTGCCCATTACTGTTTTTACCATAAAGACTGGTAACTGTATTGACAGTAATCTGACTGGGAAGATGAGTGTTGGCAGACAGATATACCTCATAAACCTCCTGGTCTAAAACAAAACCCTTTGAAGGTTTTATTTCCTTAATCCTGTATAAACCATCAGCCAGCTGATCAACAAACGGTTTACCGCTGGCCTTATTATAGCCGATACCGTTTTCCGCAATTTCAAAGACAGCTACAACTTCATTGAAACTGTTTCTCACCTCATATTCTGAACCTTTTAAACTGTATTCACCGGGATTCAAACTGAGCAGTTCTTCATGTTCTCTGATCTTTTTAGTCAGGGTAATATAATTACCCTTTATGTCATCGGCATTTGCCCCTAAAAAAAGTGATGAATCAAATGACATCACCACCAATATTAATAATATTACAATTGCTCTTTTCATTTTCTTTGCCCCTTTCAGCATCCTATTTTTTCATAATGCCCCTGTTCTTCTATTGCTGGCTGATAGGGCTGATCTACCACCCAGACTTTCTCATCATAAGCTTCTCTGTCCACCACCAGCTCCTGTCCAACTATCTCTTTGGTTATTTTGTAGTAATAACGGTAAAATTCTTCTGGCAGGCTGTTAAAATATTCTTCAGCTGAAAAACCCTCATAATCCCGCACTGTGATATAGGTTTCATCTTCTCTTACAAAATAATAGGTCTTATACTCCTGATAAATGTCTTTCAGGTGCGTTATGGCTTCATGATGAATGATTTCATAATGACCCTTTTCAGCAACTGCTGGCTGATAGGGTCTATCAACTACCCAGACGTAGGTGCAGCCATCTTCTTTTACCACCGTTATTTCTGTTCTGACAGATTCTTTTTCCTTTTTTTCCGGCAGTATCTTCTTATTGGCGGGAATCTCTAATTTCTGAATTGGCCGGTCATATTTTTCTTTCTCTTTTTTTTCTGTTAAAAAATGCTCCTTTTTCTTTTTAAAATGATAACTGCTGATTTCTTTAAAAATGTATATCAGCAAAACACAAAAAAAGAATACTAACAATATTCTTATAACTTTTTCCATTTTTCCTCCTAAAAAATAGATGTTTTTACATCTATTTCATGTGCCATTTGATAATTACTGAAATAAGTTCCGCCGCCAGATCAACCTCATCATTGCAGATGACATATTTATATTGCGATAACATATTCATCTCCCTTTCAGCTTTGGCCAGACGCTGCTGAACTATTTCTTCAGGTTCAGTTTTTCTGCCCCTGATTCTTCTTTCCAACTCTTCCATTGAAGGAGGAATTAAAAAGATTGATAAAGCATCAGGACATTTCTGCTGCACCTCTCTAGCTCCTTCTACTTCAATTTCCAGCAGAACATTTTTCCCTTCATCTCTTAACTTTTCAACATTCTTTAAAGGTGTACCGTAATAATTGCCGACAAACTCGGTCCATTCTAAAAGCTCCCCATTTCTGATAGCATCTTTAAACTCCTGCTGGCTGACAAAGAAATAGTCCACTCCGTCAGTTTCTCCGCTTCTCTTTTCTCTGCTGGTCATTGAAACTGAATAAGCCAGATTTAACGATTCATCCTGAGAAAATTTAGCTCTGACAGTACCTTTTCCTACGCCCGATGGTCCTGATAAAATGATTAGTAAGCCTCTTTTTTTCATTATTACTTACCTCCCTTAAATTACTTTCATTATACAAATTATAGTCTTCTTTTTCAATGTGATATAATGTTTAGTGATGATTGAAAAAGGAGAAAAGAAATGTCTTTTGATGGCGTATTTTTACATCAGGTTGTCAGACAGCTGCAGCCACTGACAGGCAAAAGAATTAACAAAATCTATCTGATTTCCGATACCGAAATCCTTTTCATCATCAAAGGCTATCAGTCATTTCAGCTGATTGTCAGTGCTCACTCTACCTACAATCGCATTCATCTGACTAACAGAAGCTATCCTACCCGCCTGGCTCCCAGCAATTTTATTATTCTGCTAAGAAAATATGTTGAAGGGGGAATAATCAGAAGTATTACTCAGGCTGGACTTGACCGCTATCTGATAATTGAAGTAGACAGTAAAGATGATATCGGAGACAGGATTACCCTGCAGATTTATGTTGAACTGATGGGCAAATACGCTAATGTTATACTGGTAAAAGATGACCGCATCATTGATGCCTTAAAGCATATCCCGCCTTTTGAAAATACCATCAGAACCATTCAGCCTGGAGCTATATTTACGGTTACCGCACCTCAGACAAACAAACTCGACCCTTTTGAAACAGCCGATGTCAGCATTGAGGATAATCTGTCTAAAAAGCTGGTTGGTTTTTCACCGCTGCTGGCTCAGGAAGTCAGTTATCGAATGCAGAAGCAGGACTACAGCGAGATTATGCAACTGATTAAAGCATCAGACAGTCTCTATCTGACTTTAAAAGATCAGGAAGAGTTCTTTCATTGTATCCCTTTGACTCATCTGTCAGATGAACATCAGTGTTTTGAAATCTGTGAAGGTCTAGACTATATCTATTTTACTAAAGAAGAAAAAGAAAGAATCCGCCATATAACTGGAGATCTGTTCAAATTCACCAGAAAAGAAATCACTAAATATACCAGAAAAATCGATAATCTGGTCAGCTCTTTAGAAGAAGCCTTAGACTGTGACAAATATCGGCACTACGGTGATCTTATTTTTGCCAATCTAGAACAGATTAAAAAGGGAATGAAATCAATCACCCTCAATGATTTTGAAAACAATCCGATTACCATACCTCTTGATGAAAAACTGGATGGCAAAGGAAATGGCAAAAAGCATTTTACCAGATATCGCAAACTATCCACCGGACAGAAACATATCAGAGCCCAGATTGAACTGGCCAGAGAACACCTGGAATACTTTCAGCTTATCCAGCAGCAGCTGGAACAGGCTGATTTCGATACTGCATCTGAAATTCGCCAGGAACTGGAAAACAATGGTTACCTGAAAGCCAAGGTCCGCAGACAAAGAGTTAAAAAACCAGCTGAACCTAATTACACCAAGGTAAACTTCAAAGATAAAACTATTCTGATTGGCAAAAACAACATTCAGAATGAATTTATCACTTTTAAAAAAGCTAAAAGATTTGACTGCTGGTTCCATGCCAGGGACGGTTCTGGAGCGCATGTGATAATAAATACCAGCAATCCGGATGAAGAGGAGATCAGATTCTGTGCCATGCTAGCTGCCTACTTTTCTAAAAACAGACAGTCCGGCAGTATTCCAATCAATTACACACTTGTAAAAAACCTAAAGAAAATTCCTGACAGTAAAATCGGAAAACTGATTCTCAGGGAATATAAAACAATCTTCATTGATATTGATGAGGATAAAATCAATGCGCACCTCTAGGATGCGCATTTTTCATTTCGTTTTTTTGTCTTTATCTTTCAAATAATCTTAACAGCTTCATTTTAATTCTGCCAATTTTACCCGAGTACGGGTGCTCTCTTAAAGGCAGATTGAAGCGGCTGTAGCCCTGTAATACTGTCTGGGGATGGGTAAACTCATCAAAACCCCATTTGCCATGATAAGCTCCCATTCCTGAATGACCCGTTCCATTAAACGGAGCTCCTTTAACCAGCAGCTGCAGGCACACCTCATTGATACATCCTCCGCCAAACTGCTGAGTTGACATCACTCTGTTAGCCCACGGGATATCTTTAGTAAAAAGATATAAAGCCAGACCATGTTCTCGCTCAGCAATAGTCGCCAGTAAATCATCGATATTTTCTTCTTCATACACTACAACCGGTAGAAGAGGATTGAAAAGCTCGTGTTTGACAATATTCTCGTTGATATCAACCGGATAAATAATAGTCGGAGAATATTTTAGTGTCTTCTCATCTCCAAAACCGCCATAAACAATCCTGTCCTGATATTCTAAAGCCTCATTAACACAGATGTCATAGGCTCTTCTGTTTATCAGTCTTGGATAATTTTCATCATTAATCGCATCAGGAAGCTGACTGTCAAACTGTTTTTTAAGACTTTCAACAAATTCATCAGCTATTGCGCTGGCTACAGCCACCTGATTGATGTTGATGCAGACCTGTCCGCTGTTGAGCATTTTAAAGAAAGCTATTTTCCTGGCGGCATCATTAATATCAGCATCTTTTCTGATGATGCACCAGTTACCGTTTTCCCCACCCAGTTCCAAAGCAACAGGTGTCAGATTTTCAGCTGCACACTTCATAACGTGCCTGCCAACTTTGGCAGAACCGGTATAAAAAATCTTATCAAATCTTTGGGCCAGACATAAATCAGCCACCTTATGGTCTCCATCAATTACCGTTACATATTCCGGCTCGTAGATGTCAGCTATGATTTTTTTGATTACTCTGGTACTGTTAACGGATTTGCTGCTGGCTTTAATTACTGCTGTATTACCAGCAGCAATAGCAGCAATTAAAACTCCAAAAGTCAGTAAAAAGGGAAAATTATAAGGGGAAATAATCAATGAAACCCCATAGGGCATTTTATAGATCCTGGTAATCAGACTAGGAAAGCAGGTCATTCCTGAATACAGCTTTTCAGGCTTAGCCCATTTTTTCAAACCTTTCAGGGCTTCGTTAATCTCCATAATTACTGTTCCAATATCACAAAAAAAAGCTTCAACATCACTTCTGCCTAAATCCAGTCTCAAAGCCTCAAGGATTTCCTTTTCATAATCAGCCAGTGCTTTTTTAAGCTTCTTCAGCTGTTTTTTTCTAAAATCAATATCTAAGGTTGCTTTTGTTTTAAAATATTTCCTCTGATTATCTACAATTTCTTTAATGGTATTTTCATCGTACATGTCAAACATCTCCCCCCTGGTTTAAAGCGTTTATATTAGAACTTATCGCTGTTTTGTGTTTCTATTATACAATAAAAAAACTCCCTTAAGGAAGTTTGTTTATTACTGGTAGCCCGTACGGGATTCGAACCCGTGAGTGCATGCGTGAAAGGCATGTGAGTTAAACCGCTTCTCCAACGGACCATTTGTCAATGCTTGTTTATGATAGCAAGAAAAACAATTCAAGTCAACTATTTTTTAATAATTTCCATCATTTTCCGTTACTATTCAGCGATTAAAAAACCTGTCAGGAGATTTTTTCCACTAAATAAATATATTTCAAAGAAAATCATCAACCATATTGATCAAAGACAGATTAACTGACATTAATAAAAACAAGGGATATATTTAAACTAAAATCATATCGCATCTGTAAAAAGGAAAAGTCAACAAATATGAAGAAATGTATACATCGATATTAAATAAAGGATTAGAAGAGTTTGATAAAGAAAAGCCAAATATAGCCAGGAAATACGAATCAGCACATATAAAACTGTTTAGAAGGATGCTCAGCTACATGCAAGAACATTTACTGTTCATGTATGATTTAAATGTACCTTTTAACAATAAATCAGCTGAAAGAAGTATCGGAACAAAGCAATAACTTAGATGCCGCTAATTATTATGCCAGTGTACTAACGATTATTGAAACATCTTGGTTAAGGAAAAAACATTAGAAAAAATTAAAGAAATACTTAATAATTAATTTTCTGTCATCAATTTAAATAATGGTCTGCCTTTTAATTTAAAAAGTTAGACCATTTTTTATATTAAATACACTATTTATCGCTGAATAGTAATCATATTTCACTGATAAAACTTAAAATTTTGAAAAATAAAGAAATTTTAGTATAATATAGAAAATAAAACATTTTGGACTATAATCTGATCAGAATAACGAAATTAACAAAGCAGTTATGTGCACTCAATTATTTTGATTTTATAATGAAAAAATAATTTGAAAATGATGTAATAATAAAAAAGATAATTTGCTTGATAAAAAGAGAAAACCAGTCGATTTTATCAGTAAAAGCTTAGGCTTTATTTATAAATATAACTAATAAAGGAGGAGAAAAATGAAAAAAATATTTATAGTATTCTTAATTATTATGTCGTTGATAACAACAGGATGCAGCAAAGGAGGTAACGGAGGTGGAAAACCAGTATTAAAGACCACTGAAATTGGTGATGGTTTAATTAACTCCTATCGTTCAGCAGGAAAATATTCAAAAGTTGAAAGAGATTACCTGCCAAAAGAAATTGCTGATATTGGGTTAGACTATATTGTATATGAACAGGAAAGCGATTTTGGAACTATCAAAGGTTTCACAGTGGTCCTTAATGACAAAGATAAAGATGCAATATTAGCTTATATGGATAATTTAGCTAATTCGAATTATGAGAACCTGGTAAAAGAAGACGCTGGAATGCTTATTATATACTACAACGATGAAATACCTATTACAATTGCTGTTGTTATAATGGACTTTTCTGATGAATTCTGTGCAATTATGTATGAAGCTATGACTGCTACTCTAAATGATTTTTATGATGTGAGGTATTAAAGAGCAAGTCTAAAGAAGTCCTCAAATATTTCAATTTAAAAAGAGGATTTATGAAAACCACCTTTAAACAGGTGGTTTTTATGTATTTAAACTAATAAATAAGTCATATAAAGACTTTTAAATCCTTTTTATAAGTTCAATAATTTTAGTTTAAATATATTCCTTGTTTTGATTAATGTCAGTTAATCTGTCTTTGATCAATAGAACCGATGATTCTCTTTGAAATATATTTACTTTATGGATAAAACCTTTTTACAGGTTTTTTAATCGCTGAACAGTAACCATTTTCCCTATAAAAGAAGTGCTAAAACAAACTCTAGCACTTCACTAAAACAATTCTAACACTGATATTCAGCTGTTTTTATTCTTTTTTTGACAATCTTTAACACTTTTCTGACAAAACAATTACTTTTCGATATCCATAATCATTTTAATTCTTCTTAAATGCCTTTCACCGCCATCAAAAGGAGTCTCCAGCCAGGCATCGACGATTGCTTTAGCTGTTTCCTCGCCGACAATTCTGGCACCGAAACAAATAATATTGGCATTATTATGAGATTTGGTCAGCATTGCACTAACCGGTTCAGAAACACAGGCCGCTCTGATACCTTTAACTTTGTTAGCCGCTAAAGAAATCCCCACGCCGGTACCACAGATAGCAATACCGCAGTCTACTTCTTTATCTCTTACTGCTTCACCAAGCATCTTGCCGGCAATCGGATAATCATAACTTTCAGAAGTATTGGTTCCATAGTTAACAACTTCATATCCTTTAGCTTCCAAATGTCTGATTAAGGCATACTTTAATTCTACTGCCGCATGATCATTACTGATTCCTACTTTCATATTCTTTCCCTACTTTCTTAATATATAACAACTGAAATAGACTCCAGTCATCTCTGTTCCATCCTTTATTGTAAAATTGATATTATCAAAGACAATCTTTGTTCCATCATCCGCCAGATATATTAATTCCGTTTCTTTTGAAGTGCCATGGACATTGTATAAATCCCATAAATAATCTTCAATATCATAACCTGCCACCTCGACTGAATCACGATAGCTTATATATTCCATTGATTTGTAGCCTTCGATATCAATAACTGTTGTCGAATTTTTGTAACTGCAGTACTTATAGTTACTGTTTACATCACCATATTGTTTAAAGCCAAACACTTTTTCAAACTCATTGTCGGTAATCACAGTAATATAGTTTTCTTTTTCACTGGCAGAATATTTAAGATAACCATATATTTCTCTGATTTCTTCTTTATCTTCCGCTGAAATGCTGGCGTTAGCAATAATTCTCTCACCGTCAAGCATATTGTTTTTTAGCAGTATCTTCTCCATTCTTCTGGTTTGTGAGTTGAATGGCACATCAATCATATTAAACGGTCCAACACTTAAGATGATTGCTACTGCAGCCATATACAGGAAGACATGCCTTGGCCCTTTTCTGAAAAAGGAAGAAATAACAAAAGCCAGAGCTATCGAATTAAACATCACCGAAAGATATCTTGGTGTTGTTAAACCATAGGCGTTTATCCTTAAATACAGGGCATAACTCTGCATCAGCAATATTGGCAGCATTAGAAAACCGCCATATTTTACATGGAATAAAGCCAATCCCTTTTCATTATATTGACAGCTTAGATAAAAAGCACAGTAAAACAGTAAGGCAAAAGAGGCAAACCAGTTTATTTTATTGATTGGCATATCAAAGGTGACCAACACTTTAACCAGGTATGCATATAGAATGCCAATCAGCAGATAGTAAACTGTCAATGCTGCCTTATGAAGAATGCTTTCATAGGCTTTAGTAACTGTCAGCTTTTCATTTACTGCTGGAATATATGATAAAAACAGTGAATTTGCGACAAACACTTCACAGATTACAAAAGTAATCGCATATAGTTTTTCAAACTTTTCGAAATCATAAATCAGATATTGAAAAGCAAGCAGACAGATTGAGAGTCCTGCAACAATGGTTGTAATCATCACATAACAATAAAACAGACTGCTTATCACTACCGCAAACAGTTTTTTATTATCCTCAATAAAATACAGCAGATAGAAACTCACGGATAGCACAACCGGTATCATGCCAAAGTAAGCTAAAATTACATAATTGTTATTTTCGAAGAAATGCAATGCAGCATACGTAATAGCTGCTATTGCCAGTGAAACAATGACATTGATAATATCTCCTTTAGCTAAATTATATTTTTCCTTAGCCAGTGTTAAGGCAAAAGAAGTTAGACCACCTAAAACAAAGGCCATTACGGCATACATATATTCATCAGCAAAATCTTCCATGATAATGCAGATTACCAATACCATAGCTACAGCTGCTAAAAAGATGTTAGCCAGCAGAAATCTTTTGATACTTTCTAAAAATCTTTCAATTAATTGAGTAAAAAATTCTTTAATCTTCTTCATTTTTTCTCCTACCTGTTCTTTTCGTATATCAGTTTCATTCCATAGTAAGCCAGATCTGGGTCATACTGGTCAAATAAATCTGTTTCCGGATAGATGTATCTTCCCAGTCCTCCAGTAGCTATGATAGGAAAGTCATGTCCAATTTCTTTTTTAATCTGCCTGATAATTCCCTCGCTCAGACCGATATAGCCATAGACAATACCGGCCTGCATACTGTGTACAGTGTTTTTAGCTAGAATTGTTTCCGGTTTTTTCAGCTGCACCTGAGGAAGCTGAGCTGTCATCTTCCATAAACTGTTGGCATAGATTTCCAGTCCTGGTGAGATAATTCCATATTTGAATCTTCCCTTTTCATCAACATATAGAAACTTTGTGGCTGTACCAAAGTCAACAACCATACATTCACCCTGGTATTTATCATAGCCCGCTACAGCTACCGCAATTAAATCAGCCCCACAGCTTTTGGGATCATCGATGCATATCTTGAGCCCCGTTTTGATACCGGCAGCAATAATAAGGGGCTGTACATCAAACAGCTGTCTGATGGCGCTTATCATATCATTATTGATATTTGGAACGACCGAAGCCAAAACTACATCTGTTATCTGACTTTCATGTATATCTCTTACCTCCAGAATGGAATGAATCTGCAAAGCCAGTTCATCACTGGTTCTTTCCTGCTTGGTGATAAACCTGAAAGTGGTAATCAGCTTATCGCCATCAAATATGCCACAGGAAATATTGGTGTTTCCAACATCAATTGTAAGCAACATCCCTATCTCTCCTCTCTAATAACTTTCTGCAGCGCTCTAATTATTGGCCAGTTTAAAAAACCGGCAAACAAGGCTTCATAAAAACCGTTGGTTGCCAAGGTCAGCCAC
>JARKSP010000095.1 GCA_029974225.1 Erysipelotrichaceae bacterium
AAAAGCAAAGCGAAAGCGAAAGACCTTTATAAAAGTGCCCTCTTTAAATACAGTCTCGCCTATGCCTATTCAATCAAACCTGATAAAATTTTCATTCTGTCAGCACTTCACCACCTTCTTGATCTTGAAAAAGAAATTGAAACTTATGATGTTACTTTAAGTAACATACCAGTAAATAAAAGGAAGCAGGGATTGAAAGTGTTGGACAACGAAGAGAAAGATGAATGGGGTAAGAAAGTAATTCAACAGTTATCTGAAAATACTGATCTTACAAATGATCGGTATATAATCTTGGCGGGGCAGGAATACATTAAACCAATAGAAAAGCAAATAAAGCATATCGAGCAACCATTAAAAGGACTCAGGCAGGGAGAAAGGTTGGAATACTTAAAAAAGCATATCAACAATGAATAAACTCTGGGATAATATAACAACAGAGGATGTCAAAAATGCCATCGAACTCTTTGATGTAACCAATAAGCCGTTTCCAGAACCACGCAATACATTCTTAATTCATAACAATAAGAAATACCCGGCAAAGCACATTCGTGGGATGGCGTATTTTATTGCCAACAAACAGGAAATTTCAAAGACGGAATACAGTGGCGGTGAAGAAACGGTCAAGTTTTTTACCAGACTTGGTTTTCAGGTTGAATACCATAAGAACACCATAAAACCAAAATTAAGCCATAATGATGCTCCAGAAAGAAGGATCGTCACCAAGCCGGATAGAAACCTACCCGGAAGGTCATTGAGTGCTGTGAGTCAAAAAAATGCACTACAGAGGTTGATACAGAAACATTATGGACATATTGAAACTGAAAAAAAGTTTGACTGGCTCAGGACTCCGGATCAAGACGACCTTCCATCAGATTATTTGGAAATAGTTACAGCATTATCAAACTACCGGCAACACGAAGGTTTTAAGAAATCCAATTACCCGCTATCATGTGATATTGTGATTGAAGAATATAAACTCATTATTGAATATGATGAGAACCAGCATTTTTCAAAAGCGAGGGAAATAACCTTAGATCATTACCCGGCAAACGTTCAGTTACATTATTCAAAAGAATCTTGGATTGCAGCCTGTAAAAGAATAAATGCAATAGACAATTATCCGATTGACAGAGATGAAAGACGAGCATTTTATGATACCGTAAGGGACATCGAAGCGGACAGAAACGGATACAAATTAATACGCATTAAGCATGGTGATTTTGACTGGGAAGAACAGGGAGCAGAAATACATTTTAAAAACTTGTTATCAATCAAATCGACAATAAATGATACCCCGGCTGGTAAACATAAAATTGCCCGGCTGATTGTCACTGGGAAAGATTATGATGAACATGGTAATCCTTATTTAAGCAGGTTGATGACATTAATCGAAAAATTTGTCTTCAAATATCATGGGAAACATCAGTTTGAGTATGTAGTTACCCCCGGTGGCTTTTTAACGTTTAATTTTCCACCGAATATCCGATATGGCATTTCAGTCTCTTATGCGGAGAAGCACCTGATACCCGTATTACAGCAGGAAGCAGATAAGGTAATCAATGGATTCTTTAAATCCTTATCGACAGACCTTTACATCAAATTAAAGGAAATTGTCGATTATTTCACCATTGGAATTGATGGTAAAAATCCAACAAATAAACAACATATCGAATTCTAGGCAGTTTTTGATCTGA
>JARKSP010000102.1 GCA_029974225.1 Erysipelotrichaceae bacterium
TATTGTTTGGTGAACTTGGCGCTCACAATATCAATATCAGAATTATTAATCAGGCTGCTGATGAGATTGATATTCTTATCGGCGTTGAAAATAAAGACTTTGAAAAAACAATCAGATGTATCTACGACAGATTCATCACAAGGAGTGATTCATTATGAGAATAGGTATTCTAGGAGCTACCGGCGCTGTTGGCAGACAGATGATAGAGTGTTTGATTGAACAGGACATCAAGGTCGATGAATTAAGGCTGATGGCCAGCCAGCGAAGTGCCGGAATAGAAATTGAGTTTAAAGGCGAGACTTTAAAAGTCATTGAAGCCAGGGCCGACAGTTTTGAAGGCTTGGATGTCGTACTGGCTGCATCAGGAGGAAAGTCTTCTAAATATTTCGCACCGTTTATCAAAAAAGCAGGGGCTGTATTGATTGATAACAGCAGTGCTTTTAGAATGGACGATGATGTTCCTCTGATTGTTCCTGAAATCAATGGTGAAGACACAAAAAAGCATAATGGTATTATCGCAAATCCCAATTGCAGTACCATTATTGCCTTTATGGCTTTATATGGTATTAATAAAAAGTCTAAGCTTACCAGAATCATTGCCAGCACCTATCAGGCAGTCTCCGGTGCCGGAACTGCAGGAGTTACCGAACTGCAGAATCAGGTTGAAGCGCTACTCAGCGGTAAAGAGATAGAGACCAATGTCTTTCCTCATCAGATTGCCTATAACTGTATTCCTGGTATCGGGACATTTTTAGAAGATGGCTATACCGATGAAGAAATGAAAATGCAGAATGAGGGAAGAAAGATCATGCATCTACCTGATCTGGCTGTTACCTGTACCTGTGTCAGAGTTCCAATAATTAGAAGTCATAGCATTTCTATCAGTTTTGCTACTGAAGAACCTTTAACAATTGAAGAGGTCAGAGAAGCAGTTGCCGGCAGTAAAGGCCTCAGATTGAGGGATGACGGCATAAATAACACCTACCCTATGCCTATAAGTGCCAGTGACAATGATATTATTGAAGTTGGCAGAATAAGAGCCGACAAGGTAATAGGCGGTTATTCATTATTCTGCAGTGGTGATCAGATTAGAAAAGGCGCTGCCAGTAATGCGGTAGCAATAATTAAATGTTTATGAGAATCTTTTTCTGACATTCTCTTCAATCGCTTTAATTACTGTCAGAAATTCTTCATCACTTTTTCCGCTTGGATCTTCCAGACCCCAATCCTCGGTGTATTCATGAGGAATTACAGGACACTGGACATTACAGCCCATCGTTATAACAATATCTATTTCCGGCAATTCAGAAATCAGCTTGGAATACTGGGTTTCCTCCATATCTATGCCATACAAAGCTTTTATCAGACGCACCGCATCCTGATTAATGCGGGGCTTTATTTCCGTGCCTGCTGAATAAAACTCATATTCTTCTGAACCGTATCTTTTACCAAGCGCCTCTGCAATTTGACTACGGCAGGAATTGTGCACACACACAAAGGCTACTTTCTTTTTTTCGGACATCTTTATTCCTCCATCATCTGAAACATTCATTTTCTTACTTAAAAAACTGTTTATCACAATCAATTATAAGCTTTTAAATGTTTTCACACAATTTCACATTATGATTTGATTGTTTTACGCATCATTGCTAGTATTATGGACTCACAAGTAGAACAACTACTTGTCCATATATCCTTTCTATTTCAAAGATATTTTATCCCCCAAAAATAAAGCAGGATCCCCCTGCTTTATTTTCATATGTTGTATAGCTTGAAATAGGGAATAATTGGAAGCTCACTGATATAGCTTTTCGCAAAGGCTCTCTGCTGGGAGACATTGCCACAATGTCTTTCATTCAAGAAATATTTGCTGGTCATATATTTGACATATAAAGCCTTCTTGATGATGAAAACTCGAGCGACCGTTTCATCAATATATGGTTTTCTCTGTTTCGGCTCTAACGGCCTGATTGTTTTTATCGTTTCATCAAAGATATGCTGACATATCCCTATGCACTGTTCTTTCATCAGATCAACATCACTGATATATTTGCTGTCCAGATTTTTCTGAATGGCCAGTGCTGTCTGGTTTTCAGCCAGCATACTGCTAAAAGTTTCAATTACCTCAGAACTGTTTTTTTGACTGAGATGAATTGTCACCAAATCATTTTTGTCATTTTCAAAGTAATTGTCTACTTCGGTCAGACAGTAATATATTCCTTTCGCTTCGATATAGCTGTTTAAGCTGATCACTAGCGCTCTTTGAATATTTTCCTCTTTCCAGTAGATAATATAGGGGACTTTAAGACAATACTCATCAATTTTGCCGACATCCTTATAGCCAATCTTTTTATTAGCGATTAAAGCCAGATTAAATTTGAGCCCAAAATTTGTATAGACCCGAATTTGCCGGTTTTGCTTTAACATCATTTTAAACAATTCTCGATTTTCATCAGCCGGATAGATTTTTAAATAGTCTTCAACCGGTCCGTTAAAACTGACTAGAGAATCGAACTGTCCATAGCTGCTCAAAACATCATAAATAGCCATCACCATATCTCCTTGTGTAAACTTATCTTATTATAATTAGTGAAAACTGTAAACTTTGCTTTTTTAGTTCAATTATCACTCTTTTTTTTGTATAATCATAGTTGACTGAAAGAAAATTACAAGGAGAAAAATTAGTGGATTATAACAGGTTTTTTTTAGAACATCAGATCGAACTTGATGAAAATCAGCTATACCAGCTGGAAAGATATGCTGATTTATTAATCGAGTGGAACAAGAAGTTCAATCTGACAGCCATTACTGACAAAGATGACATCTATGTTAAACATTTTTTAGATTGTCTTCTGTTAGGAAAAATGTTTAATCCAGCTAATAATTTAATTGATGTCGGTACCGGAGCCGGTTTTCCTGGTCTGGTGTTGAAAATCTATAATCCCCGACTGGAAGTTTTTCTGTTAGAGCCCAATAATAAAAAGGTTTCTTTTCTAAAAGAAGCTGTCGCAGCTTTAAAGCTTGACGGTGTCTACATTTCCAATCAGCGAGCTGAAGTTTTCGCTAAAGAACATTTTGAAAAATTTAACTTTGTGACAGCCAGAGCGGTAGCGCCATTAAACATCCTGGCGGAATTATGTTTACCTCTACTTAAGGTTGATGGTCACTTTCTAGCAATGAAAGGACCAAAAGGCTATCAGGAACTGAAGCAGGCGGAAAAGGCACTTGCTACATTAGGTGCTCAGCTGCATCAGATAAGTGAATTTGGACTGACGGAAGACAGTCAGCGTCTGATCATTGATCTTAAAAAGATTAATCATACCCCAGCTAAATACCCCAGAAACTATGGGCAGATCAAAAAGAGACCATTATAGGAGGACTTATGGCACAATATCAGCTTATTAACATTGATGAAATAAAACCCAATCAATATCAGCCGAGAACCAGTTTTGATAAAGAAGCGATTGAGGAATTAGCTGTTTCGATTAAAGAAAACGGTTTAATTCAGCCTATCACTGTCAGAGAGTCTTATACGGGTTATGAGTTAATTGTAGGTGAAAGACGATATAGAGCCTGCAAGAGCTTAGGCCATAAACAGATCAATGCCTTTGTTATCAGGGCCAGTGAGGTTCAGGCTGCCACCTTAGCGATAATTGAAAATATTCAGCGCGAGGACCTTTCGCCAATTGAAGAAGCCAATGGTTATCTGCAGATGATTCGTCTGACAGGGCTTACTCAGCAGCAGCTGGCTAATAAAGTCGGTAAGAAGCAGACCACAATCTCTAATAAAATCCGCCTGTTAAACCTCTGTCATGAAGTTCAGGAGGCAATCAACAGTAAACAGATTACGGAAAGACATGGCCGAGCTTTACTGTCGCTGGATGAAAAACAGCAGAAAGAAGTTCTTCAATCCGTTTTAGCCAGAGATCTGAATGTTAAAGAAACTGAAAATCTGATTGACACCAATTACTTCAAACCAAAGAAAAAGAAAAAAGGAAGTATCAAATGTTTTGGTATTTCAGCTCAGCTGATTATCAACTCTTTTAGAGACACCTTTAAAAAAGCTAAGGAATTTGACCGCAGTGTTATGATGACTGAACAGGATCAAAACGAAGATTACATTATTACGATAACTATCAAAAAATAGTCTCTTTATGATAAAATGATTATTGAGGTATATAAGTATGGGAAAAATTATTGCATTAGCCAACCAGAAGGGCGGCGTCGGAAAAACAACAACAAGCATCAATCTTTCGGCAGGTTTAGCCTATTTAGGGAAAAAAGTTTTATTAGTGGACTTAGATCCTCAGGCTAACTCTACTCAGGGGGTTGGAGCAAGAAGTGATATAAAGTTCAGTACCTATGACTTATTGCTTAATGATGTTGAAACTGAAAAATGCATTCTTTCTCGTAAAATACCGCCTATTGATTTAATTCCGGCAACAATCGATTTGGCAGGCAGCGATATTGAAATGGCAAATTACCATGAAGGAAGAGAAAAGCTGCTGAAAAACAAGTTGGATCCTATTAAAAACAACTATGATTTCATTATTGTCGATTGTCCACCTTCATTAGGTCTGTTAAACACCAACGCTTTGACTGCTGCTGATTCAGTAATAATTCCCGTTCAGTGCGAGTACTATGCTCTGGAAGGATTAACCCAGCTTCTTTCTACCATCAGACTGGTTCAGAAACTCTATAACCCGCATTTATATATTGAAGGGGTCTTGCTGACAATGTTTGATGGAAGAACCAACCTGTCTATTGAAGTTCAGCAGGAAGTCAGAAAATACTTTAAAGAAAGAGTTTATCGTTCTTATATTCCGAGAAATGTTCGTTTATCCGAAGCTCCTTCATATGGGAAAAGCATTTTCGAACATGATATCAAATCTGATGGCGCTAGAGCCTATGCAGCTTTAGCCAAAGAGGTTATTACTAAAAACTCATAAGGAGGCAAAATGGCAAAGAAAAAAGAAAGTAAAGATCGCCTGGGGACTGGTTTAGCCGCTATTTTTGGCGATGATGTTATTTCGGTCATCGATGAAATTCAAAGCAGTGCCAGAGCTGATGAATATGGACGCAGGGCTACTTTAAAATTATCAGAAATTCGTTCTAATCCATATCAGCCCAGAAAGGCATTTGACCAGGAAAAGCTGAACGAGCTGGCTCAATCAATTATAGAAAATGGGGTTTTCACTCCTATCTTAGTTAGAGAAGCTACTGGAGGTTATGAACTGATTGCCGGCGAAAGAAGAGTAAAAGCCTCTCTTTTAGCCGGAAAAGAAGACATACCGGCTATTATAATGGATTTTAATGATGGACAGATGATGGAGATATCACTATTGGAAAACATCCAGAGAGAAGACCTTAACATCCTGGAGGAAGCCAGCGGATATCAGAAGCTGATTGATACACTGGGCTATACACAAGAACAGTTAGCCAGTAAAATCGGCAAAAGCAGAGAACATGTTTCTAACACCCTGCGATTATTGAGACTTCCAAAAGATGTTCAAAAACTGGTGGAAGAAAATAAACTGTCAATGGGACATGTAAGGTGTCTGGTAACTCTGGACCCTAAAACTATCAGTGAAATCGCAAATAAAGCCGTTAGAGAGGGTTTGTCAGTCCGACAGGTTGAGGCTCTGGCAGCCGCAAAGAAGCCTGTCAAGACAGTTAAAACCAAGGCTAAAGACCCTTATATTGTTGATATGCAGAATTCTCTGCAGAGAAAATTCGGTTCAAAAGTAAAGATTACCAGAAACTCAATAAACATCTTTTATCAGGATGCTGATGAGTTAAACAGGCTTTTGGAATTGATGGACATTATCGATTAGCCCTTCATTACTGAAGGGTTTTTTTGTATATTAGTATTATGTGTGGCCGCTATTATTTTGCTGAAAGCATTGATATCGCTAAAATACTGAAAGTGCTGGAAAAGAAATATGATCAGAAGACTCTGGATTTAATGTCTACTGGCGAAATATTTCCTTCCAACATTTCTTTGGTATTTGCTGATAACGATTATCAGCTGATGAAATGGGGTTATTCATTGAATAAAAGAAACCTGATTAACACCCGAATTGAAACAATCAGAGATACCAATATCTATAGGGAAGACTATCAGAACCATAAGTGCGTTATCGTTGCCTCAGGTTTTTATGAATGGGACAGGCATAAAAAAAGGCATTACATTCACACCACCGATAAAATTATCTATTTTGCCGGTATTTATCAGAAGGACAGTCCCCTTTATAACTATTCCATTATCACTACTGAAGCAGTTTCTACCAAAAATATCCACAATCGTGTTCCTGTCATCTTAAATAAGGACGAGGTCAGAAACTATCTCGCTAACAGGTACTCTATTGAACAGCTGATTGACCTTCAGCCTGCCCTAATCAGTGAAACAGACTATGAGATTCTTTCTCTTTTCTAGTTTTGCCACATTTTTTTAATTTATCCTTAAATTAATTTCTATACAATAAAGAGATAATTACCAGAATTATCTCTTTTCAATAAATGCTTCAGTTATTCCCTCAGTTTTTTACGTGCATCTTTCTTTTTTAAATTTTGAGTGGTTATGTATCTCATATAAGGTAGCTGCTAAAGATATAAATGCGACTATCCAGCAGTAGGTGTTTCCAATCTGGCTATTGATTAAAAACGGTATGCCAAAAAGCCCTACGGAAGTCATTTTGTTTAACATACTATGGGTAGAGGAAAGCTCCCCGTATATAATCGCAAAATATATATAATCAAATAATCTGAGTACCACAATTATGCTTACCAGAATCCAGATTTTTCTTGACAGTCTAGCCCACAATAGTGGAAGCAGCTTGATTAAAGATACCGCATAAAACAGCAGATCAGCTGCACTGTCCAGCTTTGAGCCCAGTTCGCTTTCTGCTTTCAGCTTTCTAGCCAGATAGCCATCAACTACATCACTAAATCCTGAAAAAGCATAAACAACAAGAAAAACAGCAGACATTGGCTGCAGAAATATCAAAATGAAGGTCCCTACTATTCTTAAAGATGTCACAACATTGGGAATGTGTTTTTTAATATTTTCCATATCATTATTATAACAAATTTAGATTAATATACACAAAAAAATATAATAAATATAATAATTGGAAATACCCTCATCTGATTCTAATATGACAGGATTTCATAACCGTCTTCGGTCACCAGAATCATATGCTCCCATTGAGCAGAGGGTAATTTATCTTTAGTGTAGGCAGTCCAGCCATCAACAGTTGAAATTCTGACACCACTTTTTTTCATGTTAAGCATCGGTTCAATGGTGAATACCATTCCTGGAACCAGCATCATCCCGCTATTTCTTTTACCATAGTGAAAGACAAAGGGCTCCTCATGGAATTCTAAACCGATACCATGACCACCAAAATCCCTTACTATCTTATAACCATTTCTCAAAGCATGTTTTTCGATATGATAGCCGATATCTCCTAAAAAACCATAGGGCTTAACCTGCTGAAGTCCTATTTCCAGACATTCTTTGCAGACTCTGACCAGTCTTTCTTTTTCCGGAGTTGTCTGACCGATGATGAACATTCGACTGGCATCAGAGTAATAGCCTTTATAGATGGTTGATACATCGACATTGACAATCATTCCCTCTTTTAAAACCGTGTTTTTATTAGGAATGCCGTGGCAGATTACATCATCTATTGAAACACAGACATGTTTGGGAAAACCGCCATACTGATAAGGGGCACAAATGGCCCCATGTGACTCAGTATATTCTTTCACCCAGTTGTTAATCTGTTCTGTTGTGATTCCGGAAGTTATTCTTTCGGCCACATAATCCAGTACACCGGTATTGATTCTGGCGCTTTCCCTGATTCCCTGAATCTGTTCTTCAGTTTTAATCAGTTCGTCTCTTGGAACATTCAAATGACCTTCTTCTCTAAGCTGAGCTAATTTCTTTAAGACTTCTTCCCTGGTCATTATTCGCCCTCTTTTGCTTCAAATGTTCCTTTTACACCGAAAATAACAACACCTTTTTTGATATTTTCAGCACTCAGGGAAGGAGCGCCTACTACTATAATATCCTCAGCCAGGTATACACCTTTAGGAATTTTATAATCTGTTGTTGAAGGCACGATATTTACTACACCATTATAAGTTGGAATTGATCCGGTTATCAGTTTGCCGTTAACGTAAGCTGTATATCCTTTCAGGATATCTGCTTCGGTAGCTGTGGCATTAGAGGTATCAACATCTTTCATTGTTCCAGTAACCAGCTGACCGCGAATGTAAGCTGTTTTTCCTTCTCTAATATCTTCAGCAGTAGCATTACAGCCATTTGTTATCATATAACCGCTTTGTTCATAGGCTGCTCTTATGCTGCCTGCCATCTTATTTTTAAAGACCAAAAATGAAATCAGTGCTCCGACAATAATGCAGACCAATGCCAGGATAACAGCACTTTTAAAATAATTCGGTGTCACATATTCATATTCATCATCGTCATCATAAAAATCATCTTCATCTTCATATTCTTCGACATCAGCTTCTCTGGTATCTGTCACTTTAGTCTCTATAGTTTCTTCAGTAACAGGCTCCTCCTGTTTCAGCAGCTCCGCTGTTTCTTCGCCTATTTCGCCAATTTCCTCATCTGCCAGCTGTTCAGTTGTCTCTTCTGAATAAATCTGAACACCAAACTTTTCTCTGACACCGTCAATTTCTCTGGTTTCATCATCCAGATCAACGTGGAAGGTTTTAGTATCCTCATTTAAAACCTCTTTAGCAACAATATTTCTTTCCTTTTTAAACTTAAAAGCCATACCATTACCTCCTACTTGCCAATATAACTTCCAACGATGTTGAAAATCATCACGCCTTTTTTAATATTCATTGACATCAGATTTGAGTCTCCTTTGACAATCAGATCGCTGCTTAAATAGCCGCCACCGGTAAATGAGACCGGTTTACCGGTAGGAGTGATAGTTCTACCTGAAATCTGAGGAAGTGTTCCAACAACCAGCTCCCCATTAACATAAGCCGTTTTGCCCTGCAAAATAACGTTTGAAGTAGCTGTTGCTCCACTGGTATCAAAAACAACTGTTGTACCATTTAAAAGCTCTCCATTAGAATATGCTGTTTTCCCTATAGCAATATCTTCTGCCGTAGCTGTGGCATCCGTTGTAAGTACATACCCTTCATTTTTCATTTCTGTAAGAACGGTTTTTTCTAAAATGGTATGTGTTAAATAATAGCCGAAACTCATACCCAATAAAAGAGCTGAAACGGCGATGATTATCATACCATTAACAATATTCTTGTTTGCATATGCTGAAGTATCCATAAAACATTCTCCTTTGCAGGTTTAATTATAATACAATTAATCTAAAAAATGAACTAATCCCATTCAATCACATAAACGCGATATTAAAAACGGCATTTTTTCAAAATAACCGTTTTATTAACGCCTCATTTAAAACTTCTGTGATTTAGCCAGATAGTAGTTTTTGTAATTCACATCATCTGTAACTTCTTTGATTACATTGAAATATTCCGGAATTATAACCTTTTCATTTTCACTTGGAATCTGAACACTCAACAAGGCCTTGGTCTTGTCAAAAGAGAAGATATCCAGTTTGAAAAAACGGTTGTTGTCAATAAAGCCATATCTTTCCTTATCAACAATATTCAGCTGATGATTAATTTCCACTGAATAATCTGTATATTGCCTTTCGGAGATTATCCTGTCTCTTTTTACTCTGGTATTAGGAGTCAGCTGCGTCGCTTCTGAATAATAGAAGATTGTATTGCCATCTTTTTCTCTTCTTCTGATTCGCTTTTCTATTCCTTCAGCTGACTTCAGATAATGCTGCAGAATATGTATATAGGAAACGTTGGCTTCATCTTTTACTTTTTCAATCACTTCGTCATTGATTTCCACCAGATATTTCCTGAATATCTCAATTGGCTTTTCTTCGCCCAGATAAGTGAAGACTGCCTGAATCGCTCTTCTTAGTTTTACTTCAAAATCACTTTCATTGGTAATGACAATTCTGTTAGGATGAGCTGACCAGCTTTCCAGAATCATATCATCTACTTTTCTGGCATCTTCAATGGATTCATATCTGGCAGCATTATTAGAAAGACTATAAGCCTCTTCGGCTCCCTTGGCACTGGTCACCAGGTGCATCACCAGGTCATATCTGTCGTTTAATTCTTCTTCTTTTAAATCAAAACCTTTTAATATTTCGGTAAACTCTTCATCTGAAACATAACCCTTATTATCAAGAATCCCTCTATCAATGAAGACCAGTACTTTTTCACCCTCAATCTCTTCTGCCGCCTGGCAGCATAGCTCTTCTTTCTTCAGTTGCAGGGCGATGACATATTTCTGGAAATGATACATTCCAATGGTAGCTGGCGAAATACCGCCTGAAATCAAATCAGTAGCTGATTCATTAGCAATTATTACCCGATAGCCTCTTTCAGCAAATACTTCCTGTGCTCGAGACATAAAAGTTGTTTTCCCGCTACACGGTCCACCAGTAAATACAATTCTCTTAATATTCTTCATCTGCTTTTTCTCCTGACACTATTTACATTATAACAAATTCCTGCCCCTTTGAGTTGAATTATCAGCCCTCTTATCCGGTTTACTCCTGATAGATAAGATTTAGCGCTTTTTCTATTACTTCTATTTTGACCGTTTTGGGATTGCCCCCATATTCGCCATCTAAAGTCCATGGTATCTGCTCATCGATGATAACCTCTATAGAATTGGTTTTAAAGATTTTGACTAAATCATTGTCTCCTTTTCCAGTCAGCAGATACGGTCCTATTGAACCCAGCTCAATCAGATCATTAGGAGCTTTTATCAGCGTCACTTCAAAAAGGCCATCATCCAGCTGCACATCCTGATTTGGCATTTTATACAGACTGCCAACCAATACAGTGTTTGAAACCATACCATAAATATACTCGTCTTCAAATTCTTCATTCCCATGTCTTATTTTTACTCTGTAGGTCTTCATTAAGGCTACTGACTTAACACCCTGAAAAAAGTAGGCCAGTCGACCCAGGAGGTTCTTCATCTCCTGAGTTGTGATGTAGCCAATATCGGTAAATACCCCAAAGGCAGCCACATAAGTAAAGTATTCATCATTGAATTTGCCGATATCAATACTTTTAGGCTGCCCTTCCATAGCCAGACGGGCTGCCTGTTCCATATTTCTTGGCAGGTTTAGACTGGTCGCAAAGTCATTGACTGAACCCGCCGGTATAAAACCTAAAACTCTGCTACTGCCGGTTTCCATCATTCCATTAACCACTTCATGTAAGGTGCCATCACCGCCGCAGCAGATGATTTTATCATATTTGCCGGCCTGCTTTTTAACTACCTTATAGGCATCTTTATTCTCTTGAGTTGCATGCACTGTCAACTCAATATCTCCACTGCAAAAATAGTTGATGATACTCCACAAATGATTTTTTATCTGCAGTTGTCCAGCAACAGGGTTGTAGACAAATAATATTTTCATAGCTTTCTCCCTATATTCATTTTATTTCTTTTTTTCACTTATTACAAACTTTATCCATGAATGTGGCAAAATATATTTAGCGCAATCAGGGAGGTTCATTACTTTGAAAGATTCAGCAATAAAAACTTTAAAAAAGATCGTTGGTTTAATTATTTTATTGCTTTTGGCTTGGGCAGTCATCTGGCTTCAGGACAATTTCAGTGAGGTTAATGAAAACCCTGATACCCCGCAACAGGCTTTGATTGACGAGAATGGAAGTTATTTTGACAAAGAGAATGTAGCCTTATATATCCATACCTATGGCCATCTGCCGGATAACTATGTAACTAAAAAAGAGGCCTCAGAAGCCGGCTGGAGTGGAGGCTCTGTAGAAAAGTATCTGCCTGGCAAGGCTATTGGCGGAGACGTTTTCTCCAACAGGGAAAAACTGCTTCCTATCAAGGAAGGACGAATATATTACGAATGCGATATTGATACTGCCGGCCAGAGTTCTCGGGGAGCCAAGCGAATTGTCTTTTCCAACGATGGTCTTATCTACTATACTGATGATCATTATCAGTCGTTTGAATTATTATATGGAGAACCTTAATTATGAAAGTTTATGTATTAAATGGAAAGATGTTTACCGATAAAAGCACTTCCTACAGCTATTTAAAAAAGATGCTGCCTTTACCTACCTACTGCAACAATAATCTGGACAGTCTCTATGACTGTCTGGTTGATTATCTGCAAAACACCACCATTATCCTGATCAACAGTCATTGTCTGACTGAAAACCTGGCTTACTATGGGCAGGATATCATCACTGTTTTTGAAGATGTGGCTAAAGATGTTAAAAACTTTATCTTTATCAAACAATAAGACCAGGTTTTAACCTGGTTTTTTAAAAGCACTGAAAATCCAGGCTGTCATCCCTGGATTTTTTAAATTTATCTGTCTTTTTTTAATCTTCAAACAATTTTTTCAGATTCACATCAAAAGGCGGATAGACTATTCCCTTTTCGGTCACAAATCCCGTCAGCAGACTGTGATCTGTTACATCAAAGGCTGGATTATAACATTTGACTCCCTTAGGCGCCATCGGTTTCTCATACCATTTTCCCGCAATTTCATCTGGTTCCCGCAGTTCAATTTCAATATGCTTTCCATCAGGGCAATTCATGTCAATGGTACTTGTCGGCCCCAGAGAGTAAATCGGTATGCCATAATGTTTGGCTAATATCGCTACTCCGCTTGTTCCTATCTTATTGGCAAAATCACCATTGGCGGCAATGCGATCGCAGCCAACAAAACAGACATCTATCCAGCCATTTTTCATCACGATACTGGCCATATTATCACAGATCAGAGTTACATCAACTCCAGCTTTCTGCAGTTCCAGAGTTGTCAGTCTGGCTCCCTGCAGAAGCGGTCTGGTTTCATCGGCATAAACTCTAAAATTATAGCCTCTCTGTTTTCCCAGGATTAGCGGTCCAATCGCTGTGCCACGGCTGGTAGCCAGCGGTCCGGTATTGCAGTGTGTTAAAACCCCATCACCATCTTTAAGCAGAGTCAAGCCATATTCACAGATCTTGAGACACATTTCTTTGTCTTCACGATGAATTTCTTTTGCTTCCCGACCAATCAGTCTGACAATTTCTTTAACTTCCTTATCCCTGCTGTCTAAGACTATCTTATCAATTCTGTTTAGTGCCCAGCCCAGGTTCACAGCTGTCGGTCTGGAAGAATTCAGATATTCTTTTTCCTCAGTAAATCGCTGATAAAACTGCTCGAAAGGAAGGTTGTCATATTGCTGGGTCAGCACATACATTGAATAACCGGCAAAAATTCCAATCGCTGGAGCTCCTCTTATCTGCAGCTTTTTAATTGCCTGATATAAATCTTCCAGCTTGTTTAAGTGCAGGTAAACGACCTCGTTGGGAAGCTGAACCTGATCAATAATTATTATTTTCTTTTCATCAGCACTCAATTCGACATTTTCGAAAAAGCTTCCTTCTTTTAAATCAAGCATGCTACTCCTTTTCGATTAATAATCTGATTGCTTCAATTGCCACTCTGATTGCCAGATCAGTATCGTGGACCTGAATGTTTTCCAGGTTGGCTTTCGCTCTTTCCTGATTGGCAACAACCAGGAAGCAGGAACCAACTTTAACTTTCAGATAACTGGCTACAATAAAGAGCGCTGCGGATTCCATTTCTGAAGCCACTGCTCCCAGCTGCAGCCAGGCATCCCATTTTCTTAACAGTTCCTGACCGTTCGGTAAAGTCTGAGGGCGATGCTGACCATAAAAGGCATCCTTGCAATGCACAATACCGGCATGATAGCTGGCCTTCAGATTTTTACTGGCCTGAATCAAGGCATTGGTGATATCCAGATCGGCTACTGCCGGAAACTCAATTGGAGCATATTCTTTGGTTGTGCCTTCCTGTCTGATAGCGCCTGTAGCTACTACCACATCTCCACCTTTAACATCCAGCTGCATACCACCGCAGGTACCAACTCTGATAAACCTTTTAGCCCCGCACTTAACCAGTTCTTCCAAAGCAATTGAAGCACTGGGGCCACCAATTCCGGTAGAGGTTACTGATACCTTTTTTCCATTAATATAACCTGTGTAGGTAACATATTCTCTATTATCACCAACAAGTTTAGCATCATCAAAATACTTGGCAATTTTGGCACATCTTTTTGGATCTCCAGGTAAAATGACATACTCTCCTACATCACCCGGCCCAATACCAATGTGATACTCTTTCCCCGTACCTTTTGCATAATTAGTCATAACATTATCTCCTTTTTCTTTTTTATAGTACTAATTAATTATATCACAATTTCCAGGATGAGTTATAATAAGTATATAGTGAAGCTGATTTCTAAAAAAATGTCGGTAGTATATATTGAATTAAACATGGACTTTTAATCACCTGGCAGATTTTAGAGTTTCTTTACTGTTGAAAAAGGAAAAACGAGAAAGGAGATGAATTATGAATTATGAAGTTCTTTACAGGATGATTTTCAAAAGAAGATCATTTCACTTATTCAAATGTGATATCTTTCCCCTTACTGAGGAAGAAATTGCCGGTATTTATACGATTTACAATTCTATAACTCCATTAATTGATAATATAAAGACGGAGATAAAAATTGTTAAGGCTGAAGAATCGGGCTGTAGAGTAGGTAACGAATACACCATTATGTTCTATAGTGAAACCAAAGATAACTATCTGACCAATATTGGCTATCTTGGTGAAATACTTGATTTATATCTGGTCTCTAAAAACATTGGGACTCTTTGGTACGGATTAGGTAAAGCGAACGAAAAAAACTACAACGGTCTGGATTTTGTGATTATGATGGGCATCGCCAAAGTCAGTGCTGACGATTTCAGAAAAGACATGTTTAGAATAAACAGAAAACCTTTAGATCAGATCTGGGTTAATGACTATCTTCCGATTTCCAATATTATCAGATTCGCTCCCAGTGCCTGCAACAACCAGCCCTGGACAGTAGAAAATATCGACAGCTGTCTTCATGTCTATCGCAATCACAAAGGGCGTATGTTCGGTATTCTGCCGCCGAAATTTTCGTTTTACTTCACCAGAATCGATATGGGTATCTTTCTGGCTTTCTTAGAGATCTGTTTAAAACATGAAGGGATTTCTTTTGAAAGAGAAATCTTCATCGATGATAAAATTGTTGACAGGTTCTTACTGGCCAAATACTATCTCAAATAAAATAGTCTATTTTTCTTCTTTTTAAAATGAATAATAAATGGAGGTACAGCAATGAAAAAGAAATCAGTATTATTATTTATTATTCTATTTATTATTACCTATCTGGCACTTACCCGGCTGATGCTGATAAAGACTTCTTCAGCAGATAATCCTTGTTTGTACCAGCTGGAAAATGCCTGGCAATTCAAAACTGCCGCCTCAGCTGCTAGCGCCGCCTTTCTAGCCTGGTGTTTTAATGGCGATAAGATAACACTGAAGAAAGTTATTATAATTTTTTTAATTGCCTTTGTAATTCCTTATTTAATGATGAGTCATATGATGTATGAAAGAAAGGTGTACGAAAAGACTGTAATCGAATGGCTGTTAAAACAGGTGACAAGAAACTTTAAGTTAAAGGCAGCAATATCAGCTGCTGTTGCTGCAGCAATCTGTCTGATAACTATCATAAGCTACAACATACAGAAATCTATAGTCGACCGTAAGTAGAACACCTAAAAAGAAATGATATTTGATTTGGTTCAAAATCATTTCTTTTTTTCGTTCTGAATATGGATACAACTTTTTTACAACCGGTTAATGCTGGTTTTTAAAAGTTTATTTTTTCAGAATGATTGTCTGATATGGATTTAAGGTAATGCTGTCAACTTTCCCCTGATAGATGTTTAAAGTATCCAGATAGATTTCATAGCCCTTGCACTCAAAAGTATAGCTGTTAACCAGACCGTTGCCATGGATTACGATGTAGTTATTGACTCCATCACTCAATTCATATCTCAAGACTGCTCCATTCTGTTCTCGGATAACATCAATATAGCTGTTATCCTGATGCAGGTCGGTTACTTTCTGTTTAAAGCTGATCAGTTTCTGATAGGATTCAAAGACCTCAGGATGTTTCGCTTTCAGGCTGTAATCCAGACCATTGATTTCATCACTGGACATATAGGAGTTAAAATCCCCCTGCTTGGTTCTTAACATCTCTTCACCAGCCAGCATAAAGGTCGTTCCATTTGAGGTGAATACTACCGCATTGGCTAAGACACACATTTTTCTGATAGTATCTTCATCTTCAATTCCGGCTGCCTTACAGCGGTCATACAGAGTATAGTTATCATGACAGGTCACATAGTTAACTGTCTTGTTGCTGTCACTGATGATATAGGTTGCACTGTAAGTAATGCCGTTGATACCATTCTGGATAGCCTTCAGATCAGCTTCAGTAAGTTTTTCTCCTGTTACCCAGCCTTTTTCACTGGCAGCACATAAACCGCCTTTAATAAGGGCATCACGCATCTGGTCATTAAACTGGCCATAGCCAATAAAAGAGTTGGCATTAGCCTGTTTAGCCTGCCTGTCAGCTTCCAAAGGTGAAGTTCCCCCACTCCAGGGCTCGCCATAAATAACGATATAAGGATTTATCTTCTTAGCCTCCTGAGCCACAAGATTCATTGTTTCAATATCATGTAAGCCCATCAAATCAAATCTGAAACCGCCCAGTTTGTACTCGCTGGTCCAGAAACAGATACTGTCTACGATGAATTTTCTCATCATCGCGTTTTCACTGGCTGTTTCATTACCGCAGCCTGAACCATTAGATAAGGTACCGTTTTCTTTATATCTGAAATAATAATTAGGCATCAGAACATCAAAGTTAGAACCCATTGCTCCAGCCACATGATTATAAACCACGTCCATAATGACGCTAACCTCTATTTCATTGAAGGCCAATACCAGTTGCTTGAATTCTCTGATCTTTGCATAGCCGTCATACGGATCACTGCTGTACATTCCTTCTAAAGCATTGTAGTTCAGCGGATTGTAACCCCAGTTGAAAGTGTATTTTGTTTCATCATTAGCCTGATCATAAATCGGTATGAACTGAATAGCATTAACACCCAGTTCTTTAATATGATCAAAACCTGTTGAAACGGTAATGCCGTTTTCTGTGTAAGTTGTACCTTTTTCAATTACCCCTAAGTACTTTCTTCTGTTTGCTTCGCTTCCCTGCCAGGAAGGATTAGAAGTCATATCAGCGATATGAGTTTCCCAGACTGTCAGCTGTTTGCGGTCAAAACTTAAATACTTGACCTTATCCCAACCTTCTGGATTGGTCAGTGAGAAATCGACAATCATCCCTCTTAAGCCATTGATACCGGTGCTTCTGGCATAAGGGTCAACAATTTCCTTTCCTTCCGGATAGCTGCTGTTATAAACAACATAGGTATAATATTTACCGGCGTTGTTTCCCGATAGGACATATTCAAAGACACCTCTGTCTTTTTTTATCATCTCATACTGCTGGTAGCTGTCGTTACCTTTCTCTTTAGAAACACTGACAGGTGTGCCATTTTCATATATTCTTAATTCTATTTTTGTTGAAACCGGTGACCACACTTTAAACACCGTTTCATTTTTTGAATAGATTGCACCCAGCTGGCCATCATAATAATACAGACTATTAAACATATCACTACCATATAAATTAGACATTGAGACTTTCGCAGTCAGAGTCTGTTTTGAGTCTCTAAATAAAATCTCTACCTGATAGTCTTTTGCGAAGTCGGCTTTCTCAGTCATCTTATGAGAGAAAAAGCTTTTTCCGGCATTGGAATTTTCTGCCACCAGCTGTCCGTCACAATAAATCTTATAGGTTTCAATCGCATTTGAACAGACTACATATATCAGCTCCTCATTATAGAAAGTCGAAATATTTATTGCATCAGTGACTATCTTTTCTGCTGTGGTATAAAGATTAGGATCATCTCCCGCCAGATAGATATGATAAACGTTGTTTTCATCTTTTGTTAAAGTTGAAAAATCAATAAATCTGTCGGCCTCAGTACCATCCTTAGTCCATGAACCTTTTGTTTTGACAATAATACCTAATCTGCCACCCGATAAATCACCAAATAAAGATAGCGGATAAGAAGCAATTACTCCATAGTCATCCTGATAATTAAAGTCGTTTTCTAAATTATCATCAACTCCGTCAGGATCCCACAGCCACAGTGTCCATTTATCATATTTATTGTCTTCTCTCTGATAATGAATCTGAATTGAATCTTCTGCCATCGTTTTAATTTCTGTTGGCAGATCCACATCTCTTTCTGGATAGGCTGGTCCTTTCGGAGCGCAGCCAAACAGTGACAGCACAATAAGTGATGCCATCAATAAGCTGAATATTTTTTTATATTTATTCATATTTCCTCCATATATTTATTACTTCATCTCACATACTCAATTATATTATATAAATCGCCTTTTATTCAAAATAATGAATTTTTTTCAAACTTCTTGATACAGTAAGGCAAAATAGTATAAAATTATAGTACTAACTATTACTATACAGGAGGTTTAAAATGTCAATCAACAAAGTTCTTTCATTTTTAAAAAGACAGGGCGTTTTAGCCGTTTCTAATAATAAAAAGCTCGACACTGAGTTAGCTACCTCATATCTTTCTGTTCTTTTTGAGTCAGACAGATATTCCGACCAGCATGTCAGCAATAAGGATTATTTTGCTAGTTCCGTCAAAAATGCTTTCCTGTTTTTTGATGGCAACGGTTTTACCGGCAAGATTTACACTTCTTTATGTTACTTCTTTGATGAAGTATTAAGCAAAGAAGACTACTACTTCTTCGCCGATAAACTTATTCACAAGTTTTCCACTACTAAATATTTATCAAAATATCTCGACATGCCTAACTTTATTAAAAACTGTAAAGCTGATTTTGACCCACTTTCAATAAAATTTGAAAAAACAGAAGGAATGATTTTAAAAGATGAAAAATCATTTTTATCTGCCCTGAAGAGAGATTTCCATTATAAAAGAATTGTTCTGTGCTATGACCAGCTGCCTGGTTTATTCATCTTTGATACCTCAACAACTTTCCTGGATCTGGAGAAAGAAATTTACGTCTATTTCTTTGATGTCAATGGCGAAGCCTATCAGTTTGATGAAGAGGGCATTCAGATTAATAAAAAAAGGAAGACTGTTACCGTCTCCCTGCCAATGAGATCAAATGTCATTGTTTCCAATAGCCCGATCATCCGCAGAATAGTACAGAAACTGGATGACAAAACCAGAGAACTATATAAAATATCAGCCGATACAGAGCAAAGAGAAGATGATACCTTCTCAACTGAAACTGCTAAAATTGATACAAGTGCAGAAGTTCAGCCACAAGCTGACCAAAAGGAAGTTTTACAGGAAGATCTGCCTGAAACTGAAACTGTTGAGCAGATTAAACAGCAAGATTTGCCTGCAAGCGAGCCTGCTGAGCAGATTCAAGAGGAAACTGTAACAGATAATCAGATTGACTTTTCAGTCGAATCTGAAAAAGAAGTCGAAATCAAGCCACTGACTTCCAAAGAGATTCGGGCAAACCAAGAACTTCTGGCTAAAGAAAAAGAAGGTTTGAAAAATGCTGTTACTGCTGCCTATACCAGCAAGTTCTTCTTCTATCCGGCAATCAGTGCTGGAAGATATAAATTATCCAATGCTCATCTTAAAACTTTAGATTTGACTTACGGATTCTCTATTAAGGGTTTCCGCTTAGAGTCATATGAGGTTTTAGATGATGGTGTAAAAATCTTAGGGAAGCTGGCCGACGGTACCATTGTCTATGAAGTCAGTGAGGATTGTCATGTCGTAGTATTTGCCGGAAACAAATCTTAATAACAGCAAACACAAAAACCGTTGATAAAACCAGGATAATTGTCCTGGTTTGTTTTACTAATATAGTTTTTCACTATTTGAAGATGTTTAAACAATAATTCTTTTTCATCTTCCATCAAAAATTTATCAAGTTTACCACTATTCCATATTGGAAGATCTGGGATTATCTGATTCCTCATGCGGTCAGTTAGCTGGTTTTCTCTTTCGATTGTCAATCCAATATTCACTGAAAACAAAATAGTTAAGGCTAAAACAGAAGATGATTCTATCACATTTGTGAATATTGTTCTTGGATTAATGCAGATTAGTAATATTGATTTATATATTACGGTTAGTAATTCAAAATTTCTAAGTAAAGATATTATGACTGATTTTAGAGATAGAGGAGATGAAATAAATGTTCAGCCATTATCGTTTTTAGAATACGTTAATGCAATAAACCCTGATAATATAAGTTATGCACTAAATGAATACATGATGTATGGTGGAATACCTTTAGTTTTATCGTTCAATTATGATTAGAGAAAAAAAGAGTATTTAAAGAATTTATTTAATCTTACTTAGCACAAAGATGTAAAAGAAAGAAATGGTATCAGAAAACCAAAAGAATTGTAAACACTGACCAGAGTGTTAGCAAGTAATGTTGGCAGTTTGATTAATTCTAAAAAAAATCCGATACTTTTATTTCGAAGGAAAAAACAAAGGTTGACCCGGATACAATAAATTCTTGGCTTGATTACTTAGAGTAGGCTTTTATTATTGAAAAAGTAAGTCGCTTTGACATTAGAGGGAAAAACACATTGGTGCTGTTTATAAATATTACTTTGCGGATTCTGGTATAAGAAATGCAAGACTCGATTTTTACCTAGAGATGATGGTCATGTTATGGAGAATATAATCTATAATGAGCTGATAAGAAGGGGATTTTCGGTACAAGTTGGGATTGTAGAAGTTTATTGTAAAGACAGTAACAATAAAACTCAGCGTTTCTTTTTAGAAATTTACTTTGTAGCTTCTTTAGGAAGTAGATATTATTACATAAAGTCAGCTTATAGAATGGATAAAGAAGAAAAAAAAGACAGGAACAAAGAGCATTAGTTAATATTGAAGATTCTTTTAAAAAAATTGTCACAAGAGAATCTGTTCCAATAAGAAGAGATGAAGATGGAATTATGTATATAGGTTTAAAACAGTTTCTGCTGAATGAAAACAGTTTAGATTTATAAACTAATAAACGCACCGATTGGTGCGTTTGTGCTTTTTTTGGTGGAGGCGAGGGGGATCGAACCCCTGTCCAAAACGAGTCCCACATTCAGATGTCTACAGTTTAGTCCATTATAAGTTACAGGAAGATAGTAATGGACGCCTAAACTTGCCTGTTTACTCAATTGATCTTCGGTTTCAATTATTGAGGATCTTATCAACCTATCCAGTGTGTATCACACCAATCCCTAGCCCAATGGAGTAACTAGGGTTGATGGCCGCAGCCATTATTGGCTAATTAAGCAGCAAATACTAATTGACGATTGTCAGTTATATTTAGTTTCTGTTTGTTAGGTAAACAACACCACTGCAACCCGAATCCAACCGCGCCCTGTCGAATACCAGAACGCCCCCAGATGGAATACTATTCTAAAATAATTATACACCATTGTCAAATAAAAGTTAACTTACCAGTTGACCGCAATATCCAGCTGTGTCGGATTTGTTGCGGCAAATCCTCCGGTATCACAGACAATTCCTGTCCCTAGAGAGCATTCTACCAGTGAGCCGCGAGGAAATAAGTCAAAATTGGCAGCCACCATTACATAGTCCCCCAGCATCTTCACTCCATCATCTCTAATCCAGTACTTGTCGGTATTGCCCATTCTTCTCATAATCGCCAGCACTCCATCCATATTCAGATTATAGTAGGTCTCCCGGCCGGTTGGTCCTGTAATAGCACCTAAACGGGCATTCAGAACCGGTCCTGTCCAGTTGTGATTATAGGTAGCATCTTTCAATTCCTTGACTATCTGCATATCGGTGGTAATACTGTTGCGGTGGATATAGTATTCTTTATCCTGATATACAACTTTCCAATAGTCAAAGCTGTTTTCGCCTATTAAAATGATTTCTTCATATTTTGGCAGTTCTAATAGTTTTTCACTGTCGGAAAAAGGTTCACTTAAAAGCACAGTTCTTTCTACCAGGACTGCGTTTTTATTGACTTCGTCAAACTCGTTTTCAAAATATATGACTCTGTCAGCAATACTCTGCTGGTCGATGCTTAGAATTTTGAAACCACCTTCATTGGGATCAACGGAATATTTAAGTTCCAGCGTATCAGATAGACTTAAAAACAGACCTATGGCCATGATTATTACCAATAATAATGTTTTAATATTTACTTCAACTATCAAATCTATCACTCTTCCTTAATGAAGCCAACTCATTATAGCACAAATGTCATTTTTGTCATCTTTTAAAGTCCTCCAGGATTACTCTAGCCACATGAACTCCGCTGGCTGAAGCATGAGACAGGGAATGAGTGATGCCGCTGCCATCACCAATGATGTAGAGGTTCTGATATTTTGACTGCAGGTTTGCATCAACACTGACTTCAAGATTATAGAATTTAACTTCAACACCATATAAAAGGGTATCATCATTGGCCATACCTGGAGCAATTTTGTCCAAGGCATAAATCATTTCAATAATACCGTCCAGGATTCTTTTCGGCAGAACCAGACTAAGATCTCCTGGGGTGGCATTCAGTGTCGGTGTTACAAATGATTCTTTCATTCTGCTTTCGGTTGACCTTCTTCCTCTGATCAGATCGCCAAATCGCTGAACCAGCACCCCGCCACCTAACATATTAGATAGTCTGGCGATACTTTCCCCATAACCATTTGAATCTTTAAAAGGTTCCGAAAAGCGCTTGGTTACCAGCAAGGCAAAGTTGGTGTTGCCGGTCTGTTTAC
Source organism: Erysipelotrichaceae bacterium (assembly GCA_029974225.1). Lineage (GTDB taxonomy): Bacteria > Bacillota_I > Bacilli_A > Erysipelotrichales > Erysipelotrichaceae > UBA1783. Next base: position 22,897 of record JARKSP010000102.1, read on the forward strand.
CTTCGTCTTTATAACTATGACCATTAACAGTGATTATTCCGTTGGTGTTTTCATTTACCACTACCCCTTTGGGATTCATGCAGAAAGTTCTAATCAGATCTCCATACTTTTCAGTGCGGTATAAAATCTTGCTTTCATATAGTTCATCAGTAATATGAGAAAATACTTCAGCCGGAATTTCTACTCTTACTCCAATATCAACCCTGTTATTTTTGGTTGGAATATCCAGTTTCTGACAGACTTCCTCCATCCACTTGCTGCCGACTCTTCCCACAGAAATAATACAGTATTGAGAATCATACTCTTCTTTTTCACAGATAATGCGGTAGCCATCTTCAAGAACTTCAATTTCCAGAACCGGCTGGTTGAAGTAGAATGTCACTTTTTCCTTAAGTTCATTATATAGATTTTCTAAAACAACATAATTAACATCTGTTCCTAAATGTCTGACTGAAGCTTCTAATAGATGCAAGTCATTCTGCATACAGATTTTTTTGAATTTACTTCCCGTGGTTGTATAAAGTCTGGTGTTGTTTCCGCCATTTTCCATATTGATATCATCAACATATTTCATCAGCTCCAAAGCTCTTTTCTTACCAATATACTCATGCAGGCTGCCGCCAAAATCATTGGTGATATTGTATTTGCCATCAGAAAAAGCTCCGGCTCCTCCAAAACCGGACATAATCGAACAGGTTTTACAGTTGATACAGTTTTTTATTTTTTCTCCATCAATTGGACATTTTCTTTTGTTTAAAGTATTACCGGCTTCAAAAACAGCTACTTTCAAATCCTGATTCTTTTTGGTCAGTTCATAGGCTGAAAAGATTCCTCCAGGACCAGCTCCAATAATGATCACATCATATTTCATAGACAAACCTCCCGTTTTTATCTCTATCACCATTTTAATTATAACATTTAGCCCTCGAGATTTCAGTCAAAAGAAAAGTAGGTCTACCTACTTTAATCTAAAAACTCTTTGCGATAATTTAATTTAAAAGCCTTGGCCAGTTCTTTCAAATTATCATTGGTAATAGTATTGATTCTTTTCAGATGAGATGTCAGCAGATAAATCCTGGCTGCTTTTTCCACTGTCTCAATCAGACCGAAAGCCTCATCCAGATCTTTTCCGACCCCATAGATGCCATGATGAGCCCAGATTACAATGCGGTAATCTTTCATCTTTTCGGCTGTTGCCTGACCGATTTCATTAGTGCCGCAAACCATCCACGGCAGCACGCCAACTCCTTCAGGAAAAACTATAATACATTCCGTTTCAAACTGCCACAGGGTTCGAGAAAATTCCCTGTCCTCTAAAGGCAGTACATAGGTCAGGGCAATAATATTATCCGGATGACAGTGGGTGACCACTCTATTGCCTGGATCGATTTTTAATCTGGTAATATGAGTCAGCAGGTGAGCTGGAAGTTCACTGGTAAACTTTCCCCCATCGCTGTAGCCCCATAAAAGTTGCGCTGTGGTGCCATCTTCTTTTATTCTGATAATCCCTAAACTCTCTTCTGGTTTTTTTTCAACATTTTTAAAATACTTACCGGTTCCGGTAACAATGAAATATCTGCCGATTAAATATGAAGCATCAAAACCGGTTGGTATTTCTTTAATCACCCTTGTTACATCTAAATAATCCTTGAGCTGTTCCTCTTCCAGCAGATAAGAGATATTGCCGCCATTTCTTTCATCCCAGCCCAGACGATACATATTTGAACACATCTGACATAATTCGACTACAAATGGTGCTTCTAAGATATTTTTCATTCTTCCCTCCAAATTTTTACTTTATCAGTAATCCAATAGAATACTTTTGTTTTTACTTACCGGTAGAGCCAAAACCACCCTGGCCTCTTTCTGTTTCTTTAATTTCTTCTGTTTCTTCAAATTCAACTGCTAAATAAGGCATAATTACCAGCTGAGCAATGCGATCGCCTTTACTGATAGTCTGATATTTATCAGAATCATTGTGCAGAGAAACAATTACTTCGCCGCGATAATCGGAATCAATAACTCCAACGCAGTTAGCCGGTCTTAGACCTTTGCTGGTAGCTAAACCGCTTCTGGCAAAAACACCACCAAAATAACCTTCAGGAATTTCTACTGCCAGCCCTGTCGGAACTTTAAAAGTATGATGGGGATAGATAACATCATCAATGGTTGAATACAGATCATATCCGGCGGCATAATCACTTCCTTTTGTCGGGATTATGGCCTCTTCATTAATCTTTTTAATCCTGATTTTCATCTTTTACCTCCAACTGTAGATTTTAATTTATCTGAATGATTTCAATTTTAGAAAACTTTAATCAAGTTTTCATTTCTTACAGTATCTATTATAACCCATTACCACCGAATTAAAGTACCAGTCTTTCTTTTTTTAATCTGCCTGAAACCAAAACTGCTATTCTCATAAAAAAACCGCCCTGAAACTGAACAGTTTCAAAGCGGGAAAATAATTACTTTAGAATATGACTGTTATTGTTGTACCCTTGCCAATCCTGCTGTCAATCCTGATTGTACCGCCATGGTAGGCAACAGCATTTTTAACTATCGCCAGACCCAGGCCTTTACCACCGGTTTCTTTAGAATGACTCTTATCGACACGATAGAAACGTTCAAATATACGTGACTGATGTTCTGGAGCAATACCTATGCCCTCATCAGCTACCGCCAGAACAATGCTTCCGTTTTTCTTTTTCAGATTAATTTTTACCTTGCTTCCACTTTCGCTGTAACGGATGGCATTATCGCAAAGGTTATAGATAATCTCATAAAGGTATCTGCGCATACCTTTCATCTCACATGGTTCTCCATCAACCTCAATTTTCACTTCCTTTTGCTGAGCCATTAAAGCTAGAGCCTCAACAACTTCTTTTGTTACCTCATAAAGGTCAACAACCTCCTGTTCAAGAGCATTATTTTCGTCAAGCTGTGAAAGATCGATTATATCATTGATTAGAGAAACAAGTCTGGTGGCTTCTTTTTTAATATTGTCAATGAACCTCTTGGTATCTTCCGGTTTTACCAGATCTTTTTCCAGAAGTTCTGCGCTGCCTATAATTGATTGCAGCGGAGTTTTAAGTTCATGAGAAACATTAGCTGTAAATTCTCGGCGATTGCGCTCTGCAAAGGCTTTTTCCGTAATATCAAAGGAAAGAATAACTATACCCTTAGTATTTCCCTCAGATTCAATGCGATTGAAAATAAACTGATACTCATTGCCCTTTCTTTCTTCACGCAGTTCACTATGTTTGCCCTCCAGCGCCTTTTTTATCGCCTGAGACATCCTTATACTTCGCTCAATGGATAGAAAATCACGTCCAACAGCAGAATCATCTACCTCAAAAAGCTCTTTGGCAGCCGCATTGATGCTGATTACTATACCTTCCTTATTAAGCAGAACAAGCCCTTCGTTCATGGCATCGGTTATCTGTCTGAATTCATCAGTTTTTTGATTCAGCTCCTGCATCTGTTTGGCAATTTTATGATGCTGTCTATTTATTTTATTAATCATTGGAGCCAGCTCTTCGTAATTATCATTTTCTATCAGATTTTCAATATCCATCTCATTAAGTGGCTTAACTACACTTTTTGCCATGTTATTAGCCAGAACCATGGCTAATAATAAAGCTACCAGGATGATCGATAAGACTGCTGGAAGCATTGCGAAGATCAAAACTCCCACTGTTATCTGATTCACCGAGAGACGAAGTACATTACCGTTTTTAAGCAGTACTGCTTCATAGTAAGTCCTGTTTCCAAGTGTAGAAGAATACCTGTTACTGCTGCCTTTCCCGGTTTCCAATGCTTCAGCGATTTCTTCACGGTCAAGGTGGTTTTCCATCTGCTTAGCATCTGTCTGTGAATCGTATAAAACTACGCCATCAGGAGCAACTAAAGTCAGACGAAAATAAGAGGAATTAAAATTATCAAAATAATCATCGCCAAATTCCTCGACGCTGGCTGCAACTATTGAAAGTTCTTCCTTCAGTCTGATAACCTGAGACTTATTGAAATGACTATACAAAAAACTGCTGGCAACAAAAAGGCTTGTTATCAGTACAACCATTGAAGTTACAATTATGGAGCGGAATATTTTATTAGTCATTTCTTTCCCTCCATACGGTAACCGACACCGATTACCGTTTCAATCCGAGAACCATGTTCCCCCAGCTTCTGGCGCAGATTTTTTATGTGCATATCAACAGTTCTTGATTCTCCCAGATAATCATGCCCCCAAACCTCTGAGAGCAGTTTTTCTCGAGAAAAAACAATTCCCGGATTTGACATAAACAGTTTCAGCAGCTCATATTCTTTGAAAGTCAGATCTATTCTTTCCTCAGAAACTGTAACAAGATGTTCTTTATCGTTAAGTACAATTTCTCCAACAGTTAAAATGTCTTCCTTATCCATTGGCTGATAACGACGCAGCACCGCCTTTATCCGAGAAACCATCTCCATAACACCAAAAGGCTTGACCAGATAATCATCCGCACCCATATCAAGCCCTAGAATTTTATCCATCTCTTCACCCTTAGCGGTTGCCATAATAACGGGTATTTCACGGGTTTCAGGATTTCTTCTGATTTCTTTTAAAACCGCTATCCCATCCTTGCCTGGCAGCATTATATCTAACACAATCAAATCTGGCTTTTCTGTTTTTAATGCTTCCAGCATCGAAACACCATCAGCAAAACCTCTTGCCTCAAAGCCAGTCTGTGTCAGTGTATAAACTTCGATTTCACGAATAGTATTATCATCATCAACACACCAGATCATCTTATCCTCCCTGTTGGTGAATGCCTGTAACTGAGAATATTACCCACTCGGCAATATTGGTAGCATGGTCTCCTATACGTTCAAAGTATTTTGCGATCATCAGAAGGTCTAAAGCGTATTCTCCATCATTGATGTTGTTGGCAATCATTTTAATAAGTGAAGCTTTAGCGCTGATAAACGCTTCGTCTACCAGATCATCATGTTTTAACACTTCTTTCGCTAGACTCAGATCTTCATTTACATAGGCATCAATGCTTCCGGTAACCATTTTGATTGTTGCTTCAGCCATAGCGCTGATGTAAATACACTCATCGCCAACTCTGCCATTAAGAGTTGCCACGATTGCAGCAATATCCTCTGCCTGGTCGCCGATTCTTTCCATGTCAGTAATCATCTTAAGTGCAGCAGAAATAATTCGAAGGTCTTTTGCCACAGGTTGTTGCTGAAGCAGTAATTTTAAACAAATCGATTCGATTTCTCTTTCTAATTCGTCAATCTTAATCCCTTCTTCTTTTGCCCTGAGCGCTTCCTCTACATTGCCATCAAATAATGCCTTTGTAGCCAGCGCAATTATATTCTCACATTCTGCCCCCATTTCAATCATCTTTTTTCTTAAATGATTGAGTTGCTCATCAAATCTGCTTCTCATTATTATCACCCGAACCTTCCTGTAATATAGTCTTCAGTACGTTTATCCTTTGGATTAGAGAACATTTTATCGGTTTCCCCAAACTCTATTAAATCTCCCAGCAAGAAGAAAGCTGTATAATCCGAGATACGTACTGCCTGTTGCATATTATGAGTCACTATAATTATAGTATACTTTTCCTTTAACTGCATTATCAGATCTTCAATTCTTGAAGTAGAAATTGGATCCAGAGCTGATGTCGGCTCATCCATAAGCACAACTTTTGGCTCTACCGCTAAGGCACGAGCAATACAAAGACGCTGCTGCTGCCCTCCTGAAAGACCTAGAGCACTTTTTCTAAGTCTATCTTTTACTTCATCCCAAATTGCAGCATCACGAAGAGCTTTTTCAACAATCTCATCCAGTTTTGCCTTATTGGTGATGCCATGGGTACGCGGTCCATAGGCAACATTATCATAAATACTCATTGGGAAGGGATTAGGTTTCTGAAACACCATTCCAACTTCACGACGAAGTTCGTTGATATCTATATCCTTGTCATAAATGTTTTTGTTCTCGTAGCATACTTCACCTTCAATTCTGACAATCGGAATAAGGTCATTCATGCGGTTGAGGGTTTTCAAAAATGTAGATTTACCACATCCCGAAGGACCAATCAAAGCAGTGATACTCTTTTCTGGAATATCAACAGTTATATTTTTTAAAGCCTGGTTATCTCCGTACCAGAGGCACAAATCTTTACTTGTTATTATATTACTCATATGTTTCTCCTTTTAGCAAAGTATTTGCCTACCATTGTTGTAGACAGGTTTATCAATAAAGTCAGTATCATCAGAATAGCGGCTATTGCAAAGGCAACAGCAAATTCGCCTTCTTCTTTGGCGTAGACATATAGTGCAACAGTCAGAGTTGCTCCAGGACTTGTCAGTCCGGTAAAGAAGTCATTGATTGCATGAGCAAAGCCGGCGGTAAACAGCAGCGCTGCTGATTCACCTATTATTCTTCCGATAGAAAGAATACAGCCGGTAATAACCCCATCCAGACATCCTGGCAAAACAACTGTTCGAATAACACGCCATTTCCCTGCCCCTAAGCCAAAGGCACCTTCACGATAACTTTGTGGTACCGTCTTAAGACTTTCCTGGGTTGTACGCATTACCGTTGGCAGGTTCATAATAACCAGTGTCAGGGCTCCTGCCAGTATACTTGTTCCAAAATTATTGGAAAACAGTAACATCCCTACCAGACCGTAGATAATTGATGGTATGCCCGAAAGTGTTTCAGCCGCATATTCGATAAGTTCGACTACTTTTTTATTTAATGCATATTCGTTCAGATATACTGCTGCACCAACACCAAGTGGTAACACTACTATTAAAGTAGCAATTACGATATAAATTGTGTTCAGAATATCAGGCAGAATGCCTATTCTGCCTGCCAGATAACTTGGCTTGGTTGATAGCAGTTCCCAGGTAATATTTGGTATACCTTTTATTAAAACATAACCAAACAGAAACAATACAAGCAATGCTGTTAGAGAGGTGCAAAAATACATTGCTCCTTTCATAATACCGATATATATTTTTCTTTTATTCATATTCTATTTCTCCTTATCTCGCTTCAGGAAGAAATTGAGCGTAGCATTAATCAACATAATAAATATATAAAGTACCAGAGCAATCGAGAAAAGGGCATTTCTCTGCAGGCTGCCTGGACTTGAATAGGCCATCTCACTAGATACAGCTGTGGTCAGAAAACGAACACTTTGGAAAAGCGAAGGCATATTAGCCACGTTCCCTGCTACCATCATAACAGCCATTGCTTCTCCTATGGCACGACCAACCCCTAAGACAACTGCCGCGGCAATACCACTTTTAGCAGCTGGCACTGAAACTCGGAAAAAAGTTTCCGTCGAGCTCGCACCCAGAGCATAAGAAGCATCTTCATATTCCTTCGGTACCGCATCAAGTGACGTGATCGAAACTTTTATGATGTTTGGAAGAATCATTATCGCTAACACGATAATCGCTGCCAGCAAGCTTGCACCATCTGGAACCTTAAAGATTTTACGAATTGCCGGAACAAGAATTAACATGCCAACCAGACCATAAACAACTGATGGTATCCCTGCCAGCAGGTTAACTGAAGTTTCCATAATGTTTCTGACTTTTTTATTTGCCACCTTGGAAAGATAGACAGCGGTAAAGAAACCTATAGGAACACCAATTACTATTGCCCCTGATGTTCCGTAGATACTTGTCAGAATAAACGGCAATATTCCAAACTTTGGTTCAGCTGCTGTTGATGCCCACTGTTTGCCAAATAAAAAATTAATTAAACCAATTTCTTTGATGGCCGGAAGGCCGGATATGATAAGATAAATCGTAATAAGCACGACACATCCTACAGTAATCAAACCTAAAATAAGGAATATGCCATGCACGATATCCTCAAAAATTTTATTTTTCTTCATAGATCTCCCTCAATAGAACTCAGCGACGATACAAATGGTACCGTCGCTGGTTAATTCTTTAGTTAATGGGTGTTTTTCACACCTTTGTTCTGATTTTTAGTTAGCAGGAACTACACCTGTGTCACTAATAATCTTACGAGCTTTTTCAGAAATCATATAATCGAAGAATTTCTGAGCACTGTCTGAAAGCTTTGTATCCTTTTTGGTTACTAGAACAAATGGACGCTGTACGACATAACTACCATTTTTAATATTTTCTTCAGTTGGTGCAACGCCGCCTACTGTCACAGCTTTTACTGTATCTTTTACAGAAGCAACTGAAGCATAACCGATTGCTGCTGAGTTGCTTGCAACTGTAGTAATAACGTCACCTGTTGAAGTTAATTCCTGACGATAGACACATTTGTCTTTGGTTTTGGTAATGTCTTCAAAACCATCTCTAGTACCGCTACCAGCCTCACGACCGATAACTACGATTGTTGCATCTTCTCCGCCAATTTCACTCCAGTTGGTAATTTCACCGGTGTAAATTTTTCCGATAGTTTCTAAATCCAGATCATTGATTGGGTTATCAGGATGCACGATGATTGCGATACCATCATAAGCAAGAACTGTTCCAACAAGACCTTTGTCAATTTCTTCCTGTTTAAGGTTACGGCTTGCCAGACCAATGTCACATCTGCCTTCTAAAACAGCTGAAATACCTGCACCAGAACCTGTAGCATTGTAGGTTACTGTAATGCCGGTTTCTAGTTCAAACGCTTCACCTAATGCACCAATTACTTTACTCATAGAAGTAGAACCGTCTGTTGCTACAGAGCCTTTTTCTTCTGGTTTGTTGGTACATCCAGCTAGAACTGATAGAAGCAGAAGCATTACCGTTAATAATCTAATAATTTTCTTCATTTTAAATCTCCTTTTGAATTTCCTTTTCCCTCTTGTATAGAGTTTTTAGCTTTCGCTACGTTTTAATTATAATTCTGCACAGTAAAATCTATATGCAACTCAATGTAAATTTCTTGTAAAGATTGTTTCTATAAGACTTTTAAAACAAAAAACAGACACAAGTATTTCTAAATGTGTCTGTCAAAAGTATAGCCTTTATAGAGTCTTCTTACTTTTCAAATACCATCGTAACTTTTAACCTTGGTTTGGCAAAGTTCATGCTGCTGCCGGGTATTGTGGTAAAAGTATGTAAACGGTACCCTTTTTGAGCCTGTTTGTTAATGACCTCTTCTAATTCAACCAAACTGCCGTATTCTGTCCCGAAAAAGTTTTCCTTCAAAGTCATCTGTATAACAACGTACTGATATTCTTTTTTTCGAGCAGCAGGGTCAGAAGAATCTTTTTAAAATTCATCAAGCATTGTCATCTTTCTTTCTCTGCCAAAATAATCTTCTTATATCCATTTAAAGAACTCATTTACGATGTCAACGTGATTTCCGGTACAGATCAGATGGTGATTTCCGATTGAATCAGTCAGAAAATATTCAATGGCAACATCATCAATCAGTATTTTTATCTGGCTGCGACACAGATCATCTTCTGTCAGGTTTTCTATCAGTTTTGCCGGTGCAGCAAAATAGCTGTCCATTAATCCGGAACATTTAAACAGGGTCACATCACCAACTGGCAGTTTTCCTCTTAAAGCTACTCCTAAGCCTGATTCGTAATGTGTCATTAAAGAAAAATCAGTAACCATATTAACAGGTAAAGTACAATGGGCGAAGACCATTTCTCTGGTTTCAGGATTAATCATTGATGGATTAGCCTGGAATATTGAATTGCCCGTCAATTCTCCCAGTATGGCCATTGAAATCAGCGAAGGAACATCGCCCTCACAAGAAGCATAGATTCCTTCAGCATTCAAAATAGCTAAAGCTAAGCAGCCCGTTGATTTGATTGGACCAAGTAAATCAAAACAGCGCACTGTTACACCGTCTAGCTGATACCGGTCACAAAGACGTTTTAATGCGCCATAGATGCCTAAAGACAATTCTACTTCTTTAGAATCAAATTCCTTTGTTTTGATAAGTTCAGTATATTCATTGTCCTGATATTCTCTCTTTTTAATTTCCTCAAAGAATTCTCTCATTTCAATATCAATAATTTCAATGCCATTTAGTCTTTTGCTTTCAGCAGCATCGACATCTGAAGAAATCAGCCAGTCACTAGGTTTACCTACTCTTCCTATTTTAAAACTGCTGATTCTCTTTTTAACCGCAATAACTTTAGCTAGGTCCGCAATTCTTTTAGCCATCTTCTCTAGAGAACCATGAATAATTTCTCCTTCAATATCGTTCTGCTTTAAATAAGACAGTATTTCCATTGAAGCAGCCAGAGAGTTGTTGTTTGGAGTTGCCAAAATAAAGACTGGCTGTGGAAGTTTATCCAGGGCTTTAAGAAATCTTGCTTCCGTACCTCCCCCGCCAATGAAAGTAAAAATAAAGTCATATTGATTCAAGGTTTCCAGACTGACCACATCAATTTTTTTCCCTATCAAAGATGACAGCTCTTTAATCATCAGATAATTAGCATCGTCAATTGACTGTCCTGATGTGTTACTTGATACAAGGTAATAAGCTCCTATTTTCATAAATTATTTCTCCTTAATATTTAATTATTTCTTAATTAGTACTATTTATATTATACAACTAATATGTCTTTTTATTAATAAAAAAGCGAAATCATTCGCCTTCGCTTGTTCTGATATGCTCATAAACTTTCTCGGCAAGAGCCAGTGCCCCATCTTTATTAAGATGAACAATATCCATGCCAAAAAAATTGCGATTATCTGCGGTCAGTTTATTGATATCAATTAATTCATAATTTCTTTCCCTGGCTACCTCTTTGATAATGTCAACAATTTCTTCAATCACTTTGGGCTGAACACCATAATTTGTCATTCCGCTAGTTCGACCTTTAGGAAAATTAGCTTTTGAAACTGTGCACAGATATATTTTCATAGTCCCTTCTTGGACATAACTATCTAACAGGTTCAAATAATCTTCTTTAAATCTTTCTCTGCCGGTCCAGTTATTAGATTTTGAATCATTTGAACCCATCATGAACACTAATATATCCGGTTTGTATTTCAATGAATCCAGATATTCTTTGGTTTTCAGGTATGGGAAGTCGGTTTTTCTGCCAACACTACATCCACTAACTCCGAAATTTGCCACATTATAGTTATCCCCCATTAAAATCTGCAGCTGTCTGGGATAATTGTTTTGCGGCCAGTTACTGACTGCAAAACCATAAGTAATACTGTCACCCACACAGGCAACTTTTATCTGGTTTTCTCTGACCTCAGGATTATGCCTTATATACGAATATCCGTTATAGTAGACAAATAATCCAAAAATAACTGCTGCTACAACAATAACAGGAAATGTGAAGTCCATTTTAATCTTCCTTATTAGATAAATTCATCCTTTAAACTTCTCTGGAAAAGCTTATCCAGTTCCTTTTTAGGATCCTTGTTTTCATACAGAATGCGGTATACAGCATCGATGATTGGTAAAACAACATAGTTTTTTTCTCCAAGTTTCCTTAAGGCTTTTACGGTATAGTAGCCTTCAGCAAGTTTTTCATATGGCTCTTTGGTAACAAACCTTCTGCCGAAAGTTAAATTCTGGCTATGATCAGAAAATAGGGTAGCTTCATAGTCGCCTAAATGACACAATCCATAAACCGTGCTTGGTTTTCCGCCCATCGCAATAATTAGCCTTGAAATCTCCATTGTTCCTCGAGCCATTAAAGCCCCTTTTAAAGAGGTCAAGTCAAAACCATCCAGCATACCAGCAGCAATGCCGATAACATTTTTAGCTGCTGCTCCGATTTCATTACCAATCAGATCTGTTCCATAATAGAATCTTATTAAATTACTCGAAATGTTTTCAATAATTTCATTCTTTACACTGTCATCCTTACTGTCAATAACCATACAGTTAGGAACGCCACGGTAAAACTCCTGAACATGTCCCGGGCCTAACCAGACCGCAATTCTGTTACTTTCATCAAGCTTTTCTTCAGCTATCTGTGACAGTCTTTTACCGGTTTCTATTTCAATTCCTTTCATACATAAGATGAAAGTTTTATCTTTTACCTCTAACTTTTTTACTTCACTCAGGACTTCGCCTAGATTTTGAGAATTTACTGAAACTACTACATAATCAGCATTCTTGATATCTTCAATATCAGTTGTTAAAGTAATCGCTTCAGGCAGTGTTATATAGTCGTTTTTTCTGGTTTCCATAAAGCGTTTAATATTCATAGAATTTGCTCTTCCATACAGCTTTACCTTATGACCGATGCTGTTTAAATACCAGGCAATAAAACTTCCCCATCTTCCACATCCTAAGACAAATATATTTTTACTCTTTCTTTCTTCGTTCATGCTCTATATCTTTCAACCTCTTTTTTCTTTTAAAATAATTTTTAAATCATCACATTCATTACACCTTTTTTACTTATTTAATATTATCACAACTATTTATAAAGCAATAGTTTTCTACTGCCTAAGTAATTGATATCAGTAAGCTGCTGGTCCTTCAGCCTCTGGTACTTCTTCGGTCGCTGTTAAGGTTAATCCCGTAGACACACTTACTTTACCCTCTGTTAAAGTTATTGAAAAAGGATAATAACCAGGTTTAGAAATATCTATTGCTTCTGGGCCGGTTATTATTGTCCGACCTTCGCCATTAATAACAGTAAAAGTGTCCCTAGTATCTGATAGTTCTTCTCTTGTCTGCCATTTTTCGTCCTGTTATATGGAGATTACCATCTCTTTATTCGTTTTAGTATGTATATTAATATTTTATATAACTAACTGAATAATGTATGACAAACGAAAGCTTTGCCATAATTTATACTATTGCAAAACCAATCTGCCCTTTCGAAACATTGACATCAGTAACTTTTACATCAACTCTAGTGCCAATGGTATAGGACTTTCTTGGCCCTATCAGGCTCATTGTCTTTTCTTCATACTCATAATAGCCGTGAAGTGATCTGATTGGTACCAGCCCCTCTGCAGAGTTGTCCAGCTGAACAAAGAAGCCGAACTCTAATATTGATACAATTGTCCCTTCAAAAACATCACCAATAAAGCTTTCCATATATTCTGCAATCTTATAGTCATTGATTTCTCTTTCCACCATAATTGCTTCCAGTTCTTTATTAGACATCTGTAAAGCCTGTTTCTCTATCTTTGAATGATCTTTTTCTTTATTTCCCTGGAAATTTTCGAACAGATATTTTCTGAGCATTCGATGAACAACTAAATCGGAATATCTTCTGATCGGAGCTGTAAAATGACAGTATTGGTCCAGTGATAAACCAAAATGCCCTAAACACTGATGGCTGTAGCTGGCTTTCTTCATTGCTCTTAGGGTAATGTTACTGACTGCCAGATAGACACTTTCATCTTCAATACTGCTCAAAAGTTTCTGGATAGTGGCAGGAGTGATTTCTTCAATATCGACATCAACATTAAAGTTGGCACAGATATTCTTAAGCTTCAGCAGGTCTTCGTATTCTGGTGCTAAGTGCACACGATACATTGAAGGAATATCGTTGTTATCCATATAGTTAGAGACACAGACATTGGCTGCAATCATAAACTGTTCGATGATATTTTCTGCTTCACCCATTTCCCTTAAGGTGATGTTGATTGGTTTTCCTTTGCTGTTTAGTTCAATAACCGGTTCAATACTGGAAAATTCAATGCTTCCTCTTAATTTAGCCTGTTTTTCCAGTAAACTGGCACAATCAGCCATATTGGCAATCATATCCTGCAGACTGGCATATTCTTCAATTGCCGCTTCATTGCCATCAAGGCAGGCGTTTACTTTTTTATAAGTACAGCGACGATCAGAAAAAATCACACTTGGATAAATTGTATACGACTGGCATCTGCCCTGACTGTCAACTTCAATCTGACAGGTTATGGTATTTCTTTCAACATTTTCATTTAAAGAACAGATTCCGTTGCTTAACTCAAAAGGAAGCATCGGCACAACACGGTCACAGACATAAATGCTGGTACATCTGGCATAAGCCTCCTTATCAATGGCGCTTCCTTCCCTGACATAGTGAGAAACATCAGCAATATGAACATAAAGGCTGTAACCATCTTCCTTTTTAATGATGCTGATAGCATCATCGAAGTCTTTAGCATCATCACCATCAATTGTCACAGTCTGCATAAATCTTAAATCTATTCTTGATTTGATTTCCCTGGCAGTAACTTTTACAGGCAGATTTCCGGCCTCTTCTTCAACCTTGCTATTAAAGTCCATCCGGACATTGTTTTTAATTAACAAAGCCGTAATATCAACACCTTTATCTTTGTTGTTGCCGATTACTTTTTCAATTTCCACTATCATCGGATTATCATATTTTATTACTTTGACAACAACTCTGTCATTGACATTGATATTGAATTGTCGGATATTAGCTATTTCAAAGTCACGATGAAAATCAATATCACTATGAAAAACCAGCCTGCCTTTTAATCTGATAAAGTAACCGGTAATTCGATAGATATTATGAGCAAAGATATGTTTTACCTTCCAGATGCCCTTTTCTCTGACCGCTAAAACTTCATCTTCAACAAAAACATTTTTAGCATATTTCTTTTCGACATATACTTTTTTATCAGAACTGCTGACCGCAATTTCATATCGGGAAATATCTTTAACCTTGCCAACAACATCTTCTTCTTTGACCAGAAAGTAGTAGGCATGATTATTAACCACTTTTCTTTCAGCAACCAGAGCATTTAAGGTTCTCATCAGCTCTACCAGTTTTTCCGAGTTATCAGTAACTATTTTCTTTCTTAACTCTTCTAATGTCCATTTATTCTTCTTATTAAACAGCTTTAATAATCGTTCTTTCATTTTTAACACATCCTTATTTAGAACCTATCTAATTATACATCTTAAATTTACTATTTCCATTATTTATATTTTTTCTTTTTTTTAAAAGTATTGATTTTTTCCGGTTATTATCTTGACAGTTTTTTTGGAGTGCTTAAAATAATGTTAGAGATGCGTTAACTGCAACCAGCCTAGATCAAAGTTTTCGTTTCAAGAAGATTTGTGCGACTCTGAGATTGGGAACCCGGTTTCGTTTCGCTTAAAAAAGCGCATCTCGGAAAATTATAAAATCAGACCCATTTCACATAATTGGTCTTTTTTTGGGAAAATTTTAATGTCATTATCATTTTATCGCTAAATATGTTGGCACAACATATTCAATCTGTGCTATCATTATTTGTATTAAAACACTTACTTATTTTCAAGTACCTTTGTGTTCTTGTGGTAAGATTGTTAATTTTCAGCACAAAAAATAAATAGAGGCGCGTTAACTGCAATCAGCTTAGGTCTAAAAATTTTCGTTTTCAAGAAGATTTGCGTCTCGGAAAGAAGGATATTATGTTTATTAAGGAACTGGAGAAAAGAACCGCTGGCACCCTGACAGAAAATCTGGCCTATGCGGTTGACACCACAACTTCTAGTTTGCTGGACTTATTTGCGATTAGCGGTGCTTTAAGAACCAGAACAGAAGAAGACATCAGATTAAAGTTTAATTCAGCATTCTCAGAGGATGCTCTTTTAGCGACCAAACTGGCTTTTTACACCAGAAATATCCGTGGCGGTTTAGGGGAAAGAGATACTTTCAGATATATGCTGAAAGAATTGGCTAAAATCAGTCCCGCTGTTCTATTGAAAAACCTGCATCTGGTTTCTCACTTTGGCAGATGGGATGACCTGTTTATCCTGTTTGACAGTTCTGTAGAAAAAGAGATGGTACAGCTGGTTCAAGAGCAGCTGGTTCAGGATAAAGAAAATGCTGAACAGGGAAACTCAATCTCTCTGCTGGCTAAATGGATGCCGTCAATTTCAACTTCCAGCAAAGATACCGTAGCCCTGGCAAAAAGGTTTGCTGAAGCCTGGAAGATGAGCTATAAAGACTACAGAAAAATGCTGACTGAATTGAGAGCCTATCTAAAAGTTGTAGAAGTAGATATGACAGCTCAGGATTGGAATAGCATCAATTATGAAAATGTGCCATCTAATGCCATGACTAAATATAGAAATGCGTTTTACAAAAAAGATAAAGTCAGATTTACAGATTACATTGAAGAAGTTAAAAAGGGACAGGCAAAAATCCAGTCAGCCACTTTATATCCATATAATATCGTGGAAAAAATTCTATACAGTAAGGAACAGAACGATGTTCTGGAATTGCAGTGGAAGGCCTTGCCAAACTATGTAAGTGGAGAAAACAATTTCCTGGTTATGGCCGATGTTTCTGAATCAATGACTGGCAGACCAATGGCGACCTCTGTTGGTCTGGCAATATACTTTGCAGAAAGAAACAAAGGACCTTTTGCAGGAAAATATATGACTTTCAGTGCTGTTCCGGAAATTGCTAACGTAAGCGGCACTACCTTATACGATAAAATTAAATATGTAGAGAAGCATAGGGTTGGCTATAATACGGATTTGGAGTTAGCCTTTATGACGGTCCTGCAGACAGCTGTCGAAATAAAATGTTCACAAGAAGATTTACCACAGTCTATCATCATTGTTTCTGATATGGAAATTGATGCCTACAGCATTAAAGGGGGAAACTTAAGCTTCTACGATGAAATGAAAGATCGGTTTGCTCAGCACGGCTATCAGATTCCCAACATTGTCTTCTGGAATGTTGACAGCCGACACGACACCTATCATGCCTTTGAGGATAATGTCAATGTCATGCTGGTTTCTGGACAAGCGGCTTCTACTTTCAGATTAATAATGGAAGGACTGAATCTGACACCATACGAAGTAATGCTGAAAGCACTAAATGATCCGCAATATGATATAATTACTATCTAAGACCGGTTTTAAATTACCGGTCTTTTTTTGCCAGCTATCCATTATTTAAGTAAGGCAAACAGCCTGTTTTTAAAGCAGGCATGTTATAATAAATTGATATTCTTAAATAGTAATTAATACGAGGTAAGGACTATGGATAAATACAGTTTTGACGATTTGTTAAAAGAAGATGATGATAACTCAGTTACTGACAAACCAGAAGAAGTAGGATTTTTGAAACTTCTTTTTGGCGATTCGACAAACCAGGACCAAAAACGAGGCCTTGGGGGTGCCTGTGATGGCGATTGTGCAAATTGTCCGTCTCACTATGGTTATCGTTACGGCAGATGGTATTACGGTCATGACCATACTCACGGTTGTGAATTTGGCGGTAACAGAGGTGGTGGCGGTATTATTTAATTGATTTGAAAAACCTTATATATTTATTGGAAACACATGAACATCATAAAGAAACAAAAAAGCCAATCTAAAAAGTTCGTGTTTAAATAGAGTCCATAATTTATATTTGAATTAGCATTAATGATTTGCTATAATATAAAAGCATTTACAGTGAAAGGAGCCGCGTAGTATGTTAGATGTTCTTATTATGGTAGTTGCGGTATTTATTATTCTTTTAGTTCTTTTACAAAGCGGAAAATCAGCTGGTGTCAGTGCAGCTTTCACCGGTGGAAGTGGTGGTTTAAACCTTTTTAGTAACTTAAAAGAAAGGGGTCCTGAAAAAGTTATCTCAACGTTAACTTTAATTTCAGCAGTAGTATTCTTTATATTAGTAATTATTAAACTGATTATTACACAAAACTAAAAAAGGACTGGGCAGTTCTTTTTTTGTCAAGGGAATTTTATGGAAAAAAATATTGCGGTAAACCGAAAAGCCCGACACGAATACTTTCTTGAAGAATTTTACGAAGCCGGAATTCAGCTGACCGGTACCGAAATCAAAAGTATTCGTCAGGGTCGTGTTCAATTAAAAGAAGCTTATATCGACTTCATTGGAAATGAAGCTTTTGTTATTGACATGCATATATCTGCTTATGACCATGGCAATATTTTCAACCATGAAGAGAAAAGAAAAAGAAAGTTACTTTTGCACAGATATGAAATCAATACATTAAGGAAGGCTGTTTCAGTGAAAGGCTATACTATCGTTCCTACCAGAATGTATTTAAAAAAAGGACTATGCAAACTGGAAATTGCCTTAGCCAAGGGTAAGGCCTTATATGACAAACGTCAGTCTTTAAAAGAAAAAGATATGCAAAGAGAAATAGAAAAAGCAATGAAAGCGAGATAAATATGATTATTATTGAAATGGATGATGGCGGCATCATTAAACTGCAGTTAGATGAATCTGCTGCTCCGCTTACTGTGGCCAATTTTAGAAAGCTGGTCAGTCAGAAGTTTTATGATGGTTTGATTTTTCACCGCGTAATCAGAGGTTTTATGATTCAGGGTGGCGATCCAGCAGGTACCGGTATGGGTGGAAGTGCTGAAAAAATTAAGGGTGAGTTTCTGACTAATGGTGTTAATAATACTTTGAAGCATACCAGAGGGGTTATTTCAATGGCTAGAAGCCAGCACCCCGATAGTGCTTCTTCGCAGTTTTTCATTATGCATCAGAATTCGCCTCATTTAGATGGTTCCTATGCCGCCTTTGGCCAGGTTGTTGAAGGTATGGAAGTTGTTGACAGCATTGCCAGCTGCAAAACTGACTGGCGCGATAAACCCCTCAGAGAACAGAAAATAAAAAGAATCTACGAAATCTAATGGATACCAGAAAGGATCCATTTTCTTTTAATTGTCATAAACTTTTCTTTGGTGTATTATAAAAACATGTAATTTGAGAGGTATATATGACTAGAAAAACAAATAGAGGAGATCGTAGAGACGGCTATCTGGTAAAAGAACACGATCCAATGCATATGATGATGCCATACATCATGGGTGGCAGAGCTGATAATGAAGCGGTATTATGTGATAATTTTGACATGACCAATGTTATCGAATACATGAAAAAGAAAAACGAAACAGCAGAGTACAAATACACTTACTTTCACGTTGTTTTAGCTGCTGTCGCCAAAACAGTTTATTTACGTCCGTTAATGAACAGATTCACTATTGGACACAGGTTTTATGATAGAAAGGAAATTTCTTTCTCTTTTACAGCCAAAAATAAGTTTGTCGATGATGCTGACGAATCGCTGGTTATTATCAGAGTCGATGATAACGATGAGCCTATCGCTGAACAAATTCATAATAAAATCTGTAAAGAAGTCTACAAGATCAGAACCGAGGAAATACAGGACGATACCACTAATGTTATGGCCTTTTTGACAAAGATTCCTCGTCCGCTGCTAAGGATTGTAGCCAAACTTTTATTCACTTTGGATTACTATGATAAACTGCCAAAAGCTATAACGGAAGTTGACCCCTACCGCACAACCGCCTTTGTTTCCAATTTAGGTTCCATCAATCTGGATGCTGAATATCATCATCTGATCAACTGGAGTACCAGCTCAGCCTTTGTCCTGCTTAACAAAGTAAAAAAGATGCCGTTTTTCAATGATGACGGAACTTATCAGATGAAAGATGCGGTCAGGATTTCCTTTACAATTGACGAGAGAATTGCTGATGGTTTCTACTTTATGAAAAGTTTTATGATTTTCAAACATCTTCTAGAAAATCCTGAACTACTGGATGCTCCTATTTCTGCTCCGATAGATTTATAAACAAAACAAAAGACTATCTGTCAAATTGTAACTACAGATAGTCTTTTTTTTATTAAATATCTTTTTTCTTGATTATCGCAAATGAAGAAACATAACTTGCTGCAGCTACCGCTCCATAAAACAATATTATTGGAAAAGCTGACAGGGTTTTGTTAGCCAATAAAATGTCTGAACCCCATTGGCTTCTGGTAACATCAGCATCTAATTTCTGAACTGAGAACAGATTCATCAGGTTGGCCATAATTCTGTTTGGCTTAATCGTATCAACCATCTCGACAAAAGATTTAAAAATCAGACTGAAGTGATAGTTTATATCAATCAGACTCATAACAGCTGATGGCGCTTTTCCTGTAAGTGATGTCATAACTCTCTGAATCGGAAAGAAAGCCAGTGCAATCATAACCACTGCCAGAAGAGGCAGCATCGCAGTAATCTTTCTTTTAAAGACACAGCTTAGCAGAGTTGACACGGCGGTAAAAAACAGGATAACCACCAAACCATAAAGGAAATAAGCGGGAAAATATGAAACCATTTCCCTGATGACATTGCCATCTATCGCCTTAACAATAACTATTGTTGAAAAATATGAGAACAGAGATATTGCCAGAAGGATGATCTGACCGGCTATTACTCCCAGCACCTTACCTGCTAAAATCTGAGTCCTTAAGTTTGGCTTGGCTGCCAGTAGCTTAAAGGTTCCTTCATGAACCTCGCTGGCTATAAGTCCGGTCGCATTGGAAATTGTTGTTGCCATCAGGACAAAACCATCAATTACAAAGAATACCAGCACATGCTGCATCATCAGGTTTTGTTCCAGTAGCTGCTGATAAGCCATAACACCCATACCACCTCTACCTGTTGAGATAACAATTGAACCCACAATAACACTGGTTAAAATACAGAAAATAATGCTTACCTTCTTTAGTGTTGTTTCCAAAGTTCTTAAGAATATATTTTTCATTCTTTTTCTCCTTCCAGCGCCTGCTTATACAGCAGGTCTAAAGACAATACTTCCTCATGCAAAACGTTTAAAACCAGATCATTTTCAAAGATTGTTTTGACAACATCTTTTTTCAAGGCATTAACATCAGCAGTCGTTATTCTGATTGAGCCTTTGGCCTTTTCAATGCTGTATCTGCCTTCAAGCTTTTCATACAGCAGCTCATTATTGTCACAGCTAACCACCAGGATGCCCTGCTTAAATTTTTCCTGCGCTGTTGCAATAGATTCATCCATTATAAGCTTGCCATGATTGATCATGATGACATGGTCAATGACTGTCTCCAGTTCCGTCAGGACATGGGAGCTGATCAGCACTGTCAGATTCCGGTCCTGAACCATTGATCTTACAGTATTGAGTATCTCCATCCTGCTGGTAGGATCCAGGTTTGCCGTTGGCTCGTCCAGAAGCAGAATCTCCGGATCATGTATCATGGCCTGCGCCAGCGAGACCTTTTTCTTCATACCGGTAGAAAACTTCGACACTTTTTTATAGGCATGGTCAACCAGGTCATACTGTTTAATCAGACTGGTTGCTTTTTCCATCGCTTCCTCATTGGATAAACCGCTTAAAGTTCCCATATACCAGAGATATTCCACACAGTTCATATCATCATAGAAGCTGGTGTACTCCGGAGAGTAGCCTAAAACCCTAAGTGCTTCCCTGCTGCCCAGTTCATGCCCCTTTACATTCCCTGTCCCTGAGGTTGGATGCAGTGAGCCCATGATCATCGCCATTGTCGTTGACTTGCCGGCACCGTTAGGACCGACAATTCCATAGACCTTGCCTGGCAGCAGCTTAAGACTAAAATCATCCACTGCGGTGAACTTGCCAAATTTTTTAGTCAGGTTGTTCAGTTCAATACAATATTCACTCATTATTTCAGGCCCTCCTTACTTACTTTTTTGACATATGCTTTTCGATATATGTTCAATGCGAAACCAGCAATTACTGCCAGCACTGCCAATACAACAACATATTCGCTTCTGGTCTTTTGACTTAAGACGGTAATTTCAAAATCTGCTTTGGAGCCTTTCCCCTGTCCATCATCTAAAACCAGAGCTATTACGTGTCGGCCTTCTGTTAGCTTCAGATCATACTGTTTTTCCTGAATTACCGCTATCAGAGTGTTGTTATCATAGATAGAGGTAATCGCATAAGGAGCTGTTGTTTTCCATTCAATATGAATAATATATTCAGCAGTCTCTTCATCAAATCTGGTGGTTATCTCAAATGATTCACCGATATCTAAACTATAAACATCATTTTGGATGGTGGTTACTAGAATAGTATCTTCGTTAATCAGACAGTATTTTTCTCCAGATATTCTATAGTTGGCAATATCATTAAACTGGTCTAAGTCAACTAGCAGCACTTTCTCGTTTGATACTTTAATAAAAAAGTATCTGTCGGTGTTTTCAACATCGTAGTATCTTTCAAACCATTCAACTGTCGGAAATTTTACTTCTTTTAATAACTCAAAGGTTTTGGCATCATAAATCATCAGAGCAGTACTTTGAGTCCAGTCTTCCTCTTTGTAGAAAGTCTTTAATACCGCAAAATCATTTAAACCGTCCTGGTTATAATCCTTGGTGGCCATTAATCCTGTATCAGGATTTTCTTCTATCATAAATGAAATCAGATAATCTGGATGGTATTTAAATTCATCCTTCATTTCATGATTTTCGTATTCAAACTTATTGATCCAGGTCAAGTCCTCGCCTGTCTTGCCGTCAATAATGGTGTACACTCCCCAGTAATAGGTAGCATGATAGATTTCGTTGTAGCCGTCATTGTTTAAGTCCATGTCCAGAAGAGCGAATGCCTCATAGTCGGAAACCCCGTCCTGGCACAGCGAATACATCCTGTTAAACGTTTTGCCGTCATAGACATCAAATATCTGATATCCCTGGGAATTCCTGTTGACCAGAACAAACTCCTTGACCCCGTCATTGTTGATATCGGCAAACACCGTACCATATGTCAGATTCTGATAATCCTTGTTCATGGTGACCGCGGTGCTCTGCTTTTTATATTCGACATTATAGGTGTAGACAACTCTCGAGGTCCACATCTCAACCCTGGTGTCGCTTATCGATATGTAGTCATCAAAGCCATCGCCATTGATATCGCCTACAGCGTAGGGCATTCCGCCGGTGTCGAAAAAGGTTTCAATCGATCCTCTCAGGGTCCAGCTGCTGGTAGCCACAATACCTTCTGGAATCAGCAGCTCTTTCTTTCCATCACCGTTCAGATCCCTTACCAGACTAACCTCTTTCGAGGTTGAATAGACATTGTACTTCTTGCCCTTGTCGTCATAGCTTTCATACAGGAAGATCTTCCTGTTGGCTAGAACCGCACCGGTGGCGCCGTCGATAATGATGTAGTTGCTGTATCTTGGCTCGTCCTTGTCGGTATAGCTGATAACCACGCCGATCACATCATCGATGCCGTCCATATTGAAGTCATCATACTTCAGAGTTTCAAAACCGTGATTTTTATCCTGGATGTCCAGATCATAGGTCCAGACGACCGTCTTCAGGTCAGTCTTGTATTTCACAATACGTTTAGCGACGCCGTTGACTTTATATGAAAGAATAATGTAGTCATCCTTAAGGTGTTCCAGATTGGTGTAAATACTGTCATACAGATATGACACTGATGATAATCTGCTGTCAACTTTAACAACCGAGTTAGAAAAAATCTCAACCAGATAGCCTTCAGTTTCATCATATTTCAAGCCATACTTACTGTTTGGCTGTAAAGAGTCAATGGTAACATCCTTCTGGAGCAGCTGATTGCCCTGCAAATCAAAGATGTTTACTCTCATTTTCTTTTCTTCGGCCACAAAAACGGTGGTGACAACATCCTTTACTTCGCCATCCACTTCATATTTGGCAAAGACAGCCTTGCCATATTTTACAAGGGCTACGTTGCCGCCAAATAAAGTCATTGTTTTTTCTGCCTTGTTATAGAGAACATATTTTTGAGTGAACCAGAATTCTACATCAGTAGCCAGGGATTCATCATCCAGGAAATAGCAGGAAATCAGCAGGTAGTCGCCATTGTCATCCACCACTTTATATCCTCTGAAATTTCCTTTATGAAGTCCTGTCGGATTATGTTTTGGTCCATTTATCCAGATAAAGTCTTCTGAAAGAATACCTTTAAAATCTTCATCCGAAAGCAATCCGATTGGCAGGGTTTCAAAAGCATTGCTTTCAAAATCATACAGACAGATATAACCATCCTCACTTAGCACATACAGCTGTGTTCCATCATAGTAGATATCAAACAGACTCATCTGAGCTGTAAATGAAAAGCTATCCTCATATCTTAAAGTAACATCATATTTATTTGTGATTAATCTGACTTCAATTACTTCTCCTGTTTCAAAATCTAAAATACCAAACTGTCCCAGCTGGTCAATGAAATAGATTTTATCTTCCACAACTTCAAAATCCCAGATATTGTCCCTGTTCTCATATTCATAAATGATGGAGCAGTCCTCCGGATTGATATTCACAATCTTGTAATCATACAGAACAAATACTTTATCCTTAATGAATCGCATCTCAAAAATATAAGAGTTGTTTTCGATGTTTCCCAGATTATCATTGTATCCCAGATGAGTAAATCTGGTAGAAGAGATGACGCTGCCATCTTTTGAACTGATGACAAAAAGCTGGTCATTGAACTCTGCCACGTTTTGAAAGACCAGAAAATCATTATTTCCGTCTTTGTCGACATCATTGATGATGATGAGCTTTAAAACGGGAAATTCGGTTTGCAGATGGGTTTTCCCATCCTCGTTAACGATGTCTATTCCGTTGATGCCGTAATAGACCGTTGAAGGTAACTGATTGTAGGTCATCTTATAGCTGACACCTACGTTATCTATCTGACCCTCGCTTCCTAACTTTTCGATGCTTTTTGCCTTTATCATATGGATATTGGTAAAAATCATCAAAGCCGTCAGGATAATAGAAAACAGTTTTTTCATAACTTCCTCCTGTTTATTCATTTGTATAATACACCCAGAATATTTTAGTTGTAAACTAGCTGTTATTCAGACATAAAAGCTGAATAATCTCCCTTTTCCAGAGCGTACATATATTTTTCCATAATCTCTTTCAAATCATCATATTTGTTCATCTTGGTAATTTTCGCTTTTACCCTGTTGGCATTGGTTAAACCATTGATATACCAGCAGGCATGCCCCCGCATTGCTTTAATACCGTTTTTTTCGCCTTTTAACTTCACCAGCTCTCTAGCATGATATAAACATTGCTCAATTTTCTCTACATAGTTAGGTTCTTCAGTAATTTCGCCTGTTTTATCATACTGCACCAATTGTTTTATCAGCCAGGGATTACCTAAACAGCCTCTGGCAACCATCACAAAATCACAATTAGTCTTTTT
This sequence comes from Erysipelotrichaceae bacterium, assembly GCA_029974225.1. Taxonomy (GTDB): domain Bacteria; phylum Bacillota_I; class Bacilli_A; order Erysipelotrichales; family Erysipelotrichaceae; genus UBA1783. Next base: position 47,846 of record JARKSP010000102.1, read on the forward strand.
TCTCATTTCTATATAGTCTTGAACAGTTCTGATATCGCCATTGCCGATAACCGGAACTGTAACTACTTCTTTTACCTGCCTGATCAAATCCCAGTTAGAAAGACCTGAATAATAATCACTTCTGGTTCTTGGGTGAACAGCTATGGCGCTGACACCAGCCTTTTCCATCAGCAAGGCCATTTCTACCACGTTGATACTCTGATGACTCCAGCCGGCTCTCAGTTTTACGGTTACCGGTTTTTTTACATTTTCGACAATAGCCTTAACCAGCTGATAGGCATGCTCAGGCATCTGCATCAGAGCACACCCGGCTTTGCTTTTACAGACCTTAGTAACCGGACAGCCCATGTTTATATCAATAATATCGCAAGCCGTTTCTTTATCTAAATAAACAGCTGCTTTGACCATCGTATCAATATCGTGGCCAAATAACTGCAGGGTTAAGGGCCTTTCTTCCTGATCGACAGCACACATTTTTAAAGTTTTCTTATTTTTAAAACAGATAGCTTTATCAGAAACCATTTCAGAGTATATTAGAGAAGCCCCAAATTCTTTGATGACAGTTCTAAAAGAACTATTACTGATTCCAGCCATTGGCCCGACAATAATCCTGTTAGCTAAGACTACATTTCCTATTTTCAGCTCTTCCATCAGACCTAAGCCTTACCTGCTGCTTCCCTTTGCTGTTTTTCATGGGCTATCTGAGCATTTACAAAGCCCTGCAGGGTTCCCTCATCATAATGATATTTAGTGTTGCAGAACTTGCATATTACCTCACAGCCATGATCTTCATCAATCATTTCCTGTAAATCTTCCTTGGGCAGTCTGCTTAAAACAATTGCAAATTTTCCCTTGTTACATTCACACTTAAAACTCAACTCCTGACAGGCCAATTCCTGGTAATCATCAAAGATGGCTTTAACTATCTCTGCAGGGTCTTTCATTTCATCGATAATCTGCGAAACAGGTTTTAAATTAGCCACTATTTCTTCAACAATCTGAATATCTCTTTCTGTTGCTGAAGGCATCATTTGAATAACCAGTGCTCCAGCTGCTTTAATCGAATAGTCTTTATCGACCATGACACCGACACTTACTGCTGAAGGAGTCTGTTCGCTTTTCATATAGTAATAAGCAAAATCATCACCTATTTCTCCGGTTTGAAGCGGAACCTCTGAAACGAAAGGTCTTTTCATACTCATATCTTTAATCACTCTTAAAACACCATCAGTGCCAACAGCCTTGCCCACATCTAATTTCTGCGGGTCTTCTTCTTTATAAACTTCAACATATGGATTAGTTACAAATCCTCTGACCGTACCATCATGGTAGGCGTCAACAACCATCATGCCCAAAGGACCTTTGCCATCTATCTGAATTTCAATTTTTTCCTTTTTATCTTTCAGCATTGTTCCCATAATGCATCCGACCGAAAGTGTTCTGCCCAGAGCTGCTGCTGCAGTCGGCAGACAATTATGTCTGGTTACCGCTTCCTGAACCAGTTTTGTTGTACGACAGCAAAATACTCTGATGTTGCCGTTTAAGGCAGTTCCTCTTGATAATCTATCCATCCTAACTCCTTTCGTTTAAGACAGCTGACAAAATCCTGTCAGCTGTATTTTTATTTTTCAGTTTCTACATTTTCAACTATCTGTTCTACTGGAGCCTCTTTGGTACCATATTTTATAATATTATCCAAATCTTCTTTCGTCAGGGTTTCATGCTCCAATAGTGCCTCAACAATATTGTCTAAATCTTCACGATGTTTGGTAATAATTTCTTGTGCCTGTCTGTAGGCTCTGTCAATGATTTTTCTTACTTCCTCATCAATTTCAGTAGCTACTTTCTCTGAATTGCTCTTATTGGCGGTGTAGTCTCTTCCCAGAAAGACGTTTCCGTCTTCTCTTGAATATTGAATAGGTCCTAATGATGACATACCAAATGAGCTAACCATGGCCTGAGCAATTTTTGTTGCTCTTTCAATATCATTGGTAGCACCGGTTGAAATCTCATTCAGCACTAATTCTTCAGCCACTCTTCCACCCAGTAGACCGCAGATCTGACCTTCAAGTTCGCTCTTGGTTGATAACATCGTATCTTCTTTCGGAGTCATCAGATTATAGCCGCCCGCATCCCCGCGAGGGATGATAGTAACCTTTTGTACTACATTGGCTGCTTCCAGGAATATGCCGATAACTGCATGTCCTGCTTCATGAACAGCCACCAGTTTCTTTTCTTTATCGGTGTACTTTCTGCTTTTCTTAGCTGGGCCAGCCAATGTTCTGTCAATGCCTTCATCCAAGTCAATCATTTTGATTCTGTCGTGGTTGTTTCTTACTGCCATAATAGCTGCTTCATTTAGGACGTTTTCTAAATCAGCACCAGAAAAGCCTGGAGTTCTAGAAGCTAATGCTTCTAAATCAATATCGTCATCAAACTTTTTATTTCTGGCATGAACTTCTAAAATAGCTTTTCTTCCTTTTTTATCTGGTAATGAAACCGTAATCTGACGGTCAAATCGACCTGGTCTCAGTAAAGCCGGGTCCAGAACATCCGGTCTGTTGGTAGCAGCAATAATAACGATGCCGGCATTTTCTCCAATGCCATCCATTTCCACCAGCAACTGGTTTAAGGTTTGTTCTCTTTCGTCGTTTCCGCCACCTAAGCCTGCTCCACGCTGTCTGCCGACAGCATCAATCTCATCGATGAAAACAATGCATGGAGCTGTCTTTTGAGCTGTTTTAAACATATCTCTGACTCTGCTGGCTCCCACACCAACAAACATTTCGACAAAATCTGAACCAGATATTGAGTAAAACGGTACATCAGCCTCACCAGCGACAGCTTTTGCCAGCAGGGTTTTACCGGTTCCCGGAGCACCTACCATTAGAACTCCCTTAGGAATTCTGGCTCCCATCTTGGTAAAGCGGGCAGGATTTCTCAGGTATTCAATAATTTCTGCCATTTCTTCTTTTTCTTCTTCACAGCCGGCAACATCGTTAAAATTAACTTTGATATTTCCTTCCAGTCTGGCTCTTGATTTAGAAAACTCAAAAGCCTTGTTATTTGAGCCGGCATTCATTCTGCTGATCATCATCACACCAAAACCAACCAAAAGCAGCATCGGTATCAGCTCAGCAAAGAGTTCGGCCACATAATTGGTCTGGTATGGATTTCTGATTTTAATATTAGCATCAGTAACCTTCTCTGTCAGAAGTGCCATTAAATCGTCGTTCTGTTGCTGCGTGTTAGGCAAAGTAGCAACAAAGGTATATTCAACATCTTTTTCTATATAAACGCCGGTAATATCAATTACTGTTGAGTTCATCGTCAATACTACCGATTCAATTTTCTTTGTCTCTAATATTTTGACAAATTCTCCATAATTCACTGCCGTGGTTCTACTGGAACCAACAAACAGAAATAAGTTAGAAATAAGAATTGCCGCTAACAGATAAGGGATGATGTTAAACCATCTTCTATTTTTCACTTTAGTTTTCTCCTTCTAGTAACATTCTTCTTTTAAAACTCCTACGTATGGAAGGTTACGATACCTCTGATTGAAGTCTAAACCAAATCCGATAACAAATTCGTTTTCTATTTCAAAGCCGACATAGTCAGCTTGTACATCACAGATTCTTCTAGATTGTTTATTCAGTAAAGCAACCACTTTAACATTGCTGGCACCCTTATGATATAACAATTCTTTTATTTTCTTAATTGTCAGGCCCGTGTCAATAATGTCTTCAATGACCACAATATCGGTATCAATAATTGAGCAGTCCAAGTCCTTGATAATTTTGATATCGCCCAGTGATTCAGTCCCTGAATAGCTGCTGGCAGCGATAAAGTCAATTTCAATATCAATAGAAACATGTTTAATCAGTTCGGCCATAAAAGGAATTGACCCTTTCAGAATTCCAACAAATAAAACTTTGCGCGGATTATTCTGATACTTTTCAGATAATTTCTGACCCAGCTGTTTACATCTTTCAACTATCTGCTGCTCACTTATAAGAATCTTTTTACAATCCTGATGCATAAAAATAACCTCTCTTTTAATGTAACATTAACTATTTTATCATAAATAAATTAGGTTTAATAGAGTAATGATTTACATCACAGCCAATATCTTTCACAAATATAACCTGACCATTATTATTGACAATTACCGGCCAGCTTATTCTGTCCTTATACAGTACTTTTCTATCAATTAAAAAACGATTTACTTTTTTATGCCCGTATCGCAACTGGATTTTATCCTGCGGCTGATAATTTCTGATAGTTATAGGAAAGTCCTCTTTTGTTACTGTCAGCTGTTGAATTACCTTTCCCTGATCTGACAAAGTAAAATAATCGTTTTCCAGATACTCTATCTTATCAAGAATAAATTTAAAGTCATCACGTTTTTTGCAGCAGTACAGTAAACCGTATTCACAGACCATAAGTTTATCTTCATCTATTTCACATTTGAATCCCTGGCTGGAACTTTCAATTTTTTCTTTCAGATCAGCAATAAAATCCGTAGAAAAACTTTTCTCCGGACAGATTTGGTTCAGCAGATATCTTAAGATTATTGTTTTTATTCTGCTATCTTCTTTAAGAAATTCAGTAATTGCTATTTCTTTATCAAAATCATATTTTTCTTTTATATAATCAAGGTCTTTTTTCAATTCTCTATTTTTCTCGGCGATTTCCTGCTGTAGCAGTCTAATCTCTTCTGCAGTTAATTTTTCCAGCTGTTCATGTCTGATTCTATTTCTGGTATATTGGTAGGACAGATTTGTTTCATCCACTGCAAAATCGACCTTGTTATCAAGACAGTACTTTTCTATTTCTTTTTTTCTCAGCCTGATTAAGGGTCTGATTATTCTCATGCCGTGATGATAAGTTTCTTCACTGATACCATAATACCAGCCCCTTGATCCTCTTTCTCTGCTAATCAGATAATTTTCCAGCGAGTCATCCAAGTGATGAGCCAGAAGCAGACCGTCACAACTTTCTAAATCATAGATTTTCTTAAAAAAACTATATCTGACTTCTCTGGCCCAGGCCTGAAAATTCTTCCTGTCAGTTTTAGTCGGATAGTCAACATAAAAAGGGATTTCGTGTTTTCTACAAAAATCACTTACTAATTTTTCGTCCCTGTCAGAAGTCGCTCTCATTCTGTAGTTTACATGAGCAGCCACTACATCATAGCCTTGTTTCACACACAGAGAAAGCAGCATCATCGAATCACTTCCGCCTGATACAGCCACTAAATACTTCTGGTGTTTCTTTAAATCCAAACTAATGCTCATGTAGTAATTATAGCACTATTTCTTCAAACTGAACTGTTTGCAGAAAGCGCCGATATATTTTTCTGAATAATGGTGAATCAGTATCTATATGAGCCTTGATATCTATAATTCTGGCAGTATTTATATATTTCACATCATTTAAAAACAAGACCGAGTATCTGTTTAGCCCTTTAACAAGTCCCAGCCTCATCAGATGCGAGGAACCGTCAGGATTGTTTTTTTCATCATAGGCACTGTAATAGGCCTCAGAATTGGATGTCATCGGAATGACCAGTGCTTTAGAATTAAACATTTTTAAAACCAGCCCAAAGTGCAGAAAGCCTGTTTCTGAAAGATACTGTCTGCCAAAATCAATAAAACAGATGTCACCAGCACTGATGACCATCCCATACTTGATACAGGATTTAAGCTTTGACCTTTCCAGATAATTGCATTCACTTATCAGACGCTCTTTTAATTCCAGATAATTCTGCCTTATCAAATCCTCTTTTTCCTGTTCTAAATATTCATTTATCGCCCTGTCCAGTTTCCTTTCATTTTTTTCCAGACTAACCAGTTCTGTCAAATTAAAACCAACCATATAAAAACCCCCTAATATCTTATTAGTGGGCTTTTCATCTTTTTCCTAAAAATATTTTATGTTCGATAGATAATCGCCAGAATAAACTGCGCTGACAGAAATCCGAGAGCCATTGACAGTAAAATTATCAGAAACTGCGCTTTAGCAACTCTATTTTCTACCGGTAGCAGAATCTTAGCTAAATCCAGACTGCTTAAACAATAAAAGCTGGCGATAAACATAATGAAATGCAGTGCGATTCTAGTTATTTCTTTGGCCATATCTGCTTGATCCTCTCTTTCTTATCTTCATCAATGCGATAGGAATCTCTGATTTTTCCTTTAAAGTACCTGATAGTCTCTTCATCCATCTTTATTATAACATCAATAACTTTGTCAAAGTATTTAATGGCTGCTGTAGCAAGCAGCCAGCTGTTGGCCATTTTTACCGCGTACTTTCGATCCTTCAGTATTTCACTGTATTTTAGAATTTCATCAATGTACTGATCATTAAGATACAGGTTCATTGATAAACATAGAACAAATCTTTCGATATAGGGTTTTTCTTGCAATAGCATCTGATTATTCTTATATTCATTTAACATTTTCCAGCCATTCTGATAGTCTTTATCCTTGAGTTTAAAACTGCTGGCAAAACTGTCAATCAGACTCCAGTTATCACATTTGCGCAGATAATTGTCAATCAGTATCTTCTTAACTTCAAAATCTGTTTTCAGATAGGCTACAACAAATCCCTGAAGCATTATTTCTTCAAAGGTATCATCACTTAGTCTGGATAATGCATCAGCTCCAAATCTGTTAACCAGATCTTTAGCATATTTTCTCAGTTTGGGAAGTCGGATTCCCAGAATATCATATCGGGTTTTGACCAGTCGAACACTGAAATCTTTAAATTCTGTTTCGCTATTATCTTTCAGCCATTTACTAATGTTCATGACAATATTATAACACACAAAAAAAGACAGGTTTCCCTGTCTTGCGAATAATTAACCAATACTGATATACTTTGTTTTTTCTTCCAGTTTCAGCTGTTCTTTAGGTACATTAATTGACAGGACTCCGTCATTGAATTTAGCCTGAATCAGATCCTGGTCAACGTTACCAACGTAGAAGCTTCTTGACTGGCTGCCATAGAATCTTTCCCTGTGGACAACCTTATCGGTAGAATCGTCTCTCTCTACCACTTTATGAGCTTCTACTTTCAGATAGCCATCATCTAAAGATAATTTGACATCATCTTTGCAGTAGCCTGCCAATTCGATTTCTAGTACGTATTCATTCTCTTTTTCAATTACATCAGTTTTCATACTTGTATTGGTATTGGTTGTAACAAATGACGGACTAAAGAAATCGTCAAACAACATTTTTTCTAATCTTCTTGGTCTTAAATAATTAAACATACAATCACTCCTTTTTCATTAGCACTCACCATACCCTAGTGCCAATTTTATTATAGCAGTTGTTTTTAGCACTGTCAACCCTTGAGTGCTAATTTCTCTTATATTTATTTTTTAAAAAATATTGTATAATATAAGTGAATTATAGGAGGTTTAGTTATGCCAGACTCATTCTTTAAATTATTTTCAATTATAATCCCCCTTATCTATTACTTATTTTTCTTCTTTTTTATCTACGTGGTTATTTTGGCGTTAAGAGCAAACTCTCAGACAAACAGGGTCAGAAAAAATGTTTCTTCACAAATGGATAATATTTTTTCACAAATAAGCAAAACTTTAAATCCTGAACCAAAAAAGGAAGAAAAGAATTCCCGCAATGAATTCTTTAAAATGCAGAAAAACTATTCAAGTAAAAACGTAGATAGTTTCACTTACAAGAAAGAAAGCGTTAAAGATGCATCATTATCTGAAGCGGAAAGAAATGTCCTTTATGGTAAATAAAGAACAGCTTTAACGTTATTTAATAATTCTTTAGTTAAGGTGACACAAAAGTGTGTCACTTTTTATTTTGCCTACCTTTTATCATTTATAAAAATAAGACTACAACTCCTCACTATATACAGAAAGCTTAATATCAGTGTGGTTCTGCAGCCGTTTTTTAAACAGATTAATCGGATTCAGCAATTTTCTTTGCCGATGACTGATAGAAGTAATAACAACGATCTCTCTGGCTTTTAATCTGTCAGCAATTTCCAGAGTGTATTTAACGTTTTCTTTGGTTGTGTTTGATCGCTCTTCCAAAATTAATTTTGTTAAGTCAAAATTTCGCTCTTTTAAATACCGATACATTAACGAAGCTTCACTGAAGTTGTTTTTTCCTCTAAACAGGCCTACTCCTCCAGAAAGAATTACTTTATCAAAGTCAAATATCCTGTCTGCCTTAATCAGCATTTTAAGTCTTTCGGTACACAATTCAGAAATTGTCCCAGCACTATTGTTTCTGTGTCCCAATACTATCGCTATTTTCATAACAATCACCTTATTTAATATATATTACAGATATAAAAAGCAAATCCTTCTGGGACTTGCCTGATTATTATATTAACACTTCCTCTTCCTCATCAGAATGGAATAATTTATAAACATTTGAAATCGGAGTATTAGTCGCAATTGACTCGATACTTTTTGCCAGTAGTAAAGCAATTGATAGCACTTTGACATTTGGAACTTTTGCAAGTTCTTCTTCCGATCTTTCAATAGAGTTAGTAATTACAAATTCTTTAACTCCGCTTTCAGCAATTTTCTGCATTGCGTTTTTTGAAAAAACTCCATGGGTTGCGGCACAGTAAATATCTAATGCTCCATATTCCTTCAGCAGTTTAATACAGCCTAACAGAGAGCCTCCTGTATCAACTAAATCATCAATTATGATACAGTCTTTACCTTTAACATCACCAATCAGGCTCATTGCTTCAACTAAATTAGGTTTAACACGACGTTTATCAATGATAGCGATTGTACTGTTAGGAATACTGTTAGCTAGATTTCTAGCTCTGATAGCTCCGCCATGGTCAGGAGAAACAACAACAACATCATGCATTTTCTGATTTCTGAAATACTGACCAATCATATCGACTGCCGTTAAGTTATCTGAAGGGATTTTAAAATAACCCTGAATCTGCGGAGCATGCAAATCTACCGCTACCACTCTGTCAGCTCCTGCCGCCTGAATTAAATCAGCAACGAGTCTGGCAGTAATCGGCTGTCTGGCTCTGGCTTTTCTATCCTGTCTGGCATAACCATAATAAGGAATTACGCAAGTGACTTCTCTACAGCTTGCTCTTCTGCAGGCATCTAAACAGATCAGCACTTCCATTAATGTGTCATTTACCGGATCACATGTTGATTGAATAATAAATACGTGCTTTCCTCTAACCGACTGTTGAGGCTCTACAAGTATCTCGCCATCCGCAAAGCGAGTTACAGCTATTTCTCCCTTTTCAACACCTAGAAAACCAGCTATCTCTTTTGCCAGTTCTTTTGATGATGAAAGGGAAAAAATTACAATGTTATCCATAAGTCCTCACCCCTCTACTTGTTCAAATACTTAAAACCATATCCCGGTTTAATCTCTTGTCTTACTCTGGCAATTGCTAAATCGCCTTCTTTGACATCAGCAGTTATGGTTGAACCAGCTGCCAAAACAGTATAATCTCCAATATTTACCGGTGCAATAAGGTTTACGTTGCTGCCAATAAACACATGGTCACCTATTTCAGTATGGTATTTATATTTACCATCATAATTGACCGTAACAACACCGCATCCGAAGTTGCAGTACTCTCCAACCGTCGTATCGCCTAAATACGTTAAATGAGCACATTTACTATCGTGACCAAATATAACATTTTTCATTTCCACAAAGTTACCAATATTACATTTATCAGCAATCACACAACCGTTTCTCAAATGACTGTTTGGCCCTATTGTTACCTTGCTGCCAACCTTTGAATCGGTAATTCTGCTGCTTTTTACTGTGTTTCCCTGACCTAAAACAACATTTTCCAAATATGTACCTTCCGTCAGAATATTGTCCTCGCCGAGTATCGATTTTCCTTCAATACGAACAGTGGGATAAATTATCGTATCTGCACCAATTATCGCATCGGTAGAAATATATGTTCTTTCCGGGTCAATAATGTTGACTCCTCTGCTCATCCAGTAAGAGTTTACTTTTCTCTGCAGCCATTTGGTTGCACTGGCTAACTCGCTCATCGAGTTTATGCCCTGAAGCTCTTCACTATCCTCGATAATCAGCGGCATAACCTTGTGACCATGTTTTCTGAAAATCTGAACCAAATCAGTTATATAATACTCTTTCTGGCTGTTATTATTATCAACTTCTGGCAGGTATTTCCACAATAATTCATTATCGACACAGTAGATGCCAGCATTTATTTCTCTAATTTCAACTTCTTTATCATTGCAGTCTTTTCTCTCAACAATTTTTAGCAGTTGATTGCCTTCTCTGATTATTCGACCATAGCTTTTAGGATCTTCCAGCACTGTCGTCAAAAGAACCAGAGGGTTTTCTTTCGTTGTTTTATCTAAAAGCAGTCGGTAGGTTTCTTCAGTAATAAGCGGACAGTCACCATTAATTATCAGGGTTTTTCCTGTTTCGTTTTTCAGATGCTGGGCCTGCATGACCGCATGTGCGGTTCCAAGCTGGGGATCCTGAACAGCATATTGCACTTTATCCTGCAGATATTCCATAATCGATTCTCGACCATGTCCTACCACAAAAACCTTATTATTTACACCGACTTTTTCTAAAGTATCATAAATATGCTCTACCATCGGCTTGCCTAATATTTTATGCATTGTCTTTGTTTTTTTCGAATTCATACGTGTGCCTTTTCCGGCTGCCATAACAATTGCTGAAACCATAAAAAATCTCCTGTAAAAATTCCTACACGATTATTGTAACACTCTAACACCTTTTTTTCTACCGAATTATGATAGAAGTTTTATAAACAAATGGATATTTTCCCTCCATATATTTTTGTAAGCCTTTACACTCTTGGCCTTTCTTCAGCAAAACAAAAACTGTCGTGCCACTGCCGGTCATAAGTGCATCTTCAAAGCCCAGTTTCCGGCATTCTTCAATAATCTGAAGCACTTCAGGAACCAGTCTTTCAGCTGAATATAATAATGAATTACCCAAAACATCCTTTAATGGCTCTCCATTAACCAAAGCCTGTTTTACCTTATCGATATCGGGATGTGGACATTTAGATAAATCCAGCATTTGAAAAGCTGTCCTGGTGTCTATTCCCTGTTCCGGTTTTATCAGCAGCACATCATAATCAACCTTCAGTTCAAAAGGTTCAATAATATCGCCGATTCCTCTTACCCTGGCAATCTTCTGATAGATGCAAAACGGAATATCCGCACCTATTTTTTTACCAATACAGCTTAACTGTTTTTTGGAAAGTTTCAAGTCCAGTAATTTATTAACAATTCTTAAAGCAGCAGCTCCATCGGTGCTGCCTCCAGCCAGTCCTGCTTCCTGAGGAATATTTTTAGTAACTTTGATTGAGAACTGCTCTTTAAAGCCACATTCTTTTCTCAACAGTTCAATGCAGCGGTAAATGATATTGCTTTCATCGTATGGCAAATCATCATTGCAGCAATAACTTCCTTCTTGAGCAATCTCAATATCAATAACATCATATAAATCAATCGGCACCATTATCATATCCATGTTATGATAGCCGTCTTCTCTTTTGCTGATTACATCGATGCTAATGTTTATCTTTCCATACGCTTTTTCAATCATAAATCTATCTTTACATCAAATTATCTGCTATCTTGACGATTTCCTTTCCATCTGACAACTAATATTAAACATTTTTTTGCATTTTTTCAATCTCTGTTTTGCGCTTTACCATTTTTAATAAACTTCTAAATATAAAACATATAAATAAAGGAGTATTGAACCAGAAAATCCGGTTAACAATACTCCCTGTTCTCATTGCCTTTAATTATCCAATAAGCCTTTTTTTAGAAGGAACCTTTGGTGTTCCTACACGGATATTGTACCCCCAGCTTGACATAAGCACTGTCTGGTTGGCGCACAAATCACCCTGAAGACTCATATAGATTGCCGTATCGGTAAAATCCCAGCCATAAGCCTTCATCAGAAGTCGATGAATTTCTCGATAACCCAGCTCGATAGCTTCATCACAGCTTGGTGCAGTGGTATTTACATAGAAGGAATCAGTTGTTTCAGTCACCGGCCAATTAAGTTTAAAGTCTTTTATCAGACTTACTGTAACTACAACTTCTCCCGCTATCTCAACTCCAGCTCCAATCATTTCTCCATCAGCCATACTGGCATGAAGATCACCTAAAGCTAGCAGCCCGCCTTTTACTCTTACAGGAAGATAGACTTTTGCCCCTCTGGTTATTACCTTGCTGTCCATATTTCCGCCATGGTTACCTGCCATGCCTGAAACTACATCATCACCAGCAGGTGCACATCCTATTACTCCTATCATTGGTTTAGCAGGCCATTTAATATCGTTGAAATGAACATAGCCATCTTTTACCTCCAGTACCTTGGTTCTGATTTCTGTTTCTCCATCAAAAATGCTGGCTCCCGGTATAGTACAGCCAATCCCCTGAGGCTTAACATCAATAGAAAGTATATCTACTACAATTACATCGCCGGGTTCTGCATCTTCAATATAAACCGGACCGGTTGCTGGATTGACATTGCTCCAATCAATTGCTCCGACAAGTTTATCTGCGCTTTTAATCTGTCCGCCAAAACAGTCTTCAGTAATAAACTTAATGGTTTCGCCACTTTTTATACGAGCAACAGGCTTTGCGTTCTTACTAAAAGAATAAATGGTATCTTTAATCTCTAACATTTTTCCCTCCTTAAATTATAAATCTTATCTTACTATAACAGTCTGTGACAGTACTGTTACAATGATATTAATTCCAATTTTAACATAGTAAAAGAAAGGGAGCAAACCTATAATTATATTCACATTATCAAAAAAACATTTTTATAGATAAGTTTTCAGATTCTTTTTATTCAATCTATATCAACATTTGAATTCTTTCTAAACAACTTGAGAATGGATAAGCCATCGCTTTCAAGATTCCCGTAATCTCCCCAAAAATCAGGATAGCGTATCGGTAAAGCAGTAATAAAAAATTGTATCAGAGCATATACAGAAGCGAATCGGATGATTTTATGAACTTCTGAATTAATAAGCTGCTGATTAACAACAAATAAAATAAACGTTAGTGACAATGACATTAAAGGACCTCCAAAATAAAAAGCCATTAGCTGTGCCCTGCTCAAGTTGCTCATTTCAATATGAGTAAACCCAGTCACAGGTGAAAAAAGTCCTAATTTAATTTTAAGTCGACCAATAGAAAACACTTCTTTCATAGAGTCTTTTCTGGTTCGTCCCAAAACAACAAGGACTTCCTTTTCACTGGTAACCAAAGCTCCTATTGCATGTCCTAATTCATGTAAAAGCGTCAGTACTTGTGCCACAATAATAAAAAGTACGAATTCCATAATGATACCACTCCTAATTTGTACTTCAGGTTTTATTCTAATACAGACAGTCCATATACAATATCGCCTGTTCTTGCACAACCTAACTATCCTCTGAAACAGTAAACTTATAATTACTTTATTATTTGCCTTTTAAGTCATTTCAGATTATTGATAATCTAATATATAAATATAGCTGAGATTTAAACAAATATCTCAGCTATATATTTTAAAATTTTATCAGTTTTCCTTTGGAGGCAGCACCCATGAAGTGCCATAGCTGACATTTCCCCATAAAATACCAGATTCAGTTGAAAAACTAATATTCATACCTGTTTGATACTCATCGATAACATTAAACTCATTATCTAAAATAACGGTAGTGTATTCGGCTGCTGTATCACCCATCTTTTGTGCAATTATTACTGAGCCATCTCTATTACAGCCTTGAATTTCTGAATAAGTGTATTTATCAATACTTGCTCCGGTTATCGGGAATGTAATATCATTTACAAATACTGAATATGCCACAACCTTGCCGTCAGCATTGATTAAGTAGACAATTCCAGAAGCTTTTTTAACATCTTCATTCAATACATTGGCGGTAGTAATGTATGCACCTAAATTCTGTTTAGGATACCATGGTATATGTGGGTAGCCAATAATCTCACCCAGCAGATTGCCCTTTACATCATAAACTTCATTTACTTTTTTATCAATTTTCTCTAAATCTTGAAAACTAATTCCACCACTATAATCTACAGGTGCAGCTGTGATAAATCCATCTTGCAGAATAGTTAAATCTTTATCTATCTCTTTATTAACCAATACCGTTTCACCTGTTTTTCTATCAATAATAGTAAGGATTTTTTTATCGCTATTTTCGGTACTGCTGTTACTTGAAAGGAAAAGATAATCGCTGTTAGCCTGACTGTCATAATATGCAGAAGTGAAGTTTTTAGACCAGGCAAGTTTAAAATCAATATATGCCAGATATGAATAATAGCTCTTGCCATCTTCTCCAACAAAAGACATTCCTATAATAAAATCATATATACTATCAAAAGCTATAACCTCAAAACTAGTTCCGAGTTTAAATTTAATAAGCGTATATATCTCTAAAGTTTCTAAATCAAGATATCTTAATTCAGCATTAGTTTTAGTATAAGTAATTAATGGAATATGAGTTGTAACATAGGCAAATCTCTTATATGAAAATGGATCAGAATAACTACTTTCAAATTCCTTAATAAAATTTCCTGTATATAAATCGTATAAGCGTATTTTTTCTCCATCGGAATAATTGGTAAGTGTAACTATTGTATTCCCGTCTGTAGAAACACCTATCACTTCACCTTTGACTTCATATTTATTTCCAAAACCATTAGCATATCTATCATCAATCCAAGAATTGTCAGGAACAGTTAAATCATATTGAATTGTTTCATTAAGCACACCATTTCGTTTTGTCTCTAAATAACTAGATATTCTTTTCCAGCTGATAGCGAGTACCGCCATTGCCAGCACAAGGATAACGCCAAGAATAACGAAAATAATCTTAATACCTGTTTTCTTTTTAGGTTGTTCGTTATTTCCCTGCTGATTTAGGCTTTGATAATTGTTGTCATTTTCTTTCTGACTCATTTCGTTTCCTCCCTTACAAATAACAATATGTTTTGTCGCCATTTTATTATAACCATTTTACATGAAAAGTAAAATAAATATCGACATTTATAAGAAATATTTTTAAACCCCGCCTAACAATAACATAACCGCTACTGCTGTTCCCCAGGGGATTAAATGCAAAATAGAATTATACAAGAAAATCTTTATAAGATTAGGTTTTTCTCTAAAAGCCTTAGCGGGATTATCAACATAATAAAGTGGTAGTAAATCTGGTGGAAGAGCACGATCCATGTACCTGTATATATAGGATTTCCCATCCACTTCATATGAATATTTGGCATGTACCCAGGACATTGGATCTGTACTGGTGCCATCATCAGTATCTTCCCACATAGAGATCATTTTTCCTTCAGCCACATGACCCCTATTAATCGCTTTTTCAATATCCTTATACCTTCTGGGTTTGAATTTTAGTTTGTTTTTGGCATGCCAGACCATTACTATAATATATAGAACAATTAAAGTTATAACCCCCATAGTAACATTGAAACTAAACAATTCCTTTGATTCTTTTATTAATTCCCTAAAATTTTCCATCTCTTTTCACCCCTGATACTAAATTCTTACTAACCGTTAAAAGAAGCATTAGCACAATGGTCACCAAGTGCATCCATCTGTTTTAGAAAAATATCATTTTCTGGCTGGTTTACCGTGCTTATGAATATCTTTTCCTTATCTCTTCTTTCCCAAGAGTTCCTGACTTACACATATAATAATAAACTCCATTTGTAAAATGAATATTCTCTATTTGTAAAAACCTGGTAATATATTTTTCTTTCTCTAGCAAAAATGTCTAAAACAACGATTGCTGTGCAGAATAAACATTTAATCATCTGTAAGCAAGACATTAAATGATTTTTCAATCATAAGATTCTCAAATAATTAAATATTCCGAAAATAAGAAGAGATTCTACCACAAAATTTCAAAAAGAGCTTTAAATTATATTTTTATTTAATATCATTTCCATTTATTTCTGATATAATTAAGTTCAATTATTAATTGAGAAACAATTAACAATTAGGTTCAGGATATAAAATTAAGAAGGTTTTACTATGAAGGGATTTTTAAATGCATGTGGGAAGAAGCTATCAATTGACCTTTTGGATAAGTATAATGATTTAATCAGTGGCGAAAAAGGAAAAGAAGAATTATATAATAAACTATCCGAAAACTTTAATCATTATCTTAAAAAAAGATATGAAAATCCAGCATCTTCTAAAGAGCTTGATCTATATGCTATAAATGAATATCTTATAAAAAACATAGATGATCTGATTAAACCCTATTATATCGCCGACGGGATTAAGGAAAAGACCATACTCAGGAATGTTTTATTAAAAAGCTCATATAATGCCGTTAAAGCGGATATGCCAGCAAAAAAAGAAGGTGTCTACGCTTATCTCAAGTCCTTTCTGGAAGTATATGAGAGTTTTTTAATATCAAAAATAAAAGAACTGACAGAACAATACCCTGATATGGAGAGGATTGCTTTTGTATATGCCCTAGAGCTGTTCTTTCTTTCAGTTGACCAGGAAGTAAATGAGGCAGTTGAAACTATTGATATACTAAAAGAGCTGGCAGGATTATATCCTGAAAACGAAAGGATTGCCTTAGAATATGCAAGTGGACTAGCCTGTCTTTCTGCCAGGCAAGAATTAAATGGCGCAACAATAACTGTCGACAAAATAAAAGGGCTGACCGAAAAGTACCCTGAAAACAAGAAAATTGCTTTAGAATATGCAAGCGGGCTATTCAACCTTTCTACCAAGCAACAACTATATGAAGTAAGCGACTCGGTTGACAAACTGAGAAAGCTGACAGAACAATATCCTGAAAACGCTGATTTTGCCTTAGAATATGCCAAAGGACTAGTCATTCTTATTAACCATCAAGAAGAAAATGAAACAGCTGAAACTGTTGATATCCTGAAAGAACTGACAAGGAGGTATCCAGAAAGTGGAACGATTGCCATAGAATATGCAATAGCGCTAGTCAATTATTCTGCCAATCAGGAGACAAATGAAATAGCTGAAGCTGTTGATAAGCTGAAAAAGCTGACCGAAAAATATCCTGAAACTGAGAGAATATTTTTAAGCTATGCCATAGGTCTGGGAAATCTTTCTATTCACCAGGAAGTAAATGAGGCAGCTGAAACTGTTGATAAGCTGAAAGAGCTGACCGAAAGATACCCCGAAAATGCTAAGTTTGCTGCAGAATATGCAAGAGGGTTAGCTATTCTTTCTGATGGTCAGGAATTAATTGAAGCAGCTGAAACTGTTGATAAGATTAAAAAACTGACAGGACAATATAGTAAAAATGTGAAAATTGCTTCAAAGTATGCCCGAGGACTGGCAAACCTTTCCTACAAGCAGGCCTTAAATGGATTGCTTAAAACTGTGGATAAACTAAAAAAACTGACAGAAAAATACCCTGGTAACTATGAGATTGATTCAGGATATGCAAACGGGTTAGTCAATCTTTCAGAAAAACAAAAATTAAGTGATGCAGTTAAAACTGTTGAAAAGATAAAAAAACTGGTAGAACAATACCCTAAAAGCGATAAGATATATTTTTCATATCTGGTAGGATTAGATATACTTTCCAGCAAGAAAAAATAAACTGTCCTAATCAGACAGTTTTCATTTACAACAGTAACATAATATCTTAAAAAAGCATGCTGATAAATTTAAGCACA
Source organism: Erysipelotrichaceae bacterium (assembly GCA_029974225.1). Taxonomy (GTDB): domain Bacteria; phylum Bacillota_I; class Bacilli_A; order Erysipelotrichales; family Erysipelotrichaceae; genus UBA1783. The sequence continues at coordinate 65,583 of JARKSP010000102.1, forward strand.
AATTACAACTGCTGCCTAATCATAGAATAAATCTTAATATAGTCTTGCAATTCTAAATGCTCGACTCTTGAAGCTGGATCTACTCCAAAATCTAACAGTTCTTGTTTATCGATGTTAAAACCATTGTTATTTAGATTTGTCAGAATCATCTTTCTTCTTTGTGAGAAACAGGCTTTTACAATATCAAATAATAACTTTTCATCCTCTACTTTTTGGTAATTTTCCTTAATTTCAAATATCAATATTTCACTATCGACCTTAGGTACGGGAATAAAGTTGTTTTTACTGACCTTGGTCAGTGTTTTTATATCACAATAATACTCTGCCATAACCTGTAAAGCATTATAGTCTTTTCCTTTTTCTTTTCTGGTAAATCTGTCAGCCACTTCCTTTTGCATCATAGCGATTATTCTATCAATCTTGTCACTGGATAATAATACTTTAGTCAGTAAATAAGTCGTAATATAATATGGCAGATTAGAGACTACTATTACTTTCTGACCATAAGAATCTGATATCTTGTCCAAATCAGCCTTTAAAAAATCTTCATTTATAATTTCTATGTTTCGATATTCTTTTAAATTATCATTTAAAATCTCGACCAGCTCTGTATCAATCTCATAAGCTATTACCTGCTTAGCTTTTAGTGCTGCTGCTTGAGTAATGGCTCCCAGCCCTGCTCCAATTTCGATGATAACGCTATCTTCATTTATCTGCTCAACCATCTTCTTTATGATGTTTGGCTCTACAAGAAAATTCTGGCCAAACTTTTTTTTAGCCCGGTAATTATGCTTTTTTAAAATATAATTGGTTTTTGACCTAGTGCCAATCATAATTATCCAATATTCCCTTCAGCTGATCAAACCTGTAGCCCAGCATATTCAAATACCGGAAAAGTCTTTTGTTGTTGTTTTGACCAAGGTTCAGCTGTCCTGACAGATAATCTCTTTTATTTTTATTTTTCATCAGCCCCAGATTAAGATACTCGCTCCAACTGATGCTTTCTTTATCCGCTGTTATAGTTACAGCATTTTTTAAGGCTTCAATCAGATCTTCATCTTTGACATATTCAATACCCACGTTTCTTTTTCCAATGGCTTTTTTCCTGTCAACAAAGACGTGTTTAATGTTTTTAACTTCACTGTTTATCAGATCTCTGATTTTATTTCCTGGGAAATCTGGATCAGTCAGCACGATAACACCATTATATTCACTGGCAGCCTTGATGGTTTTTAAAGCATCTGCCTTTAGTGCCAGACCATTAGTGCATAAAACATTGCAATCAAAAAGTTTTTCCACTTTTTCTTTATCGTGTTTACCTTCAACAACGATTAGCTCTTTCACTTTAATCATTATTCGCTCCCATAAACCTTTGATAGTTGTCAATCAGCTGTAGCTGCAGTTTTTCTATTTCCATATTTTTCAGCTGAGCAATATATTCCCCGACATAGCGAACATAGGAAGGCTGATTATCTTTTCCTCTAAAAGGAACCGGTGTCAGATAAGGACTGTCAGTTTCAATCATTATCTTATCCAAATCTACATTTACAGCATTTGTTTTAACCTTGCTGGCATTTTTAAAAGTTACAACTCCGGTAAAGGATATAAAGTAACCCAGCTTCTGATATTCTCTCATCATCTCTAAAGAATCAGAATAACAATGCATCAACACCCTGGTTTTAGCATACTGTTTTAAAGTATCGTAAGTATCTTTAGCAGCGCTTCTTGAATGGATGACAATCGGTTTATTAAATCTGTTAGCAATCTCAATCTGTTTGATAAGCAAGTCTTTTTGCTCTTTGGCAAATTCCCTAGTGTAGTAGTAATCTAAACCGATTTCTCCGATAGCCTTAATCTGAGGATACTTTTCCAAGACAAAAACCAGAAAATCCAAATCTTCCTGCGTTATTTTTTCTGCACCCTGGGGATAGAAGCCAAAACTGATATCCAGATTGGAATACTGCTTCTGTTTTTCCAGAGCATACATTAATTCTTCTTCACTACTGCAGATAACGTTGATAATAGCTACATCATTTTCTTTTGCTGCCTGCATATAGCCATCAAAATCATCCCTGTATCTTTCATCTGCCAGATGGCAGTGCGTATCTATCCAATATGTCATCTTATTTACCTACACAGAATCTTGAGAAAATACCATCCAGCAGATCTTCTCTTGAGTATTCTCCTAATATTTCTTTTAAATATCTATAACTGTTTTGAATGTCTTCAGTAACCAGATCCAGCGGAACCTCATCGTTTAATGCCTGTAAAGCTGATTCCATTGACTGTCTGGCTCTTCTCATCAATGAAATCTGTCTTTCGTTTGTCAGAGCCGGCTGGGACAGGGCTATTCTATTGTCTTCAAACATTTCATTGATTTTATCAACCAGCTGGCTGATATCATTGTTGGAAGCTGAAATTGTTATGCCGTCAGCAGAAGTTCTAATGTCCGATTTATTATAAACCACAATACGATTGTATTCTTTTGTTTCCTCTAACAGCTGATGATCTTCTTCATCAATATCCGAACTGTCTAGCACTACAATAACCAGTTGTGCCTGTTCTAAGGCTTCCTTTGATTTTTTGATTCCCATCTGTTCAAGACTGCTGTCTGTTTCTCTGATTCCGGCTGTATCAATCAGATGCAAAGTTACATTACTTAACCTTACTTCTCCTTCGACCAGGTCTCTGGTAGTGCCGGCAATATCGGAAACTATCGCCTTGTCCTGATCCAGCAAGGCGTTAAGCAGGGAACTTTTACCGACATTTGGCTTTCCAACTATGACTGTTTTGATTCCTTCTTTTACCACAATACTGCTTTCAGCCACATTTAAAATGGTTTCACTTTCCTTTAGCCATTTCTCAACCAGTTCTTTTACCTGATTAGCAGTTATAATGCCGTTATCATCATATTCCGGATAATCAATGTTTACTTCAATATGGGCTACACACTGCTCAACAGCATCAATCATCGGTTCTAAAAGTTTTCGAATACTGCCTGTCAGCGAGTTCATTGCCAGTTTGGCATTGTCTTTGTTGTCCGCTACAATCAGATCGTTAATTGCTTCAGCCTGAGTCAGATCAATTTTTCCGTTAAGGAAAGCTCTTTTGGTAAATTCTCCCTTTAATGCCTGTCTGGCTCCATAACTTAAACATAGGGTCAATATCTTTCTGGTCACATATAAGCCGCCATGACAGCTGATTTCAGCCATATCTTCACCGGTAAATGATCGAGGATTTCTAAAGGCGTTTACCAGAACCTCATCAACTTTTTCATTTGTCTCTGGATCAACAATAAATCCATAATAGATGCGATAGCCTTCATAGTTCTTGTCTTTACTGACAAAAATCCTATCAAGCACATCAAAACAGCTATCACCCGATAACCTGATTACATTTATAGCGGCAGCACTCAGTGTGCTGGTAGAAATCGCGACAATTGTATCATTTAACATAATTAACTTTCCTCGATACATATTGTACCATAACTGTTTGATGTTTTCATTGATAAAGAAAGGCCTTAAATAAAGCCTTTCTGTTTTGTTCTTATTTTTCTTCTTTTGCTTTTTCAGCAATTTCTACTGCCCAGTTGAAGAATTTGTTGGTTGCCAGATCTTCCACTGTCTTAATGTTGAAAGCTGCTTTAAGCAGTTTGGCATCATTTTCGGAAACTCCCCAGAGAGCATCAACCGGCGCTTTCATCAGTTCATCCAGAGGGAGAGATTTATATTTCTTAATTATCCATCTGTTTCTGTTCGGCAAATCTTTATCTTCAACAGCGGTTCCGTCTTTTTTCTTCACTGCTTTGGCTTTTTTAGACTCTTTAACTGTAGCTGCCTTTTCTGCCGTTTCATCAGACTTTTTAATTTTCTCTACCTTTTTCACTGCTTTTTCTGATTCCTTGATATCTTCTGTCGCTTTTTCTGATGATTCAGGTTCTTTGATTTTTTCTAACTCTTCTACAGCTGCTTCCGATTCTTTAATTTCTTCAACTTCCTTTACATCTGCTTCAGATTCTTTGCTTTCTTCTGTTTCTTTTTCAGCTTCCTCAGAATCCTTGATTAATCCTGCTTTTTCCGTGGTTTCTCCAGATTTTTTAATCTCTTCTACTTCTTCAGCAGTTTCCTCTGCTGGCTCTTCAGCTTTGTCTTTTGCAAATAATGGAAGAACAAAATAGAAACTCACCAGAGCAAAGCAGACAGTTATATGACCATAAAAGCCCACTGCTGCCATTGGTTTAATTAGCAATGTAACTGCAACCACTAGGGCAATTACTCCAAAAACTATGCCATAAATACCCGTTGGCTTCATCAGTTTTGCCAGTGATGTGAAAATAACTGCAGCCATCACTAATGCTAAAACAATATTCAAAACGATATTTACCTGAAATAAGGATAAAATGAATACTGTAATAAAACCGAATGCTGAAATTGCGATGGCTTTTCTTTCTAAAACGAGCTGCACCGCTATTAGAACAAGCAAGCCTGCTAAAAGACTGGTCACAAAGACATAGGAGAATTTATTGAAATCAGCTACTTTAGCACTGGTAAAGAAACTGCAGACCGTTAGAATCAGATGCACAGCAATCAGATGATATAAAATCGAATATTTTTTATTTTCACAACCGCCTCTGGCAAAATGCATGATAACCACCAACGATGCCAGCAATACCGCTAAGGCTAAAGTCATAATATAAATAAAATATGTCTTACCTGCTAAAAAAGCAATAATAGCTAAAGCTATTGCTATCATATTTAGCAATGAAACGACCTTTTCTGCTTTTTTAGGGTTCTTTAAAAATTCATATTTCATAGTCTACTCCTTTTCAAGGTCCTTAACATCAACCCATCCGTAAACCCCCTGGCCATCTAGCGATACCACGTGATATGGATGAGCAGCGTCTCTTGCGACATATGTTACCTTGCATCTGCTTCTTGGTCTATTATTTGCCGGCTGCTTATAATATGAGCCATAGTAGACATTGCCACCCTTAAAGATGACAATATCACCGACATTCAGATTAGTATTAGTTACCAATGTTCTTAACTGATGTTCATTTTCTTCTAAAATAAACAGGTTGGTTACCAATTCTTTTTGCTGCTCAGTAAGGTTTTCGTAAGCTTCTCTGGCAGCATTAATCGCATTTTCATCATGATTATTATCTAAGGCATTTATCAGATTAATAACATTCAGTGCTGCCTGATGATCCTTTAATGCTTGTAGCTGATTTTCAATTTCTTTCAGTTTTTCTAAAGTCGTTACTTTCTCTTTAGCTTCTAAAGGAAGCTTTTCATATCTTTCCCTAGCTTCAACAATCAGATTTTCTTCTTCCAAAGTTACAGGGTCACTGATTGAGTTTACAAATTGATCAAACTCATTGGCTAAAATCAGATTTTCATCAATTTTCTCTTTTTTGAAATTGTCAATAAATGGCATTTTTATCGTTTCATCAACTTTGTTTAACCCCATTATGCCTAAAAACAATAAGGCAAGCAGTAATAAAAGTCCTAATATATGTTTCTTCATCTTATTTACCTTTTGCCTCTTCATATAAAATTTTTGCCCTTTTGAAATACTTCAGATTCGCCATTTCCTCGATATTGTCTATCCCAAAAGCTTCTTTCATTTTTTCTTTATCTTTTTCTGATACACCCTGCAATGCATCAATAGGAGCTTTTAACAGTTCTTTGGCACTTTTTCCTTCATATTCCTTGTCTAACCAATTTTTATTTATCATTTTTCCCCCTCCTATTTATGTATTTATTTTATGTTATTTATACCTTTTTCACAAGTTTTTCGGGGTTGATTTTTGCTAACTTTTTTTATTATATTAGATAGGGAAAGGCATAGCATTAAAAGATGAGTTGTATTGCAGCAGGTGAATGTAAATGACAAATAAAAAAATAAAAAATATCTTCATAATTACTGGTGTCATTATTTCTTTAATGTTACTGTCATTATATATGGTTTTTATTCGAGGCTTTTATGCTTCCAGTGACAAGGTGGTTGGCCCCTATACCGGTTCAGCCAGCATTGATGAATATCTCAAGTATGAAGAGTGGCAGATTGGTGAAAATCAATATGGGCAGCCAGTTTTTTTTGACCCTCATAAAGCTTTCGAGTTTGCCAAAGAGCAGTATGCAGAAGCAATCAGCCTTGTCTATGACAGTTTCAATGAAGAGTATCAGGTAGGAGAATTTAGTGAAAGCAATTATCAGTTGTATAAACTGTTAGGCTGGCAGATTCCGGCTGCTGATGAGGAAATAAGAAAACAGGGAGTTAAATTAACTCAGTTTTTAGATATTTACGAAAACAGCTTTAAAAGATGGATCTATGTGCCAGGAATTGGCTGGGAAAGAATATGTCCTTAAGTTACAGTTGCTGAAATAATTGCTGTTTTAGTTTTCAATCTCCGGTGTAATTTGAAAATGATTTATACTATTGTTATAATTTAATCAATAATAGGTAATGACGATATGAAACTTCAGGAATCAGCAGAAAATTATTTAGAAACTATTCTGGTTCTTTCTAAAAAGAACTCTTTTGTTCGTTCTATTGATATTGCTGATGCTTTAAATTTTTCTAAACCGAGCGTCAGTGTGGCAATGAAAAAACTTACTCAGGGCGGTTTTATCACCGTTGGTAAAGACGGTGCCATCACTTTAACTGAAAAAGGATTAAAGATTGCTGAAAAGGTCTATGACCGCCATGTCTTTCTTACCAATTGGCTGATCAGCATTGGTGTTGATGAAGGTATCGCCAGTGAAGATGCCTGCAGAATGGAGCATATCATCAGCCAGCAGACTATCGAAGCACTAAAAAAGAATTATGGAAAATAATCCTTTTTTAAAATACATTTGAAAATTTTATAAAAAGTCCCCGAAAAGTATTCAGGGATTTTCTTTATCATATAATGCTTACTTTTGTTTTCTTAAAAAGACTTCATTAGTATCAGCATTCATTCCATCAACAATCGCCAATGATTCCAGATGATATCCCAGGTTTCTGATAATTGTCCCTCCTGGCTGAAATCCTTTTTCTATTGCTATTGCAATGCCCACAATTTTGGCTTTAGCCTGTTTAATAATAGATATCAAACCCTGCAGAGCACAGCCATTGGCTAAAAAATCATCAACAATCAAAATGTTTTCATCTTCATTAATGAATTTTTTAGAAACTATCACCTGGTTTTTAACCTTATGCGTAAACGATTCAACATCGGCAATATAGACTTCGCCATCAATATTGACACTTTTAGCTTTTTTGGCAAAAACTACCGGCACATTAAAATATCTGGCTACTGCAAAGGCAATCGCAATGCCGCTGGCTTCAATTGTTACAACCTTATCGACCTTTTTGTCTTTAAATCTTTCATAGAATTCCTTGCCCATTTCATCTAAAAGGTTAATGTCCATCTGATGATTTAAAAAGCTGTCAACCTTTAGAACATTTCCCGGTTTTACAATGCCATCCTTTAAAATTCTTTTTTCTAAACAATTCATATTCAAACCTCTAGTATAATAATATACTACTGTTTTTAGTAAATACAAAGAAAATAATTGTTTCTATTACTAACTTCTACTCTTTGCATTACCATTTATCTTATTTTCTGTAAAATTTTTCTATCTGGAACAGATGTGATAGAATTGAATCGTAGTTAATAATGTTTGATAAATCTCAGGAGGGCAATATGGATCAAAAGAAATTTGACCAGCTGGTCAGTACGTTTCAAAAATCTCTTGATAAAGATAGCAATCATCTTCAGATGCATTCATTGGCGATTAAGCAGAGTGACGATTGTTTTCTATACCGCTTTAACCAGCGCAGCGAGCCTTCAGATGTCAGAAGCCTAAGCAAAACCATTATGGCACTTGCGACCGGTAAAGTCTTTGAGCTTTCCAGAGAGGGCTCTTATCCTGAATTTAATCTAGACACTTTGATTTTACCTATTATTGAAGATTTCATTAATCTGTCCAATCAGGATAACCTGAAATATTTAAATAAGATTAAAGTCAGACATCTTCTGACTCACACTGTTGGCTATGACCAGAAACTGCTTATGCGTGGTGACATTAAAGATATGGATCCTTTCAGCTATCTTGATTGTCTGATTAATTATCCCATCAGATACGAACCAGGCCAAAAGCATCTTTATTCCAATGCCGGCTTTTATCTATTGTCTGCTGTTTTACAGCATTTTCTGGGAGAAGATCTGTTTGCCTTCATTGAAAGAGAACTGTTTAAGCCTTTAGAAATCAAAAATGCCAAATGGATAAAGTATGGCAACTACCTGGCCGGAGCCACCAGGCTTTGGCTGCAGGCAGAAGATCTGCTGAAGATCGGAGAATTATTGTTAAATAAGGGTAAATATCAAGGTCGTCAGATTCTGTCCCCGTCATGGATTGAGGAGATGATAACCGTCCAAGCCTATTCTTCAGATTTTGACACAACTGTGCGCAAACACCTGAATTACCATGCTTATGGCTATGGTATCTGGATCGGCAAGGAAAATATATTTTTCGCCTCAGGTACCGATGGTCAGTATATCGTAATTGTTCCGGATAAAAAGGCTATAATTACCACCCAGGCTACCCAGAGAGACAGTGCTCCTATCAAACTGATTATTGATACAATTATTGAAGACTATTTATAAATTATTATGTTATTATTTAAAAGAGGTTGAAGCCTTGGCCGTTTGGCTGAGGGGACAAACTCGTTTTTTTCTGCCAATAAAATAATGAGAACTGCTTTGTTCTCATTATTTCAGTATTATTTATCAATATATTTATTGATAGCTTCCAGTCTGTTCATGGCTTTAGCCAGTGAGGCTCTAGCCAGAATGATATCGGTATCTCTTTTAGCTTCCGACAGTCTCTCTTCAGCTCTTTTAATAGAAGCTCTGACTTTTCTTTTATCCAGCTTCTGAACGTTTTCAATTGTGTCACACAGTATGGTGGCTACATTATTTTCAAACAAAAGCATGCCATTACTAATAGAATGATAGGTATCCTTATTGTCAACAGTTGTTTCAATAACACCGATTGTCAAAGGCAGCATTATCGGCATATGGTTGGCCAGAATGCCTCTTCTTCCTTCTGCCGTAGGAACATTCAGTCGCGTTGTTACCACTGTTTCATACAGTCCTTTGTAGGTAACGAAATTAACCTTGAAACTGTTCATTACATCATTCCTTTCGCTTTTTCCACCACGTCCTCAATAGCTCCAACAAAAGTAAAGGCCGCTTCTGGCAGATGGTCGTGTTTTCCATCTAAAATCTCTCTGAATGATCTGACCGTATCTTCTATTTTGACAAACTTACCCTCATAGCCAGAAAACTTTTCCGCTACATGGAATGGCTGTGACAAAAAGTTTCTTACTCTTCTGGCTCTATTAACGGTGACTTTATCTTCATCAGATAATTCATCAACACCTAAAATCGCTATTATATCCTGCAGGTCCTTATATTTCTGCAGGATCGAAATAACATCCTGAGCAACATCATAGTGATCTTCGCCCACAATATTCGGGTCTAAGGCTCTGGAAGAAGACTCTAGCGGATCAACTGCCGGATATAAGCCCAGGGAAGCAATGTTTCTGTCTAAAACAGTTTTAGCATCCAGGTGAGCAAAGGTCGTTGCCGGAGCAGGATCGGTCAAGTCATCTGCCGGTACATAGATGGCCTGAATTGAAGTTATTGAACCATTTTTGGTGGAAGTGATTCTTTCCTGAAGTTCACCCATTTCTGTTGCCAGGGTTGGCTGATAACCAACCGCTGAAGGCATTCTTCCTAGCAGAGCCGATACCTCAGAGCCTGCCTGAGAGAAACGGTAGATATTGTCAATAAATAATAAGACATCCTGTTTATCTTCATCTCTAAAATGCTCCGCCATTGTTAAAGCACTTAAGGCTACTCTCATTCTGGCTCCAGGCGATTCGTTCATCTGGCCATAAACCAGCACCGTTTTATCTAAAACACCTGAATCTTTCATTTCATAGTAGAGATCATTGCCCTCTCTGGTTCTTTCTCCGACACCGGCAACAACTGACAAGCCGTTATGCTCGGTAGCGATTGAATGAATCATTTCCTGCATTAAGACCGTTTTACCGACACCGGCACCACCAAAAAGCCCGGTCTTTCCACCTTTGATATATGGGCATAAAAGGTCGACAACCTTGATTCCGGTTTCCAGAATCTCTACCGTTGTTTCCTGATCTTCAAAAGCTGGAGCTTTTTTATGGATAACATCTCTTTTGACATTGCTTGGAATTCTGCTTAAACCATCGATTGGATCTCCCAGCAGGTTAAACATTCTTCCTAACACCGGTCTGCCTACCGGTACCTCAATGGCCTTGCCGGTATCAAAAGCCAGCATCCCTCTTTTTAGGCCGCTTGTCTGGTTCATAGCGATACATCTGACTTTATCATCACCGATATGCTGTTCTACTTCACAGGTGATGGTTTCATTGTTCAGCTCAATTTTTATCGCATTATATAAATTAGGCAGAGTTTCATTGAATCTGATATCAACAACCGGTCCGATTATCTGAACTACTTCACCGACATTTTCAAAAGAAGTAGAAGTTATTTCTTCCTGTTTTGTTCCTATTGTTGTGACAATATTTTCTACCATAATTAACTCCTTTCTACTTGCTGTTAACAGTTCCCGCTGTTATTTCATTCATTTCCTGGGTAATAGCCGCCTGTCTTGCCTGATTATAGGTCAGCTCCAGTTCACTGATCAGTTCATCAGCATTTTTATTGGCATTGTCCATAGCACTTCTTCTGGCCGCATGTTCACTTGTCTTAGCCTGCAGGAAGGTGGCATAAATCTGGGAACTGACATACATGGGAATCAGCTGATTCAGGACATCTTCCCTACTGGGTTCCAAAAGCATTTCGGTTTCCATTCTTTCAACACTTAGCTTGATAGGCAGCAGATGGAAAGTAGTGGGTACAAAAGTCATAGCATTTACATATTGCGTATAGATAACATCAATCGAAGACAACATGTCATTCTGATACAGAATAAGTAAATCAGTGATTAACGAATTGATTTTTGCCGGTTCCAGATCCTGCCACTCGTTGTATTCTTTTATGACCATATAGTCATTGGCTCTCAGCCATTTTATGCCATATGTTCCTATGGCGAAAATCGGTTCTTCTTTAGAAATATGTCTTTCCACATATTTTAACAGATCCTGATTATAAGAACCGCAAAGTCCGCTGTTTGAAGTAATAATGATATGAGCCGGATTATCAGCCTTTGATTCTCGCAAGTACAGGTTTTTCTCTTCGCCTTCTGTTTTAGCAGATAGAGCAGCCAGCAGAAAAGTATGATAGATGTCAGCATATTCATTGTTTTCTACCATTTTGTTTTTCTGTTTCTGCAGTTTGGCTGTTGAAACCAAAGCCATCGCGTTAGTCAGTTTTTTTGTTGACTGCACGGACTTCAGCTGCCTTTTTATCTTGCTAATCTGTCCTGCCATTTCATATCTCCGTTATTCTGTATTTCTCACAATGTTCTTTCATGACTTTATACATTTTCTCCTCCAGTTCTGGAGAAATATCTTTTTCATTTCTTATTTCCTCGACAATTTCCGGATAAGAAGAATGCATTTCCAGAAGCAGTGATTTTTCATAATACTTGACCATTCTTAAAGGAATGTGATCGATCAATCCTTTCTGGTTAGCAAATAAAACCAAAACCATATCTTCCATTGCCACCGGAGAATACTGTGGCTGCTTTAAAAGTTCGGTCAGGTGCTGACCACGATTGATTGTCTGTTTGGTAGTAATATCCAAATCAGTACCAAATTGAGCGAAGTCCAATACTTCGCGATATTGAGCTAAATCCAGCTTTAGTGAAGAAGATACTTTCTTCATTGCTTTAGTTTGAGCGGCACTGCCCACACGTGATACCGACAGGCCAGAATCTACTGCCGGTCTGATACCGCTATTAAACAGTTCGGTCTGCAGGAAAATCTGTCCATCAGTAATTGAAATTACATTGGTTGGAATATAGGCTGAAATATCGCCAGCCTGAGTTTCTACAATCGGTAAAGCGGTTAAAGAACCTCCGCCTAACTCTGCCGATAGTTTTCCGCTTCTTTCTAACAGTCTGGAATGCAGATAGAAAACATCACCTGGATAAGCTTCTCTTCCTGGAGGACGCTTTAAAAGTAGGGAAAGCGTACGGTAGGCAACAGCATGCTTGCTTAAATCATCATAAATAATCAAGACATCCTGCCCCTGATTCATCCAGTATTCGCTGATTGAACAGCCCGCATAAGGGGCGATATATTGCAGTGCTGCCGGCTCACTTGCTCCAGCAACAACTACCGTTGTATAAGCCATGGCTCCGTTCTGTTTTAATCTTTCCACAATCTGAGCTACTGTAGAATTCTTCTGGCCGATGGCTACATAGATACACTTAACATTTTTCCCCTGCTGATTCAGGATGGTATCTATGGCAATAGCTGTTTTACCAGTCTGTCTGTCACCAATGATCAGTTCACGCTGACCCTTGCCGATGGGAATCATTGAGTCAATAACCTTCAGTCCCGTTTCTAAAGGCTGATGTACTGACTGTCTTTCAATAACTCCTGGGGCTGTTTTTTCAATTGGTGCATATTGATTGGTTTTGATGGCTCCTTTGCCATCGATTGGTCGACCAAGAGCATCTACCACTCTGCCTAGCAGTGCATCACCAACCGGCACTTCAACAACTCTACCGGTAGCTGTTACCTGACTTCCTTCAACGACATTGCCGCTATCTGATAAAAGTACTGCTCCGACATTGTCTTCTTCCAGGTTCATAACCATTGCTACACTATCCCCAATTGCTAACAGTTCTTCAGACATCGCTTCAAAGACACCGCTGATGTTTACGATTCCGTCAGCTACTGTTGTTACATAACCGGTAGTCGCTGAAGTCTGAACATTGACTCTCTGTTTTTCAAAAGTATCAATATGTTCCTTGATTGAAAGACTTATCTCTTTTGTTGAAGCCTGGAAGTCTTCATCTTTTGTCAACAGTGAAGCTTTAAGATCTTTTAACTTTGAACGATATGAACCATCCCAGACATTATTATTAATAACAACCTTAAAACCACCAATAAGAGTTTCGTCAAGCTTGTTTTCCAACACCACTTTCTGTTCTAATTCACTGCCAATAGCTGCTTCCAGTTTTTCAATATGTGGTTTTTCCAATGGTCTGACCGAATAAACCACACCAAAACCAATGCCCTTGACACGATAGTAGTACGCCAAAAAATCCTGAATTAACAGTAACTCAGTATGTTTCTGATTGATGGCGTTATTCATTATAAAGAACGTTGTTAATACATCATTGTCCAAGGTGTTATTAAATGCCTTTTGAAGTCCTTCTTTTTTATCACTTGTAGAAATGGTTGTTGAATCAAGATATGCTGCCAGCTCTCTGTCTATATTTAGTCTTTCATTAATCTGATTGAAAGTATTGAAATATAAGTCTACTTTTTCATCCTGTAAAGCTAAATTATACAAATCATAGGCATATCTTCTGGTAGTTATACTCATTTGCCGGTTACTTCGCTAATGAAGCTTTCGATGCTGTCAATATCTGACTGGCTATCCAATTTTTCCTGCAGCATTTTTTCGGCTGCTGTAATTGCTACATTAACAATCTCCTGATGCATGTCTTCTAACATTTTGTTTTTCTGTAAAGTGATATTATATTGGGCTTCTTCAACTAACTGCTGTGATTTCTGTTTTCCTTCTTCTACTAAATTGTTTTTTAATCTTAAGCCTTCTTCCTGGGCTTTTCTAATAGTTTCCTGAGCTTTATACTTCGCTTCTTCAAGATGAGTATTAGCTTTCTGATTTAACATTTCAGTTTCTTCTATTAACGCATCAGCATCTGTCAGTCTTGACTGTTCATAATCTGATCTTTTATCAAGAATTCTTTTAACAGGTTTCCATAATAACAGATACATTAAGGTAAACAATATAGCGGTAGATAATAATTGGGTGGCAACAGTTAAGATATTTGGCATTAATAACTGCAAAATATCAGGTATTCTCATACTATTATGCTCCTAAAATGAAGATGATTAAAAACGCTATTAACAAGCCATAAATAGCTGAAGTCTCTGCAATAGCTGCTCCAATGATAGCCATACCTTGAATCTTGCTTGAGGCATCCGGATTTTTTCCGATTGCTTCTACTGCGGCAATTGCGACTTTTGCTTCATAGACACCTACAATAGCTCCACCAGCTACTGCCAGTGCTGCTGCTAAAGCGATAATTCCTGTTTCCATTTTCTTTTCCTCCTATTGTTCTTTTGGTAACTCTTTTCCGATAAAAGAGAGTGTCAGTGTAATAAATATATAAGCCTGCATTGCTCCTGAGAATAAATCAAAGTAGAAATGCAGTACTGGAGTAACCAGTACTCCAAAGAAATTAAAATTGGTAAATAGCGGAATCATTGCTGATACCTTGGCAAATAACTGATAAATAACTCCCATCAGCACTGTTCCAGCAGTGATATTACCAAATAAACGTAGTGATAATGATAATAATGTTGAAGCTTTGCTGATCAGGTTCATAATGATAAACGGTGCCATCGGCTCAGCCAGACTTTTCATATATGATTTGATTCCATTAGCTTTAATCGAATAGTATTCAATTAAAAAACAGGTAATAGCTGCTAACGTTAAAGTTACGCTATAATTTGATGTTGGTGATTCAAAAGCCAATAATCCAGCTATATTAGACAGGAAAATATAAACTGCCACAGTAAGAATATAGGGGGTTAAAAACTTTGCTGCTTTATCATCTGTTTTTTCTTTTACCATTTTATCAACCATTTCAGCAGCCATCATAACCACCAGCACAATTCCTTTAGGTTTTGACAGCGGATCAAATTTAACCAGTTTTCTATTAATTAATATTAACATTACCGCAATAATAGCCACTATTGCTATGATATAGAATACTGTTGGCTGTACTTCCATCTTACTCGCCTTCCTTTCTTTTTATAGCTAAAAACAATAAACTTAACTTAAAAATCATTAGTCCAAAAAAAACTCCGAAAATATTTACTTTTTCTGGAATCACCATTGCAATTAACATCGATATAATAATTATTGATAAACGAAATAGCTTTGATATTACCATCTTACCAGAACTTTGCTGCTTATTAATTGTCTCATCCATATTGACGGTTAATAAATGGATATATGTCATTGAGGCTAAACATCCGAGTATCATTCCGGCACTTATTGCTTTATTGATAAAAGCAAAGATTATAGATAAGACAATGGTTATTGAAACAGAAAGTCCTCTGATTCTCTTATCCATTAGGATAGTCAGATGACGAAAAAGTAATTGAATCTGTTAACTTCTTTTGTTTGTCTGAATTTTCTTCTAACATATTCGTCATCTCCCTTCGATAAATCGACATTAATCCTTTATATCATATCATAAGCCCTTTTTCTTTTCTATATTTATTTGGCTTACCAATCCATTAACTATAAATACGGAAAATACTTTATTAATTCTTCTTTAAATTGTGTTAAGGTATGCTGATAAACACCGTCCAGAAGAATTACATCCATCTCCAGTGCCCTCTGTCTCACCGGTTCGATAGCCTTGGCTATAGTTACTAAAACGGCCTTGGCATATTTGCCGCCATACTGTTGAGCCATAACTTTTATTTCATATAGAAATTCTTTTGTCGGCTGGGTATTCTTACAGCTAATGAAAATTGGCGTATGATTATAAATCAAGACAACATCTATTTCATTTCTTGGATCAGCTGGTATATTGGTTATTATCCCATTTAAATCGATTAAGACACCAGTTTGACAATCCTTGAAATTACAGCTGTCAAAAGCGGCCAGACAGGTGTACATTTCCAGTGCGGAACCAGATTTTTCATATAAATCTCTGGTTCTGGAAATTGAATTCATCTCATAGACGCAATACCTGTTGACACCAATCATTTTATACTGCCAATCGACAATTATCTTCAGTCTTGTAAGTCGATCCATTACTCTGCCAACTATTTTTTCATCACCCTGCTTGCTGCATTTGCGCTGATAAATTGTTTTCCCGTTATCTTCATAAGAGACAAAAGGCAGGGAGCAGAATTTATTCCATTCATACGGTATTACCTTAATCGCATTCCAGACTCTTAAAATCTCATTTCTCAGTTCATTGTTTAAATAATTATAAATAATCCCGTTAGAAATAGAAATAACCTTGCCGCCATTCATCGCAATAATTTCTTCAATGGTTGCAGTACTGTCTTCTTTTCTAAGGTAAACATCCTCGTTATTGTTATAGATTAAAGTATCGGTTTCAACATCATATTGATGAACCATCGTTTTATAACTACGATACTTTCCGATAATATATCCAGTGGCTACCGAAAAAAGTTCTGAGCCGCCAGTAATATCAAAATCATATAAATCCTCTTTATTCATAATCTCAATAATCTGACTGGCTATTAGGGCTACTGAGTTATCATCAATTTTAACAAACTGTGCTTCCAACTGGTAATGTTCTTTAATAAATTCTATCAGATGCTGTCTTTTTCGAGGATGAGGATCTTCAAAGTGGAAAAAATACACACCATCATAGTCTCGATGAAATAGAGAAATCAAATTCTCTAGATAATCTTTATCATAAAATTCCATCAGATATGTCTTCATGTGTACTCCTATTGTTCCTTACTATTATTCTATCTTTATTTTTATTTCCTTTCAACAAATACAAAAGGTGGTAAAAACCACCTTTAGTCTGTTATTTAGTGCCAAATATTCTATCTCCAGCATCTCCCAGGCCTGGAACAATGTAACCATGCTCATTCAGTCTTTCGTCTTTGGATGCTAAATATATGTGGACGTCAGGATGCGCTTTTTCCACTACGTCTATTCCCTCCTGAACACCTACCAGACAGACCAGTCTGATATCTGTTGCTCCGGTTTGTTTAACACGACTGATGGCAGCAGCAGCGCTTCCCCCGGTTGCCAGCATTGGATCAACAACCAGAACCATGCTGTTAGCAATATTTGACGGGAACTTGGCATAGTAGAAATGCGGTTCTAAAGTTTCTTCATCCCTATACAGACCAACATGACCTACTTTAGCAGTTGGAACCAGCTGCTGAATTCCGTAAACCATGCCCAGACCAGCTCTTAATATCGGAACCAGTACAATGTCCTTATCCAGTCTGCTGCCGATTGTTTTGCCCATCGGTGTATCAATTTCAACATCTACCAGAGGGAAATCCTTGGTGATTTCATAAGTCATCAAACCACTGATTTCATCTAGGTTCTGTCGGAAATCTTTTGTTCCTGTTTCTGAATTTCTCATTATTGTCAATTTGTGTTTGATTACCGGATGGTCTATTACGTGCAACATATTTCTTTCCTCCTTAACTGTAATATGTATTTTTAACACGCCAAAGCGTTTTTTATATCATCTTCAGAGATATCTCCTTCTCTTAAAAGGATTAATTCATCTTTAGTGCCGTCAATAATTGTGCTTGATACTCCTGATTTGGCTTTACCTTCAACAATTAAATCTATCTTCCCCTTTAGCTGCTTCAAAGCTTCCTCATGGTTGCTGGCTGATGGCTCTCCGGAAACATTGGCACTGGTTACAAACATTGGTCCGACTTCTTTTAATAATCTCAAGACAAACTCATCATCGGGAATTCTGATGGCAATGGTGTCATAGCCATTGGTAAATTCCTCCTTGATAATCTCCTTCTTTTTCAGTACTAAAGTCAGAGCTCCAGGAGTAAACTTCTCTACCAGTTTCTGGTCTCTTTCATTTAAAAAAGCCACTTCGTGCATTTGAGAAATATCATAGACCATTAAAGGAAAT
>JARKSP010000012.1 GCA_029974225.1 Erysipelotrichaceae bacterium
AACAACAGGAAAATTACCAGATTCAGCTACAAGATACCGGTTTCAACTATGATGGAAATCAAAAAGGCAAGTAAGATATATATTCGTTACTACTCTGGCCCGAATATGATAACAGTTAAACCTAAAAAAATTAGCATTAAAAAAATAAAAGAGCTAATTAACACTGAATAAAACTGTTACGTTATCTATCAGATCGGTATATGTCATTGGTGCTCTACATAGCGAGTGCAAAAACACCTCGACCTATCTGGGCTCGGTATGGAGTGCGGCGCACCGTCCCCATGCATCGGAACGCCAACAATACATACCGCAAAACATTGTACATTAAAAACAGAGCAACACTATCTAAAAAAACAGAATTAAATCGGTCATAAGCTCCCTGCGGTCGGTTTGGTCGGTTCAGAGGTTTGTAAACGTTTGTGACTCATAAAAAAGTTCGGTGTAAACTGCCAGGAAATCGCTTCGTAATCCCGTACGACACCATATCATCAGTGTTATGAGGCTCCCATCTTAAGATTAAAATAGCAAGATTGGAAATGCTTTCGGACAGAACTTGTAATACTTTTGCATAAAGATTAAATCCATTACACAGGTGAAACCAATTACCAGACAAGAACATCTTAAGCGGATAAATATGGTAATAGACTATATCTCCAGACACCTTGATGAGAAACTTGACCTGGATAAACTATCACATATTTCAGCTATTTCACCTTATCATTTTCACAGAATAATGAGTGCCTACCTTGGGGAGCCGATTGGTTCCTATATTATCAGGTGCAGGATAGAGGCCGGTTCCACTCTTCTTAAATACAGTTCACATCAGGTTGATGAAATAGCTTATAAAGTTGGATACGATAGTCCGGCATCATTTTCAAAAGCTTTCAAAAAACATTTTGGCGTTTCACCAACAGAATTCAGGGATACGAATAATCCTATTACTATGAAAACATTGATTACAGATAAAACTCTTCCGGATGGCTTTAAATTAAAGCCTAAAATAGCTGAACGGACAACTAAAAGGGCCATATATATACGTCTTATTGGTGATTATAAATCAAATGATTATGGTCAGGCCTGGGGAAAA
>JARKSP010000014.1 GCA_029974225.1 Erysipelotrichaceae bacterium
AAATAGCTTACTGATGACTAAGTTTTGCCTGATCCAGTTGGTGCTGCTATAAGCTTTACTCTACCTGGCTGCTTAAATGCTTCTGATATTTGCCGGAATTCTGCAGCTTCAGAACCACTAAAAAGAGATGAGAGTATAGTTTTAAGGTTTACTTTTTCCTTGGGATAATATTCTAACCATCTCTCATTTAACCGATAATTTAACCTCTTCACTTCATCTTTACAGGATTGATGAAAGCAGCCTGCATATAGTGTATTATTATCAGTTATGATAATGTCAAACTGGCTGTCAGTACTTCCACCTTTATCACCATGTATATGTTCATATGGACATGATCCTTGTAGCTTAATGAAATTACCTTCAACCTCTCTGTATTTCCATCGGTGCAGCTCTTCATCCTCTGAGATGATCTTCTTCAACAGGTCAACCTGTTTTTCACTCTGATCCTCCTGTTGTGCATCCGGACATGTCCCAGGATGATCACCAAAAAGATCAGCCTCTTTACTGGCTTTTTTCCTGTTCCTCTTTTTCTTTTTAGTGTTTTCTTCAATCCATGTTCTCAGTTCAGCAGGCAATTCTTTAAGCTCACCTGATAATTTATATTCTGTACCATCTGGATGTAAACCTAAAACCTGTACTGTTTTACCTCCATAGATAACCTCAAAACCATGTTGATCAACAAATTTCTTATCTGTGGTGCAGGTGTCCAGGTCAACGGCCTTATATAACAATGTACCTTTAACTTTACCTTTCAGCACTTCAGCCGGTGCAGCCTCACCATGTGTTACAATCATGGTATCACTAAAAAGATTTGAGATTTGAACCTTTTCAGGATGATCTATATCTATAGCGATCAACCCTGCTGCTTGACCTGTATAAACTCCTATGCCTGCCTTTTTTGAGAAGTTCCAATCTGTTTTTATTTCGTTCAACCTTGAACCCTTGGGATTATATTTATATTCTTTAGGTAAAGGAAATAAGCCTAAAAGCTTTAACCTTTCAGCTTTTGCAGAATTCTCCATCTTAATTATAATCTCTTTAGCCTCTTGCCTGTAAAAGTTCAGGTCAAGATCAGCCGGTAAACCTGTATCAATTATCTCATTTACAACCTTAACCGATCCTGCATTTTCAACCTTTATGGTTTTACCGTCTTTTCTCTTCTCCAAGGTATAACCTTCTGTGCTTACATACCATCTATTAGTTCTCTGTTGTGGCTGTTCTCCTATGTAAACGATAAAACCTTTAGCAGCCTTATATGATTGCAAGTAATCATGTATATCAGCCTGATCATTACTCAAGCTGATAGTTTCTTCAACCGGAATATTCTTCAGGAAATAATTTTCAAGTGCTTTTGAAATGATCTTACAGTCATTCTTTTTATATAAATTCCAATCATCGAAGATCCCTTTTTTCTTTATGTAACCGTCAACCGGTTCAGCTATGTAATTATTAATATCTCTTCTGATATACTTCTTATAAACAGTTTTCTCTAAATTAAATCCTGTGTTCTCCTGCCAGGTGTTACATATGGATGTAAAAGCTGCTACATCCTGAACCTTAACACTGGCTGTTATTCCATCTGTGTTAGCTGATAAAACTTCTATACCTGCTTCTGACAGCTGTTCTATCAGCATGAGTAAAGATAATTGACCTGTGATTGTAACTGTAAGCATGAGTTTAGGATCACACATGAAAGAATACTGATTACCGGTTTTACCGTATGCAGAATTTATTACTATCTTTAAACTGTCAGCTTTAAGCTTTTCTCCTGCTTTTTTGGCTGCTATTCGTTCTGTGGTAAGTTCTTTTAATATGTCTGTCCATACAGATGTCAGGTGTCCAGGGTGAAGGTTCATATTAAGAATGATAGAAGGATAATAAGATGTTACATCTACATCATAAATGATCCTGTCCTCTGTTGTGGAATAAACAGCCGGATCATCTATGGAATGAATTCCACCTGATCCCAGGGAATATGCTTTATTTTTTAAAGTAATTTCTCTTTTTAGTGTTTTATCCTGCAGTACTCCGTTAAAAAATTGAAGTTTCAAACCTTTCCATTCATTGAGTAAATCTTCCAGTGCTGCAGTTTTAAACTGTATATTTGCAGCTATACAATCACTTACTGCTATTTCTTTATAGTCAGTTCTTAAAGCTTTCAACTGTTCCGGCCTTATTCCTGATCTTCTTATATATAGTTCTTTCAATATAGTTTCTGCACATTGTGCTTCACTGGCTGTTATAACATCGACATGGTATAAGTGTTCAAGCTGCAGCCTTAATTCTATAGCCTTATGCAGCCTGTTCCATAGTTCAGCTGTTATATGTATATCATTCATGCAATAAGTTTTTACATTTTCCATCTCTTCTGCAGTAAGTTCTTTATTAAAATCATATGGAAGATCCTGTATCTTCTCACATTTCAACCTGACAGCTATTTCCTTCAAGCTGGCCTTACCTCCGATCATATCATCATCTTTAAAAGCCAGCTGCATAAGATCAATTGATTTATACCAAGGGGTTTTAGTCCTCCACTTCAACCGGTTAAACATATCATCATTACTTCTTGTAATGATTTCCTGTGATAATTGATATATCTCTTCAGCTGTTTTATAATACTCTTTATATATGGCCTTCAGGATAATATCATCATAGCTTAAATTGTTATATCCAATTAAAACCAGTTCAGGATCAGCTATGAAACTTTTTAGTGATTCCAGCTGTTCACCTGTAAAAACCTGCAGCCCTTCCTCCGTTAAGAAAACCACTAAAAAGAAGTTAGGATATACTTCTATATCATATATGGCCAGTTTTTTATTAAAACCGGTTATATTTTCAATCTTGCCATTTATATTCATTTTTGATATACTCCTTTAAAGATAATGCTTTGTGTATGTGTTCTGATATACTCCTCAAAACATTTACCTGTTTATCTTCAAGTAAAGCAGGTTTATATCTATGTTAAACTTTTTAAACCAGGGCTTAACTGATCATCACTCAGTTAAGCCCATAACTTTTATATGAAAGGACTGTCCTCTATATCCTCTTCATATTCTTCAGCCTCTTCAACTGCTGCAGCTGCTTCATCTACATATTTAGCATAACTGTTTGCAGCTGCAGCAGGCTTTAAAGCTTCACTTATAGCCCTTGCAGCTGTTTCCTGTGCTGCTGTTGGTGCTGCTATAGGTGCAGGTGCAGCCGGTGCAGGTGCAGCAGGCTTTACAGTTTTCTTTACTGTTTTGAAAAGGATAATAGAAGGATAACTTCCTGTTTCTTTCTCTATAATTTCTATAACCGCCCCTACTTCCCTGCAAATAAGATCCTTTTCATCCAGTTCTGCAAATTCATCAAGTGTTAAGTTTCTACCGAATAAACCCTTAACAAGCTTTGTAAGGTTCGCCTTCTGGCTGCCGGTATAGGTCAAACCTGTGGTATATGAAACAATATAAGGTTTCCCTTGTGAGTCTATAACATTACATTCCTTACTTCCGATTGTTTCAAATTTCCATCTGAGTTTATCAGAGGATTTTCCCTGATATTCTAATGTGCAAGGTTCGATCTCCTTCAACCTTAACTTATA
>JARKSP010000078.1 GCA_029974225.1 Erysipelotrichaceae bacterium
TATGACTCATCCTTGGAGAACTGATAATTTTTTAAAACATAAGAAAAGGGCTCATCAAGAACACATATTTACATAAAAAAGCGGATATTTTTTCCGCTTATGTTTGATTTATTTTGGGACATTTTCCCATATTATTGACATCTATATTTAATTATTTATTTTTTATGATCGATATATCATTTGAATGATTAGATATGAGATATCTTTTCTAATCCAAGACCGCTTTTTTACTTGTAAAAAAGTAAATAATAGTTTGGGTTACAAATAAAACAGAAAAATATTGTATAATATTGGGGGTGATAGAAATGAATGATGTCAGAATTATCTTTATGGGAACTCCGATATTTGGAAAAGAGATTTTACGCTGCCTGGTTGAAAATGACTATAATGTTATCGCAGCTGTTTCTCAGCCGGATAAAAAAGTGGGAAGAAAACAGATCATTACTTCCTGTCCAGTCAAACAGTATGCCATAGAGCATAATATTAAGGTAATCCAGCCCATCAGAATCAGGGAAGACTATCAGAGTGTTTTAGATTTAGAGCCTGATTTAATTGTTACCTGTGCCTATGGTCAGATTATACCGGATCAGATTCTGAAGGCTCCCAGACTGGGATGTATCAATGTGCATGCTTCCCTTTTACCAAAGTTAAGAGGAGGGGCACCTATTCAGCGCAGTATTATGAACGGCTATGAAAAAACCGGTATCACTATTATGGAAATGGTTTCCAGGATGGATGCGGGAGATATCATTTCACAAAAAGAGATTGCTATTGATATCGAAGACAGTTATAGTTCTCTGCATGACAGGCTGATTGAAGTGGCGACAAGTCTTCTGCTTGATACTTTGCCGTCAATTATCGCTGAAAGCTATACTACTGTCAGCCAGAATGAAGCAGAAGTGACTTACGGTTTCAATATAAGTAAAGCTGAAGAGCATCTTGATCTGACTAAATCCTATTTACAGGTATATAACCAGATCAGAGGATTATCAGATGATCCCTGCTGTTATGGCATTGTTGCCGGCAAAAAGGTTAAACTGCATACCGTAAGGATGACAGATATCTATCATAAAAGGGAAAATGGTACGATTGTCTTTGAAGATAAGGGATTGGGTATCATTATTGATAACCGATTATTATTAATAGAAAAGCTGCAGCTGGAGGGAAAAACACTCTGCCAGGCAGCCGATGTCCGAAATGGGGCAGCAAGAAACTGGGAAGGAAAAGTAATGTGTTAAAAGATGTGTTGAAAGCCTTGGTTTCAATGGTGCTGATATTTATGTTTACTGTTGTTGTAAATGTCGATATCGGTAATCTTGGTTACTTATCTTTGGCTGATTATGCTATTATGAGTTTTCTTATGGTCAGCGAACCTTCCTACGCCATGCTGGTGGCTGCTATTCCGGTTACAGTAGCGGATATTATCCTGGGATACAGACATTATTGTGCTTTCAGCTTCATCATCAGAGCTATTGAAGGATATCTGATAGTCTATCTGACAAAAAAGAAAAAAGATTACAATCTTTCAATTCTGATAGTGGGAATGCTAACTTTGTTTTTGCAGGTAATTGTAGATATGTATTTATATGGCAGCAATATTATGTTAACATCTTTACTATATAAATCATTGGTGATGATTATATCGATAGTCTTAGCTGGTTTAACCAGAAAATTTAAAAAGAAAGTAGAAAACAGGTAAATAAATGGATCAGAAGTATATTAGAAACTTTTCAATTATTGCTCATATTGACCATGGTAAATCAACCTTGGCTGACCGAATTCTGGAGGCCACAAAAACAGTGCAGTCAAGAGATATGGTCAGCCAGATTCTGGATGATCTGGATTTGGAGAGGGAAAGAGGCATTACCATCAAGTTAAATGCCGTAGCTCTGACCTATGATGCTGATGATGGTAACAGTTACCGTTTCCATCTGATTGATACTCCCGGTCATGTAGACTTTACCTATGAGGTGAGCAGATCTCTGGCAGCTTGTGAAGGTGCTGTTTTAGTCGTTGATGCTTCACAGGGAGTTGAAGCTCAAACCCTGGCTAATGTATATCTGGCTATTGACAATAATCTGGAAGTAATACCTGTAATAAATAAAATAGATCTGCCAAACGCGATGGTTGACTATGTCAAACAGGAAATTGAACATGATATCGGTTTAGATACCAGTAATGCTCCTTTAATCAGTGCCAAGACAGGAATAAACATACATGAGGTTTTAGAAAGTATTGTCAAGTACATACCGGCTCCAAGCGGAGATCCTAAAGCTCCTCTGCAGGCTTTGATTTTTGACAGTTATTATGACAGCTATCGAGGAGTGATTGCCGCTATCAGAATTAAAAACGGCACTTTGAAGGTTGGTGACAATATCAGATTCATGAGTAACGGCAACAGCTATCTGGTTACTGAATTAGGTATCAGATCACCAAAAGAGATAAATAAGCAGTCTTTAGGCTGTGGCGAGGTTGGCTGGCTGGCAGCTTCAATCAAATCTGTTAAAGATGTCCGAGTCGGCGATACCATTACCACAACTGACAATCCCTGTAAACAGCCTTTGCCAGGCTATAAGCAGCTGCTGCCAATGGTTTACTGTGGTCTGTATCCAACAGACAACGGTCGCTACAATGACCTTAGAGACGCTCTTGAGAAGTTACAGCTGAATGATGCCTCACTGGTATTTGAAGCGGAAACCTCTCAGGCTTTAGGATTCGGTTTTCGATGTGGTTTTTTAGGCTTGCTCCATATGGATGTGGTTCAGGAAAGGCTGGAAAGAGAATATAATCTGGATCTGATTGCCACTGCACCAAGTGTTATTTATGAAGTCAAACTGACCAACGGAAAGACTTTAAGAATTGATAATCCGGCTTTAGTGCCGGCCAGTCAGTATGTCGATAAGATTTCTGAGCCTTTTGTCAGTGCTAAAATAATGTCTCCAGCTGAGTATATCGGACCGATAATGGAGTTGTGTCAGAAAAAAAGAGGAATATATAAAGATATAATCTATCTTGATGAAAAAAGAGTGATGGTTGTCTATGAACTGCCGCTGTCAGAAATTGTCTTTGATTTCTTTGATCGTTTAAAATCCTGCACTAAAGGGTATGCTTCACTGGATTATGAGCTGATTGAGTATCGTTCATCTTCACTGCAGAGAATGGATGTTTTAATCAATGGTGAGGTAGTAGATGCTCTGGCCAGCATTGTTCATAGCGACTTCGCCTATCAGAGAGGCAGCAATATTACCCGAAGACTGAAAGAGCTGATTCCTTCACAGCTGTTTGAAATTCCGGTTCAGGCAGCCATCGGCGGCAGAGTAATTGCCCGAACCAACATTAAAGCCTATCGTAAAAATGTTCTGGCTAAGTGTTATGGCGGTGATATTTCCCGTAAGAAAAAACTGCTGGAAAAGCAGAAAGAAGGTAAAAAGAGAATGAAGTATGTTGGTGAAGTTGAAATACCGCAGGAAGCATTCATGGCCTTACTTTCAATGGGCGAGGAGATCAAATAATGAAAGAGATTTTAGACCTGATCCAGAAGATGAGAGTTGATTGCGGCTGGAATAAAACCGATACTTTACCAATTCTTATCAAATCGGTTTCAATTGAAGCCAGTGAGCTTTTGGAAACCATTCAGTGGGATGATAATAATTTTAAAGAAGAAACCGTCAAAAGTGAATTAGCTGATGTTCTGATGTATGCCTTATCTATTGCTATTGATAATAACTGGGATGTTCAACAGCTTTTAAAAGAGAAGATTGCCGATGTCTACAAAAGGTACTGTCCAAAAGATGATTAAAGGGTTATATGTTCATATTCCATTCTGTAACAGTATTTGCGGCTACTGTGATTTTGCCAGGTGCAGATATTCATCATCTTTAGCAGACAAATATCTGATGCATTTAGAAAAAGAACTGTCTGAGATAAAACAAGACAGTTTTTATACTGTTTATATCGGTGGCGGAACTCCAACCTCATTGAATGAAAAGCAGCTGGAAAGACTACTGGAAATGTTGTCAAGGTTTAAAGCTGAAAAGGAATATACTATTGAAATCAATCCGGAAAGCTTTAACAGAGAAAAAGCTCTGCTGATAAAGAAATACGGTGTCAACAGAGTTTCCATCGGAATTCAGTCATTTAATGAAAGTCTGCTTGCCCATATGGGAAGAAAACATAACAGTAAAGATGTAGATAATACTTTCCGGTATTTGGATGAGGCTGGAATAAAAAATCGTTCAATAGATTTAATCTTTGGTTTTCAGACGCAGTCTCTGGCTAATGTTATTACTGATCTGCAGAAAGCTGTCCGGCTTAATGTGACACATATTTCAATTTATGACCTGGAAATCTATCCTAATACCATCTTTGGCATTAAAAGATATGAAAAACTGGATGATGAAACCTGTTTCATCATGTATCAGAGTATTGTGGAGTATTTAAACCTACATGGCTACAGACAATATGAAACAAGTAACTTCGCCTTTGGCAGATATCAGTCCCAGCACAATAGACTGTACTGGAAATATGAAGATTACAAAGGAGTGGGTCTGAGTGCCAGCTCTAAAATCAGAAATATCAGAACTGATAATACTAAAAACTTTGTTGACTATCTAAATGACAGATATGTAGCGAAAACAATCAGATTGTCAGATGAAGAGCTGATTTTTGAAGCGATTATGATGAATCTGAGAATGAATGAAGGTATTGATATTAAGGAGTTTGATAAAAGATTCAACTGCAATCTTTTAGAAAAACATCATCTGGCAATTGAAAAAAACATTGCCAAAGGTCTGCTGGAAGTAAAAAGCGGCTTTTTGAAGACTACAAATAAAGGAATCTTCGTTTTGAATGATATTCTGGTTGATTTTATGAATTGATGATGTTATCATTTAAGAGCTGTCAGGCTGGGTTTTGCAGATTCCTCATCTTATTACTCGGCTTGAACAGGGCTTTGTATTAACAGGAGGAAAAAATGATTACAAAAGAACAGAAAGTACAGGTTATTAAAGATTACGCCCGTTATGAAGGTGATACCGGTTCTCCAGAAGTTCAGATAGCAATTCTAACAACTAGAATCAACCGTTTAACTGATCATCTAAAAGAACACAAAAAAGATTTCCATTCATATCGCGGATTGATGAAACTGATTGGTAAAAGACGTAACTTATTAAAATACTTACGTGAAAATGATGTCAATCGTTACAGAACCTTAATTGAACGTTTAGGCTTACGTAAATAGTCTGATTAGATTAACTTCAGCAGAAGCTGAAGTTTTTTTATAAAAAAAAACGATATAGTTTATACTATACCGTTAGACTGTCAATCAGATTATCGTTTTCATCATACCATTTAAAGACATTTCCTTCTAAAATCATAAAACCGTTGACACTGTCTTCTTTAGGCAGAGAAATGCTGCCGGGATTCAGATAGGTATGATTATCGTACTTAACATTTCTTTGAACATGGGTATGTCCATGTACCAGGATATCTTCTTTATTAAGCGGCGGCAGATTATCACTGTTGAAAGTATGACCATGGGTGAAAAAGACATTTCTTTTATTGACTTCGATAATGAAATACTGAGCCAATATTGGAAACTCTAAGACTGTCTGATCAATTTCAGCATCACAATTACCTATAACAGCGATGATTTTATCTCTATACTCATTCAGTAAAGAAGCCAGTTTTTTAGGGTCATGTCCCTTGGGCAGATCGTTTCGAGGTCCGTGATATAGAATATCTCCCAAAAGAATAAGCTTGTCAGCTTTATGCTGATTAAATTTATCAATAATCAGCTGTCCATAATAATATGAACCATGGATATCAGATGCGATTAAATATTTCATAGTAACTCTCCTTGTAGATATATTAGCATAAAAAAACAAAAACCTCATCATTGAGGCTTTATTTGCAATGGGGCGATCGACGAGACTTGAACTCGCGAATACCGGAGTCACAATCCGGCGTGTTGACCAGCTTCACCACGACCGCCAACGCTAATTAATAATATACTAAAAACTTAAAAATGTAAACATTTAAAAGGAAATGTAATATAATAAACAAAGGTGGAGGAAAAAATATGGATAGAAGAAAGATTAAAAAGATAACAGGCCCCAAATATTATCTGCTGCTTATTGGTATCGTGTTTTTGATATTATCTCTGTTAAGCTCTATTGGAATGAAAGGGATAGCAGAAGAAAAAGAACCATACTCATATGCCAGCATTGCCAATACTCAGTATGATGTCGCCGGAGAATATGTCTATCTGGAGATAATCGACTTATATCAGTTTGCGATCAGGGAAACAGCAACTGCAAACGAAGAATACTATTACGCTTTTGATAAAGATATGTACCTTTATGTTGTTTGCATCAGTGATAAGAAATTTGATGAATTGGAACAGCTTTATTTAAAAGATCCTGACAATTTCTCTTATCGTCTGGAAGGTTATCTATACAATCTGGATGGTGAAGTCAGACATTTTGCTCAGAATATGATAGTAGAGGTTTTTGGGGAAGAGTTGAGTTATCTGGCTGATGAGTTTGATGAATACTTTTTGTCTACCTATTTAGACACTTTAAACAGTCCGGCCATAACTGCCGGTGAAGTTGTTATAGTTAGTATCATATTTTTTGTTATAGGGTGCGCTGTCTTTACTATGGGAGTACTTAGAGTCTTAAAAGTTGGAAAACTCAAACAGAGTAAAGAATATTCGGAAATAATCAGTGAATTGGAAGATCCGGCGGTTAGAAACATTGATTCGATGAAATTATCTTTAACAAAATCCTATTTATTCTATTATGGCAAAAAATTAGGATTTGTTAATTATCGTGATATCAAAGATTTGATACATGATAAGAATAGACTCTGTGTAAAAACTGAGGCAGAAACTCTCGATGTGGGAATTTGCAGCAGTGAACTATATCAGGATATAAAATCTTTTGTGGATAAGAAGAAAAATGTCTTTAATATAAACGAAGCATAAAATAATCTGCTTTGGTGATATTGGCCTGGGAGGAAGCATGAAGTTTAAACTGTATGATGATGTAAATGAGTTCTATAAGGATACCTATGAAGTTTTATTACGTCACGAAGTTCAGAATATGATTCTTTTAGGCA
This sequence comes from Erysipelotrichaceae bacterium, assembly GCA_029974225.1. Classification (GTDB taxonomy): domain Bacteria; phylum Bacillota_I; class Bacilli_A; order Erysipelotrichales; family Erysipelotrichaceae; genus UBA1783. Next base: position 7,120 of record JARKSP010000078.1, read on the forward strand.
ATCTGATTATCGGATATCAGGGAACTGATAAAACCGACTGGCGTGATCCGCTTAACTGGGTTATGGCAACTGTTTCCGATCAGGAGAAAATATTGCTGACCGCACTTATGACCCCTCCTTTTAACATTACGCTATATGCTACAGATAATATCATCAGTATCGAGGCACTGGACTGTCTGATTGCAGGACTAAGCCAGGTTTATATTCCCGGAGTAGTCACTGAAAAAGCATTAGCCCTGGCTTTCGCGGAAAGATATAGCGCCATTAAGAAGATATCTTATAGTATCTGTCATAAGCAGAGAATTTATCAGCTGGAAAGAGTTAATCAGAATATTGACTGTCAAGGGAAAGTACGTCCGGTCAGTGAAAAAGACATGTCTTTTCTGCCATTCTGGGATGCGGCTTTTCAGGCGGCAGTCTACGGGAAAACCGAAATTAATATTCCTGAAGACAGTCAGAAAGCTCAGTATCGAATAGATTCCGGTAAAATCTATGTTTTAGAAGTTGAAGGAACTCCTGTTTCCATTGCGGGATTTTCGAGAGAATTGCCAACAGCAGTTGGTTTAGGCTTTGTTTATACCCCGCCATATTTCAGAGAAAAAGGCTATGCCAGTTCAATTGTGACCCAGCTTAGCCAGATGGCACTGGACAGAGGATATAAGAAATGTGTTCTATATGCCGATTTAGCAAATCCTGTCTCTAACAGTATCTATATGAAGATAGGCTATGTGCCAGTCTGTGATTCTCTGATGCTGAATTTTGAAAACATTATAGTATGATGAAATTATATGTCTGGTTTAGGTGTTTATCATGTTAATAGAAATGCAAAGGGATATCAAAGGTTCAATTCTTGATATAGGCGGTGGAGGAGAGGGCATTATCGGTCAGATTTACCGAGATAAAGTTATAGCCATTGACAACTGCCGGCAGGAATTGGATGAAGCTCCGGATTGCTGTGAAAAAATGCTGATGGAAGCAACGAACCTGCTTTTTGAAGAACAGTCATTTTAAAATGTGACTTTTTTCTATACACTGATGTATATGACAAGTGATGTTCAAAAAAGAGCAATAAAAGAAGCTGCCCGTGTTTTAAAGCCGAAAGGAAGAATACATATCTGGGATTCCGATATTGCTTCAGCAGCTTTTGAGCCATATATTGTTGATCTTGATATTGCTTGGGACAGTAATAAGGTACATACTTCCTATGGTATTGTAAAAGGAAAAACACAAAATTCTGTCAGCATTATGAGTTTTATGAAAAGTTGCGGATTAATTTTGGAGCATTTTTCAGCAAAGGAAAATCATTTCTATATATGCGGGTTTAAAGAATAAACACATTTTTATAACATGTAAACGTATAGCAGATCAGAAATTAAAGAAACAAATGGAAAGGGCAGTTGCAAGGCTATTTATTCTGATGTCTGTTGATGGAAAAATCAGCATTTGTACTGGTGATATCTAATGAAAATCATCCTTTGTTTGGAATGAAAAGAGATAATCTTTTCTATCTTATATCAAAAAGAATTACACTGAAAGATGCTCTTAAAAGGTTTAAATAAGAATTTGGTTTTTAATAATTAACGATACAATCCGGCTTAACATTAAATGGATTGTTTAATCGGTGAGTGAATTATCTGAATCAAATGTGCCAGAATTACAGGAATGTGCGGTTTTTGAGCATTCATATATCAGATTGCGATTTAAAGTATTTCGATGACAAATCTCAGTCTGTTGATATAGAATTAAATTGATTTTTTTATTTTATCTATTTTTAAAGGAGAAAGGCTATGAATTTTATCTGCAAAGTGTTTGGTCATAAGTGGAATGATGGCTGCACCTGTGTTCGCTGCGGTCAAAAACGAAATGAGAATCATAAATGGGAGAGAATATCCGATGAATGTAGAATGAAATGTTCTATTTGCGGAGCTGAAAAAAGTATTCCTCATGATTGGGATGGCTGTATCTGTAAAAACTGTGGCGAGATTAAAGATGTGCATCTTCCTGGTCATCGCTGGCGCTATCTGGAAGAAAATTCCTGCCTGATGTACTGCCAAAAGTGTGAGCAGACAAAAATGGGCAATCATAAATGGGATGTCTGTGTCTGGAAGCGTTGTGGTGAAAAACGTGAAACTTATGCCGACCAGCGTAGAAACGGCAAACTTTTATTGAAGCATGTCTGGAGACCTCCTTTGAAAGATGATGTCTGGTGGAAAGAGTCGACCAGAACCGGAATATGCTATTTGATTTGTGATCGCTGCGGATTTGTCCAGAAGTTTTACAGTCACGACTGGCAGGATGGTGTCTGCCAGCGTTGCGGCCGAAAGAAAGAGGATTATCTTTGTAACGAACAGATGAGCAGTCATCAATGGGAAAAAATCGGACAGTGTCGGAAAAAGTGCTCTCGCTGCGGTACCGAAGCTTATGACCATGACTATGAGGTAATCGACAGTCCTAAACATCTGACAGAAGATGGCTGGCATAAATACAGATGTAAAACCTGCGGTCATGAGGCTTTTGAGAATTCAAACATGGACAGTCGTGAAGAAGGTTTTATCAAAGAAAAAAGATAACGCTATAAAGCGTTGATGGAAAACTATAAACCATTATCAGGTTATATCCTTATATTATCTTTGTTCGTTAAAAAGAAAGATAGAAGCCTGATATGGTTGAAAAAAGGTGGTTTTAGTAATATAATTAAAAAAGAGATTAAGAGGTGAAAAATATGTGTGATAAGAAAATATTGGTAGAAACAAGTGCAAGACATGCTCACTTGTCGCAAACTCATGTTGAGGCTTTATTTGGTGAAGGATATCAGCTGACAGTTAGAAAAATGCTGTCACAGCCTGATCAGTTTGCCAGTAATGAAAGAATAACAGTTGTTGGTCCAAAAGGTGAAACCAAAATGTCAGTTTTAGGGCCAGCAAGAAAAGATACACAGATTGAAATATCTTTGACAGATGCCAGAAGTATCGGTGTAAAAGCACTGGTTAGAGAATCTGGTGATATTGAAGGTACTGAAGGTTGTACAATTGTTGGACCAAATGGTTCAGTAACTTTGGATAAGGGTGTCATCGCTGCTAAAAGACATATTCACTTTACCGAAGCAGATGCTAAAAATCACGATGTTAAAAATGGTGAGGTCGTTTCGGTCAAAGTTGTAACTGACGGTCGAAGTCTGACTTTCTCAGATGTTGTCTGCCGAGTTTCAGATTCTTATGCTTTGGCAATGCACATTGATACTGACGAATCAAATGCTGCTGGCGGTCCAGTTGAAGGTGTTATCGTTAAATAGCTTAATCGGGAGTTAAGAGTTTTAACTCCTTTTTTTTATATATTAAATATATTTTGGTGTATAATAAAGTTTATTGAGGAGTGATATTAGAGATGAAGATTGAAGAAAGATTTATAAATTATACTAAAATTGATACCACTTCAGATCCTGAGAGCAACACCTGTCCAAGCACACCGGATCAGTTTGTTTTGGCAGATATGTTAGTTGAAGAATTAAAACAGCTGGGTGTAGAAGATGCCAGAAGAGATCACAACGGTTTTGTTTATGGAACAATTGAAAGCAATGTTGATTATCCCTGTGATGTTGTCGGTTTTCTTGCGCATCTGGATACCAGTGATGCCACCAGCGGCAAAGATATTAAAGCCAGAATAATCAGAGATTATGATGGGCAAGATATTCTTTTATCAGAAGGTATTTATACCAGAGTTAATGACTATCCTTTTTTAAAAGAGTTAAAAGGCAAGGATTTAATTGTCACTGATGGAACGACTCTGCTGGGTGGTGACGATAAGGCTGGTATTGCGATTATTATGGATTTTGTCCAATTTCTGCATCATAATCCGGAAATAAGACATGGCAAAATGATGGTCTGTTTTACTCCTGACGAAGAAATCGGCCGAGGCATTTTAAATATTGATTTAAGCCAGTTTGTTGTCGATTACGCCTATACCTTAGATGGCGGGCCGGTAAACTGTGTCACTTATGAAAATTTCAATGCTGCCAGTGCATCTCTGACTTTCTATGGCAACAGTATTCATCCTGGTGATGCTAAAAACAAGATGATTAATGCTGTGCAGCTAGCGGTTGATTTTCATAATATGCTGCCAGTCAATCAAAGAGCTGAATTCACGGAAAAAAGAGAGGGTTTCAATCATCTTCAGATTATTCAGGGCGATTGTCAAAAGGCTAAAAGCTCTTATATAATCAGAAATCATGATCTGGATTTACTGCATCAGCAGATGCGTCATTTTGAGCTTATTACCATGCACATGAATGAAATGCATAATCGTCATGTCGTTGAACTGCAGCTGAAGGAAACCTATTATAATATGAAGCAGTGCCTGACTGATAAGATGTTTATTGTAGAGCAGGCTGCCAGGGCTATTGAACAGCTGGGATATACCGTAGAGTATGATCCGATTAGAGGCGGAACAGATGGTGCCCACCTGTCATTTATGGGAGTTGCTACGCCTAATCTGGGAACCGGTGGCAGAAACTGTCATGGTAATCATGAGCTGGTTATTATTGATGAAATGAAAGAAATGGTTAAAGTTTTAACCAATCTGATAAATATTGTAGTAGAAAGAGGTGTAAATAATGATTATTCAAAGTAAAAGAGTATGGGTCGCTAATAATTTCAACCCTTTACAAATTGAAATTAAAGATGGAAAGATTTTCGCAGTTCATGCGTACGGCAGCAAAGCAGTGGACCATGACTATGGAAACTTAAGAGTTCTGCCAGGTTTCATCGATGTTCACACTCATGGAGCCTATGGTTTCGATACCAATGACGGTGACGAGGCCGGGTTGAGAGACTGGATCAGAAGACTGCCGGCTGACGAAGGTGTTACTTCGGTTTTACCTACCACGATTACTCAGTCAGTAGAGGTATTATCAAATGCGGTTGCCAATGTCGCCAAGGTCGTAAAGGAAGGTTATGAAGGCGCTAATGTCCTAGGCATTAATTTTGAAGGCCCTTATCTGGATATGAAATATAAAGGTGCTCAACCACCAGAGCATATTCTGCCTAGTTCAGTAGAACAATTCAAAATGTATCAGCAGAAAGCTGAGGGTTTGATTAAGATAATCACTCTGGCTCCTGAACATGATGAAAATATGGAACTGACAAAATACTGTTCTCAAAATGGAGTGGTGGTCTCATTAGGTCATAGTGCTTCTACTTATGAAACAGCTGTGCTGGCTGCAGCCAATGGAGCAAAACTGCTAACCCACGTCTATAATGGAATGACCCCATATGGTCACCGACAGCTGGGCTTAGTGGGAGCAGCTTTCAGAATCAGAGATATGTATGGAGAAATTATCGCTGACGGCTATCATTCTAATCCGGAAGCAGTCAATAACTATTTCCAGGTCAAGGGAGCAGATCATGTAGTAATGATTTCTGATTCACTTAGACCAAAGGGCTTACCTAAGGGAGAATACACTTCAGGGGGATTAGCTATCATTATCACTGATGAAGGAACAGCCAGACTAATTGACTCAGGCTCTCTGGCGGGCTCAACGTTAAGAGTTAACAGAGGTTTACAGATTCTGATTGAAAAGTGTCTGGTAGATGTCGCTGCCGCAATCAATTCCTGTACTTTAAATCCAGCTAGGCTTTTAAGAGTTGATGATCATAAAGGAAGAATTGTAGCTGGCTATGATGCGGATATTGTTGTTCTGGAAGACAGCTATGATATCCATCAGACTTACGTAGGAGGAAAAGCGTTTAAGTAGTAACGTCATTAATAAAGAATGAAACATATATTTATTTTAAATCCAACCAGCGGGAAGGGGAAAAGTCTTAGATTTGTACCGGTGATTGAAAATTATTTTAGAAACAAAGACAAGGAGTATGAAATAATTTATACCGAATATCCAGGGCATGCTACGGAGATTGCTCAAAGATATAATGAAAAAGACAATGTCATTCTATATAGTGTTGGTGGCGATGGCACAGCCAATGAGATGTTGGCTGGGCTTGATTTGAATGTCAGAATATCCGTTATTCCGGGCGGAACCGGTAACGACTTCTTTAAATCTATTGATTTGAACAAGAGAACTGATGAAGAAATTATCAGAGCAGTGGTTGAAGGTGAGGACATGGACATAGATTTTGGTGTGCTAAATGGGAAAACCAGATTTATAAATATTGCTTCTTTTGGGCTGGATGCTGCAATCAATGTTTATGCCAATGATGTCGCCAAAAAGAAAAAAACAATCATACCCGATAAATTCATCTATTTTTACAGCATTTTCAAGGCGGGTTTAAACCCACAGAGATATCGTTTTAAAATGACAGTTGATGGAAAAGTATACGAAGAGGATACTATTATGGTAGCTGTCAGTAATGGTCAGTTTTATGGCGGGATGTTCAATGCCTTTCCTGATGCCGATCTGACTGATGGGATCTTTGATATCTGCTATATCAGACCTATGTCTTTAGCCAGACTGATCAGTCTGATTGGCAAATATGCTAAGGGAACCCATAGAAATGAAAAAGAGTGCAGCTGTTTTAGCGGAACAGATGTTCACATTGAATTTGATAGAGAAATCTATGTACAGGTCGATGGTGAAAATAAAGCTGTTAAAAAAGCACATATTGAAATGAATAAAGGTAAACTGAAATATCGTGCTCCTAAGTTTGATTGGTTTGTAACGTGATTGGTTTAGTGATAGAATAATTATAATAGTGAGGTGATTTTATGATTAAAGTTATTATCTGTAAAGATTATCAGGATGTCAGCGATAAAGCCGCTGAAATTATGCTGGATGTGGTTAAAAATAATCCTGAAGCTGTTTTGGGCTTGGCTACCGGTTCTTCACCAATTGGTTTATACCAGAGAATGATTAAGGATCACAAGGAAAATGGGACATCATATGCTGAAATTACCACTTTCAATCTAGATGAGTATATCGGATTAGACCGCGATCATTCACAGTCATATTATACTTTTATGCATGAGAACCTGTTTAATCACATCAATATGAAAGAAGAGAATATTAATATTCCTTCAACTCAAGGCTCTGATATGCAGGCCAACTGTGACGCCTATAATGAAAAGCTGGCTAAATATCAGATTGACCTGCAGCTGTTAGGCATTGGCTCTAACGGACACCTGGCTTTTAATGAACCGGGAACACCATTTGACAGTGTTACTCAGGTTGTTGACTTAGTAGAGTCTACAATTAAAGATAATGCCCGTTTCTTCGACTATGATATGTCAAAAGTTCCAACTCAATCGATAACTATGGGAATCAAGAACATCATGGATGCTAAAAGAATACTGCTGGTTGCTTCAGGAAAGAATAAGGCTGATGCTATCTTCAAAACAGTTAATGGAGAAGTCAGTACTGATTGTCCGGCATCAATTCTACAGAAACATCCAGATGTTACGATTGTTGTTGATGAAGAGGCTGCAAGCCTTTTATAAGGAGAAAAAATGCTAGAGATTGTTACAAGTGAAAATTTTTATGAAGTCATAAAATCAGGTCCAGTGCTGGTAGATTTTTATGCTGACTGGTGTGGCCCCTGTAAAATGATTGCTCCTGTTTTGGAAGAGTTGAGTCAGGTGTATAGTGGAGTTGTCAGGATTGTTAAAGTAAATGTTAACAATGATAAGGATTTAGCTATAAAATATCAGATTTATTCGATTCCTAACCTGCTGGCTTTTAAAAATGGAGAACTTGTTAAACAGGTGGTAGGCTTTCAGACTAAGACAAATTTAATAAAAATATTAGAGGAAATTAAATGATTTTCTGATCGACTTAAAAACCCAGGTATTAAAAACTGGGTTTTTTATTGTGAATGAAAGTATTGAATGATTTTTCCAGGCTTTATTGAAACATCTGTTGGAGAGGTGCAGAATAAGAAAAGCTGTATTTCTGAAGGATTTGACAGTTGATATATAAGTGTCTGCCAAAAGATGTCTGTTCTGGAAAATCTGCTTTTGAAATCCGAGAAGACATCATCCGGAATGTAGAGGTAGTCTGGCTGGTATCATAAAACTGATTATCGGATTGGCTATTGAGGAAGTGACTGATAAACTTTCTGGTACTGCCTGTGTTTTTAAAAAGACTGGATGACCTGATCAAACCGCTTGCATTTATATACTTTAAAGAAAAACAAAAGGTTCAGGGTGAGGTGAACCTTTCTTTCATTTATCATTTCTTATAATCTGCAGAGCTTCGTCTAGAGGTTTCTCTGCTACCAGTGTTAAATAGTAGTATAGTTTTTCCTTTGTTTTCTCGGGCATCAATGTTCTTTCCTGAGAACGCAGATAGAATTTCAAAGCACTGTCAGGCTGATAGTTCTCTTTCTGATAAACCATACAGGCAGCAATTCTATCAGCAACCATTTCTTTAATATATTTTAAGGGCATTTCCAGATAGACGACCTGGCCTTTATAAAAGTCGACCCAGTATTGCCAGTGGTGCCTGTTTCTGCCTTTATGATGTAACCAGCAGGCTGAATATCCCTTATCGATTATTTCAGCGTCAATTGGACTTTTGGTTCCTGTAAAATATTTGACAGAAGTAAAAAATTCAATACAGGAGTACTTGCTTAAGTCGTGGGTTAGCCCTTGCCAATATAACCCTAATCTGAAACACAGTTTCATAACCAGAAAGCGATGTTTATTAATGGTATGGCAATGTTTAAGCAGGTTAATAAGCATTGACTAAATCTCCATATTATTGAAGAAGTTTGCAGTTTTATTGAGAATGTATAACTTGTAGACAAAGCAGAAGATCGCTCCAATACTTCCGATTATCGCTAAAGCTGCAACAGTGCCGGCAACAGCTTCAACATTATTAATGTAGATGATGGAGATAATAGCGGTAATTATCAGAACAATGTTGGTTGGAAGAAAAACATTCCAGAGGATATCCCATTTTTTAACTAATGAATCATCGAGACCTTTAAGGATGTTGACAAAGCCGCCATGCTCTACATATTCTGCCAGTAAATTAATAGGAGCCGGAGCAATCATCAGTAGCATCATAGTAATCTGCGGCATACTCAGAAGTTTTGGTTCAGGTATAAAACCGACTAAAAGACCTATTATTGAAGCGGTCGCAAAAAGAATGCCGGCCTTACCAAAGGCTTTTTCCACGACAGCCAGTTTATAAAGGCAAAAGACGGTTACCAGACCTAAAGCCAGGCTGATATAGTCAAGGAAAAGACTGCTTCCAACCGCGCCAGCCCGATCAGCCATAGCACTGAGGAAATTGATGATATAGGTTACAATAGTTATGATGAAGATATAACGTATCCATTTAGCCAGATAACCGGCATTAAGTTTAATGTTGTAAATATTGTTGTTATCCATGATGATATCCCTCTTTTCTTTTATTATTATATAGAAAGAAAGCAACTTGAACAATAAAAATCGATTCAATCTTTTTAAAAAGTCGGTTTTATCCGTTTTAGTCAACATAAATAGTTATGTTTTAATTAGTTTTGAAATTTGCTATAATATCTACGGTGATTTAGTTTGAACACAGTCTTGTTTATTTTACTGCTAGTATTAATTGACCAGGGTTCTAAAATAGCGATGAAAGCTATTAACGGCATCCATCCTGAAAGTTTTGTTGTGATAAAAGACTTTTTCTATATTACCTATGCTGAAAATACCGGTGCCGCTTTTTCTATTTTAAGAGGGCAGAGATGGCTCTTTGTGCTGATGGCTCTAGTTGCCTGTGCAGCAATTGTTTACCATATCATTAAGCATAAACCAAAATCTCTGGAAAAGTTTTCTCTGCAGCTGATATTGGCAGGTGCTATTGGCAATGTCATCGATAGGGTCATTTATGGTTATGTGATTGATTTTCTGGATTTTTATATTTTCGGCTATGATTTTCCGGTCTTTAATTTTGCCGACAGCTTTATTACTGTGGGTGCAGTACTGTTTATTCTCTATGAACTGTTTTCAGTGGAAAAGGGGTCTTTATGGAAGAAGTAACTATTATTGTTGATGAGCAGATGGATGGTTTAAGAATAGATAAGGCTTTAAAGGGCAGGTTTGATTTATCAAGAACTAAACTGCAGAAACTGATTGAAGAAGGCCTGGTCTGTGTAGATGACGAACCGGTAAAAAGCAATTATAAAGTAAAAACCGGTGAAGAGATTACTGTTGATCTGCCTCAGGAAGTTGAATATGTTGTTAAACCGCATAAAATGGATTTGGATATAGTTTATGAAGATGATGATATAATTATTCTCAACAAAGTGAAAGGGATGATTGTTCATCCGACAGCGACAACCAGGGAGCTGACACTGGTGGAAGGTGTTTTATATCATTGCGGTCAGCTAAGTGATTTAAATGGTGTTTTAAGACCTGGAGTCGTTCATAGAATTGATAAGGACACAACCGGGCTGATTATTATGGCTAAAAACAATCAGGCTCACCAGTTTCTGGCCGGACAGTTGGCCAATCATGAAATGAGCAGAAAGTATTATGCTCTGGTCCATGGAGTCATCGGCCATGACCATGGAACAATTGATGCTCCTATTGGCCGAGATCCTTATGATCGGCAGAAGATGGCGGTTACCGATAAAAACAGTAAAGATGCAGTCACTTATTTCACTGTTGTCGAAAGATTTGATAATCACTCCCTGTTAGAATGTTCTTTAAAGACTGGAAGAACTCATCAGATAAGAGTGCATCTGGAATATATCGGTTATCCGGTTGTTAATGATCCAAAATATGCTTTTAGAAAACAGAAAGGAGATGGACAGCTGTTACATGCCTGTGAGCTGACATTTATCCATCCGATTACTAAAGAAAGCATGACAGTAAAAGCAGATTTGCCAAAAGATTTTCAGCAGTATCTGCAGAATCTAAGAGAAGAGGTTGTATATAATGAATAATAAAGCTTCACTGTGGGCTTTACAGTTAATTAAATATTTTATGGTTTCTAAAGAGTACTTACAGGTTTCGGTGATAAGTAATTTTAAGATTGATAAAAAGGAAATAGATTACTGGCTGGTCAATGAAAGAAACCCTCATTTTCCGATAATTCATATCAGTAATGACAATGATCAGACCAGAACCGGTAAGTATCAGTTTCTGGCAGCTACAGCCGGTAAAATAAGGAGTCTGATCAGATCAGAAGCCGGTTCTGTTTTAGATATCTCATTTAATGAAGGGGCTACCAACTATAACTTTGCTGATGTTCAGTATATCAGACTGCAGCCCAACACCGATGTCCTGCAGCCGGTAATGGATTCTTTTCCCGAAATTTCAACGGTAATCTATGATGTCGAAAATATTGAAAACGAAAAGAAAAAGATTGAAAAAGATCTGGCAGTGCAATCAGTACAAAGTTCTCAGAAAGCTAAATCGGAAAGAGAAAAGCTTGACCTGAAACAGGGTATGTGCGCCTCGTTTTTAGTGCCGGCAATAATCAGTATCCTCGTTTTTATCGGCATTCAGCTGTTTAGAGTCATTTTTGATACTTCTTTGTTAAACAGTGCCATTATCTTCGGAGCCTACTATAAGGCCTATATCACTATTTTCCATCAGGTGCATCGTTTTCTGACTGCCGGCTTTGTTCATACCTCGGTTCTGCATTTGTTTTTTAACCTGATGGCTTTATTCGATATGGCAGTAATAGCTGAAAAATACTATGGCAAAAATAAAACACTACTCATTATGTTTATATCAATTATTATAGGCAATATATGTGTCTTTATTGGAAATGGGAACATCATAGCTGTGGGTCTTTCCGGTGGCATTTTTGGAATCTTCGGCGCTCTGATCATTATGTTTGCCTTGAAAGGATTCTTTAAAATTCCAGCCTTCAGAAGGCAGATATTCAGAACAGTTTATATGAATGTTATCATTTCATTAATGCCTGGCATTTCGCTTCTAGGCCATTTAGGCGGATTTGTTGCCGGAATTATGCTAGGAATGATTTTTGCGAAAAACAGCAGTAAATCTTTAAGAATTAATTCATTAATCTGTAGTATTATATTAGCAATAGTGCTTGGCTACATGTCGTTTACCTATAAAGATTTCAATGAATATTATCCGGGAACGGATTATGAAATCAGCCAGATATATCAGAAGATGAACATGGATGCTGTTGCAAAGAAATATGTAACGGAAACCAAGAAATATTATGAGAGGGATTGAAAATGAAAAGTGTAATTGATTGGCACACCTATTTTATGAGTCTGGCCCACCTGAGTGCCTTAAGAAGCAAAGACCCTAATACCGGTGTTGGAGCAGTAATTGTTGACAGTATGAACAGAATCGTTTCAATTGGTTATAATGGAATGCCAAGAGGATGTGATGATGCTCTGTTTCCATGGGAACGTGACGGCACCTTTTTGGATACCAAATATGCCTATGTTGTTCATGCTGAACTAAACGCCATTTTAAATGCTCCAAGAAGTGTGCAGGACTGCAGTTTATATGTCTCACTTTTTCCCTGTAATGAATGTGCCAAAGCCATTATTCAGTCAGGCATCAAGAAAATATATTATGAATCTGATAAATACGCTGATGCTGATAACACCATCGCCAGCAAAAGAATGCTGACCGCAGCAGGTGTTGATCTGATTCAGCTGGATTACACTCTGGATGTCAAATTGACTAAAACAATGAAATAAGCAGAAAAAAACAGACCTGTCTGTTAGGTCTGTTGATTAAATATCTATCAAGACCTGAGAAGGTCTTTTATTTATTGATGATTCCGGAAAGTATATGGGCACTTTTGAAGGCTGAGCAATCAGTAGTATCGACATAGGATAATTTAACCAGCTGTCCGGTAGATTCTATCGTATAGTAGTTTTTCTGATATTCCTTATTCAGCAGTTCAAAATTTTCCACATCATAAATGCTGGTATCAGATAGATTGAAGATAGTAATCTGAAAATCTCTCGAGTCCAGATAACTGATGAGCTGATTGATCAGTTCACCATCTTCAAAGTTCCAGCCAATAATGATGTTGTCAAACTGGTTGGAATGAAGGAAGTTGTTGAGGATGTAAACCATGTTATCCAGGGCAATATTTAAGGTAATTTCATTATAATGCTCCGTGAAACAGCCCCAGTCACCTTTTAAAAAGACCGATTTTTCTAATAGACGTAATAGTTCCTTCCCTACAAGAGTATCCTTATATTCCCGTTCGTTAATGAAGACAATGTTTTTCATAATTTCTCCTTTACAAATCAAGTATTCTTTCCAGGTCGACTTTCAGATATTGCTCATCTCTGGTCTTGAGGTAATTGATTACCTGCTGAGTTAGATAGTTGGGGGTTGAAGCCCCGGAGGTGACTGCCACCTTACTAATATTATCAAGGTTAATGGCTTCCAGTTCAAGACTGTTTTCAATTTTGTAGATATTTTTTATTTTGGCCTGCCTGCCAATATTGGCCAGCTGAGTAGTGTTGTTGCTGTTGGGATCACCGACAACAATCAGAGCATCAAATCCCTGCAGTTCCTTGACTGCCTGCTGTCTGGTTCTGGTGGCATTACAGATTTCTTCAACCACCTGAGCCTGAGGATATTTATCAAGCAGAGCTGTGATGATGGTTTCAATATCATTAATAGACATCGTTGTCTGATTAGTTATAAGGACATTCTTATTCAGTATGTTTGAGGTTTCAACATCAGTGGTGCTGGTTATCAGATGAATCCTGTCATCAAGAGCTAAAACAGCTTCACTTTCCGGATGATTTCTTTTGCCGATATAGGCGACATCATAGCCTTTACTTAAATATTCAAGACATAGATTAGCATTTTTGGTAACATCAGAACAGGTGGCATCGACAACAGTTAAACCCTTTTCCAGTGCTTTCTGCTTGATTTTCGGATCGATACCATGGGCAGTAAAAACAACAACCCCTTCCTTGATTTCATCTAACAGCTGTTCTTTGCTTTTTTCTTTATCAGATAAGGTAATAACATTGCGTAATTCAAAACCGCCTACCACATATCTGTTATGTACCAGCATTCCTAAGATATAGATTTGTTTGTCAGGGTAGTCCTTAATAGCCTGTTTTACAATATTGATAGCATTAATAACACCTTTGCAGTAGCCAGAAGGCACAACTTTTTTTACTTCCATCTTTTCTAACACCATAATTATACTAACATAAAGTAAAAGTTTTATGTTACAATAAATCTCTGAGAGGAGAGAAAGTATGAAATTAACATTTAGAGAAGATATTCAGCAGCTGATGGAATATAAAAGATTTAAAGAACTGACACCGATTCAGAAAAAAGCTATTCCCTTAATTCTGGCCAGAAAAGATGTTATTGGCATTTCAGCTACCGGTACTGGCAAATCACATGCTTTTATTCTTCCTGTCTTACAGATGATTGATAGCAGCTTAAATGAAATTCAGGCTATCATTGCTGCTCCGACTCGGGAGCTGGCTATCCAGTTATATACCATGGTCAGTGAAATAAATATGTTTAATCCTGAAATAAGCATAAAACTGATAGCTTCAGGTAAAGATAAAGAAAGAATGATTGAAGGCTTAAAAACTCAGCCGCAGATTGTGGTAGGAACCATTGGCCGACTGAAAGACCTGTTTGTTGACGAAGCAGTTTTAAGATTAGACAGTGCCAAAACCATCGTTATCGATGAAGCTGATATGACTTTGGAACTGGGCTTTTTAGAGCAGGTTGATGAAATCTGCGGCCGATTACCTGAGAAGCTGCAGATGCTGGTTTTCAGTGCAACCATTCCCAGCCAGCTTCAGCCGTTTTTAAGAAAATATATGAGCAGGCCAACAATTATTGAAGCAACTGAAAAACATGATTTATCACCCAATATTGAACATGTCTTAATTAATTGCCGCTATGCCTCATATACTGATAAACTTTTAAAGATTCTGCCGGGAATTCAACCCTATGTCTGTATGATTTTTGCCAGAACCAAACAGGAAGTTATTTCTGTAGCTGAACTTTTAAAAAGTGAGGGCTATGATATCATTGAAATTCATGGCAATCTGTCAGACAGGGAAAGAAAGAAGGCTTTAAAAGCTATTGCTGCGGATAGAAACAGTTATATTGTCTGCTCGGATATTATGGCTCGCGGTCTGGATATTGAAGCAGTAAGTCATGTAATATCTTTAGGCCTGCCATCATCTTTGAATTACTATACTCATAGAAGTGGCAGAACCGGCAGAGCCGGAAGAAGTGGAACAAGCTATGTCTTATTTAATCAGAGTGATTTTGAAGGTATCAGAGTCTTAAGAAACCAGGGATTCAAATTTGAGTATCGAGATTATCGTAAAGGGGAGTGGGTGGAAGTAAAACCATTTGATTTTAAGCCGACAAGAAAAAAAGTTTCTGCCGAGGATGCTGAAATTTTAAAGATTATCAAAAAACCGGTCAAGAAAGTGAAGCCTGGCTATAAAAAGAAAAGACAGGCTGAAATTGATAAAATCAGAAGCCGCCAGCGCCGACTGAAGATTAAAGCGGCCATCAAGGAGCAGCAGAAAGAAAGAGCCAGAAAAGCGCAAAGAGAAAAAAGCGAGAGCAGCAGATGATAAAACTAGGTTCACATGTATCAATGGCAAAACCGGATTATCTTCTGGGATCGGTAAAGGAAGCCTTATCATATAATGCTAATGCGCTAATGGTTTATACCGGTGCCCCGCAGAACAGTTTTAGAGCTCCTGTAGAAGAGCTCAAAATTGCCGAAGCGACCAGTCTATGGCGAGAAAACGGTTACAGAATGGATGATGTTATCATTCATGCTCCCTATATTATCAACATCGCTAATACTGTAAATCCTGATACCTTCAGTATGGGAAAAGAAGTTTTAAGAAATGAACTTATCAGAAGCAGGGCCATAGGCGCTAAGTATCTGGTTTTACATCCAGGCAGCAGTTTAAAAGATACCCTGGAAAATGGTATTAATAAGGTGGTGGAAGCTCTTAATGAAGTGCTTGAAGAAGGTTTTAACGTTACTGTCTGTCTGGAGACAATGGCCGGAAAGGGCTCGGAGATAGGTTATCGTTTTGAGCATCTGGCTGAAATCATTCGCCGTGTCAATTATCCCCTTGGTGTCTGTTTTGATACCTGTCATACCTGGGACAGTGGCTATGATTTAAATGATTTTGATAAGGTGCTAAAAGAGTTTGATGAAGTCATCGGTTTGGAAAAACTTCATGTTCTGCATATCAATGATTCTAAAAATGAGCTGGGTGCCAGAAAAGACCGCCATGCCAATATTGGTGAAGGCTATATCGGTTTTGAGACACTCAGCAAAGTGGTTCATCATCCACTGCTGAAAAGTAAGACAAAGATATTGGAAACACCTTATATTGATGGACTGCCACCATATAAGGACGAAATCGAAAGACTGCGCAATAGCAGCATTTGATCAGCGTCACTGTTGTCTAAGGTCAGTTTTGCTATCAGATAAAAAAGTATGATTGTGTTTAAAAAGGTATACGGGTACACCTTTTTATGTGAGAATCAAGTATGATAAATATAATGTAGCAAATCATAAACAGATAAAAGAAATTACTGTATTCCTTGTTCTGTTTCATAACAACTGGTTAAAGAAGGATAGATAATCTGAAAATTATAAACATATATGTGTGTTATTTTATATGAGAGGTAAAGAAAATGATTAATATTGCGGTAATTGGACTAGGTAATATCTCTAAAAGAGTCATCGAAGGAATCAGCTATGTGAAAGGTGCAAAGCTTTACTGTGTAGCCAGCAGGAGTAAAGACAAGGCCAGAGAGTTTAAGGAGAAATATGATGCAGAAATAGCATATGATAGTTACGACGATGTTTATCAGGATAAAAAGGTTGATCTGGTTTATTTGTGCACTCCCAATCATCTGCATTACAGTCAGATAATATCATGTTTAGATAATGGAAAGCATGTAATGTGCGAAAAGCCGATGGTGAGCAGTGTAAAGGAGATAAATGAGTTATTTGATTACGCCAGAGAGAAAACCCTGTTTTTAATGGAAGCTGAAAAAACGGTTTTTACAAATCTGCATAAAGAAATAAAAAAGATAATTGAAGAAGGGGTGATTGGAGAAGTTATTTCCATTACAGCTGATTATTCATACAATGTTTCCCGCTTTAATTTTCCTAAAGATCACTGGGCTTATGACGAGAAGCATGGAGGATGTCTAAGAGATGTTGGAGTCTATCCGATATGCTTCTGCAATAGCATCGCCAACTCTAAAATAAAAAATATAATAGGCAGTAAATATACTGCTGCTGACTATAAATGTGATTTTGGCGGAAAAGGCATAATTGAATATGAAAACGGAATAAAAGCCAGTGTTGAGAGCTGCTGGTTTTATGATTCAATTGATAGAGGCTATGCTATAGTTTTCGGCAGCAGAGGCAAGATACATGTACCAGCTTACTGGAAAGGCAACAAATTCAAGATTATATTTGATAATAATGAAATTAAAGAAATAGAAGTAAACCAGAACAGTGATTTTGAAGGTGAGATTCAGGAAGCGGTAGATATGATTAAGAGCGGTAAAATTGAAAGTCCATTAATGAATAGAGAAAAAACTACTGAAATTATGAAGGTAATTGAAAAACTATCTTATTGAGTTTTTATTAGCTCTATTGGAAAGATGTTTCCAAAAAAGCAGTCAGAGCTTTGATTGTTCCACTTTTACATATTAAGGTGGTTTATGTATAATAAATTGAAGAAAGAAGTGAACTGAATGAAAATACCGTTTAAGGCCGGCAATATTCTATTGCCTAAAAAAAATATAGACCTGACTAAATGGTCAACAGTCGCCTGTGATCAATATACATCAGAACAGGAATACTGGGAGGAATTGGACAAGGTTGTGGCAGATAGTCCCTCAACCCTGAGAATTACTCTTCCGGAGATTTATCTTGTTGACAAGGCTGAAGACAGGATTAAAAACATCAATGAAACAATGAAAAAATACTTGCATGACGATTTGTTTGATGAATATACTGATGCAATTTTCTATATTAGAAGAAAACAGAAAGATGGCAGAGTAAGAGATGGCATTATTGGCTTAGTAGATTTAGAAGCATATGATTATACTTCTGAATCTGATTCCTTAATCAGAGCAACTGAAAAAACGATAATTGAAAGAATTCCGCCAAGAGTTAAAATCAGGGAAAAAGCTTTTCTGGAACTTCCTCATATAATGATTCTGATTGATGATTCGAAAAAAGAAATAATAGAGGGTTTAAAAGAAAAAGTCAGTAAAGAAGAGCAGGTATATGATTTTGAGCTGAATATGAATGGTGGTCATCTTGAAGGCTATAATTTAAATAATCTATTGAAAGAAGAGGTTTTAAACGGTCTTAATAAATTAATGGATAAAAAAGCTTTTGCGAAGAAATACGGCGTTAAAGAAAAAAAAGTTTTATTATTTGCCGTTGGAGATGGAAATCACTCATTATCGACAGCGAAAACAATTTATGAAAATATAAAAAAGACTAACAGAGATTATTTAAATTCTTCCAGCCGATATGCTTTAGCAGAACTGGTTAATCTGCATAGTGAAGCACTGGAATTTGAAGCAATTCATCGCATAGTTTTCGATACCGACACTGATAAAATGCTTAAGGAACTTTATGAATACTATAATGTTAACGAAGATGGAAAAGGTCAAAAAGTTGAAGTTACATTAAATGGTGAAGTTAGAAGTCTTTATATTGAAAATCCTAGGAGTAATTTATCTGTTGGCTCAATTCAAATATTCTTGGATAACTATTTGAAGAACAATAAAGGTAGAATTGATTACATCCATGGTTATGATACGGTTAGGGAGCTGTCTAAAAAAGAAAACAGTATTGGATTTATATTTGATGCCATTGGTAAAGATGAATTTTTTAAAACAATCATTTTGGATGGCGTTTTACCAATAAAGACTTTTTCAATCGGTCATGCTCATGATAAGCGATATTATACTGAAGCAAGAAAAATTAAATGAGTACTTAAGAAAAAAATATTAAGTATTATAAAAAAGTGATTTGCTAATACTTTTTGATACAACTGGATTATAATGAAACAACGTTTAATAAATACCGGGTTTAAAAAACATATTGTCTGTGACAAAGTTTAAAGAGTTTAAAGGGGATATAGATTATGCGAAT
This sequence comes from Erysipelotrichaceae bacterium, assembly GCA_029974225.1. Lineage (GTDB taxonomy): Bacteria > Bacillota_I > Bacilli_A > Erysipelotrichales > Erysipelotrichaceae > UBA1783. The sequence continues at coordinate 26,222 of JARKSP010000078.1, forward strand.
AGTAAATAATATTTTAGAATTAATTGGCGAAACACCGCTGCTGAAGCTGAATTTGAAAGACTCAGATTGGAATGTATACTTAAAATTAGAAAAATTTAATCCAGGAGGC
>JARKSP010000017.1 GCA_029974225.1 Erysipelotrichaceae bacterium
TAAATATGCTCCAATTGGAGCATATTTAGGAGGAATTAGATTATGGATAAGAACGAAAAAGTATCTGTGAATATGAACATTGGCACTCTTTCACAGATAGATTTATTGGTAGATAAAGGTTTCTATTCGAACCGCAGCGACTTCATTAATCAGGCAGTAAGAGAGTGCCTCAATCATAAGCAGGATCGAATTGATGAAGAAAAGAACAAATACGACAAATGTAATTTCATTTGGTTTCTAGGTGTGTGTAATTTGATGTTTCAAGAACTTATGAAGATCAAAGAGAATGGGAACACTAAGAAGATTTCTGGATATGGTATGCTATACATTGATGAAAAACTGGATTCTCTTGTTATGGAAACAATTAGTGCAATAAATGTAAAAGGCAAAGTACTATGCTCAAAGACCATTAAAGATTATTACAATCTCTAAGAAAAGTTGTTTAACTATCAGGGTGGGATTAACTTCCCAAAGAAGCAAATACTGTTGAATGAGACTTGGTTTATTTCACAATTGTTACATATGATAAAATGTGTTATGAACCGCTACATAAAGACATGTGAAAATCTCAGTTTGTCTGATTGATAAATTCTAAATAGTAATGCATTCATCTAATTTACACGATATTAATAGTATTATAATCCGGGACGTTTTCCCGTATTAAAACTTAGGACATTATCACTTATTAACCGCAAAATTCACAATCTGGCTGAATCTTTTTTGTTGTCAGAAAAACAAATAGAATATATACTATATACATAAAATGTAATAGACTAATGCAATGATTAGCGGTTCTGTTTTATTTTTAATAATAGCAGCTCTTTAATAATTATTTTTTAGAACATAGTTAGATTGAGAGATAACTATTCAACAACATTAACAACATTTAAAAAGGAGAAAAATATGAAAAAATTGATTGTTTTGATTTTGGCTTTGATAGTGCTCTTAGGCTTAACCGGCTGTTTTCCTGAAATCAATCCCAAACCTAATCCTGATCCTGATCCGGTAGATAGTGGTCTGACTATTGAGCAACTGTGGGATTATTTAGACGATTATCCTTGCTACATAACCCAGGAAATTGAAGATTATCTCGTAATCTTTGAAAATGAGCATGACATCATTATCGATAATTCGTTTGTACTGGCAGAAGAAACAATCAGTTTCTATTTTACTGATCTGATTGATTTCAGTTATGAAGGCGATAATATCTATCGATTAGAATATTCTAATATCTATTCCGATCATTTTAATAATGGCACCTTTTGGATTAAATTCGATAAAGAAGATAGGGAAATGATAGAAATGAAGATGTACTTTTACGATTATCCGAATTTTTACACCCTTTATGCAGATGTAGGCTTTACAAAGGATGAACTTCTATATGAAATCGGCAGATATGATTACTGGGTTCAGCAATACGGAATCGAAATGAGCTGGTTTTTCAAAGCACGTGAAGATGGGAAATTCTACCATGCCTTATATGCATCCAGCTACGCTTTTGAAGGTCCGGTAATAAGAGTTAATTATTTAGGAAAATGCTTATATGAGTTGACAGTCGACTACCCGGCCCAGGAGGAAGGAATTAACCCTGCCAATGATGCCTACACCCAAACACATCTTTTGATTTACCATATCGGACAGGAAAGAATAAGATTTGAAGATCATGATGGTAATTTCAACTGGTACTATCCGGACGTAGGGGCAACACTGGAAGAATTCTATGCTAAAGCAGCCAATTATTATTATCGTGGCAATAAAAATATGAACTATCGTTTTTACATATCCGATGGAAAATTTTTCATTCATTTCAAAAATACAGAATATAATTTAAATTCCTATTTCGAAGTAACATCACTCGTTTATAAGGGTTTGCACCGTTATGAATTTACTGTCCTAAATAAAAACAATGCTGAAGTCTGGAATCTAATTTATAATTTCCGCGATGGGTTTGAGCTGTATATTGATACCGGCTATATGCAGGATTATGCAATAAGAAAAAGCGAATAATAAAAAGGCTTATAACGAAATAGCAGGTTCACAAATATGAACCGATTCTATTGGAGGTTATAAGCCTCTTTTTTATTGACCATTTTTGATTTAAATTGATTTCCTATAATAATTGACGGTCATCAGCCTCTTAATCTTTAGCAATGGCTGTCAGCCACCCTATTCTTCTTTTACAGATGTTTTATTCGACCAAAGAAATGCCTGTAAACCGCCTCATTATTAGCGCCGTCGACATTCTGAGACTGGAAGACATAAGGACGCTTGCCATGAGAAACGACTATCTTCATCGCTTCAGTAACCGCAATATTCAAAAGAAACATCGTCACAATTGAACTGGCCGGCCCGGTTTTGATACCGTCAATATCCATCATCGCATCACCGGTCGGCACACAGTTGTCAATAATCAGATCGGCATAATCGTAAAGTTTTTTGCCGCTAGGATGACGGCTGGTAGCCGCTTTTGATTGCCTCATGTTGGTTACTGCAACGGTAAAGACTCCTTCTTTCTGTGCTCGGGCAGCCATTTCAATCGGCATGGCATTGCGACCCGAGTTGGAAGTAATAATCATCATATCACCCGGCATAATAAGATAAGAATCATAAATGATATCAGCGACACCGCAGGTCTGTTCCAGGGCTCCGCTTCTTCTGGCCCCGGATGAAGTTAAGGTATCCGGGTCCAACATCGCATTGACATTTCCTAAACCGCCGGCTCTGACAAACAGCTCAATGCCCAGCATATGAGAATGCCCGGTTCCGAAAGTATGAATCAGTTTATCATTCTCAATATTCTCCGCAATCTTTTCGGCAAAGGTTTTTAAGGCTTCTTTATTGACTTCTTCAGCCTGCTTACACAAAGCCATAATCTTTTCGCTATATTCATAGTACATAATATTTTACCTCCATAGTATTATCTGTTCTTTTTCTTTCTACATTTATTATAAATCCTTTATTACTGTTTTTGAGCAAAGAAATCTTAAAAGTTACAATAAAAAGAAATAGAGTCTTTTTATGATGAACATTCCGTCTGACTCTATTTGTTTTTTCACATTTAATTATTTTACAGATGTTTTATTCTCTTGCCGTATTTTTCATAAATTGCCGCATTGTTATAGCCGTCAACATTCTGAGACTGGAAAACGTAAGGGCGTCTGCCACGGGAAACAACCAGCTTCATGGCCTCAGTAATCGCAATATTCAACAGGAACATGACCACAATGGTGCTGGCCGGACCGGTTTTAATACCATCAATATCCATCATTCCATCACCAATCGGACAGCAGTTATCAATAATCAGATCAGCATACTCATAAGCCTTTTTACCACTTGGATGACGGCTGGTTGATGATTTAGATTGATTCATGTTGGTTATCACAACGGTAAAGACATCCTCCTTCTGAGCTCGGGCAGCCATTTCAATCGGCATGGCATTTCTGCCCGAATTGGTATTGATGATCATCATATCTCCTGCTTCAATGCCGTAAGTATTATAGATAACATCGGCAACTCCCGGTGTCTGCTCCATCGGACCGCTTCTTCTGGCACCAAAGGTTACCAGCACATCTGGGTCCAGCATCGCACAGACATTCCCCAATCCTCCAGCTCTGAAAAACATTTCCAGACCGGCCATATAAGAGTGTCCGGTACCAAAGACATAGATGATTTTGTCATTTTCAATATTCTCCGCTATTTTTTCAGCCAGAGTAACCAGTTTTTCTTCATTGACTTTTTCCGCATGTTTACATAAAGCGATAATCTTTTCGCTGTATTCAAATTTCATTTTATTATACCTCCCTTTTTTATTATACGCCTTTTAACAACATTTTTAAATGAAAGAAACCCTGAAAGTTGTTATAATTAAATCAGCGAGGATAGATTATGAAATCATATTATGTTGAACTTTATCAGAAGGGCAAAGCCCGCATAATTCAGGAAGAGATTTCTGATGCTGATCTGCAGGATAATGAAGCCATCATTTTGACCGACTTCAGTATGATATCAGCCGGTACCGAACTTTCCCGAGTATTTGAAATTAAAAAAGGATTTTCGTATCCGGTCAGACCCGGCTACTGTTCAGTGGGAACAGTACTTAAAAAAGGAGCGGGAATCAAGGATTTTGAAGTTAATGACAAGGTGTTCTTCAATGCCCCTCATAGTTCCGTTGTCCGATGGAAAAGTACAAGTCAGACTCAGGGACCGCAAATCTATAAGCTGGATAAAGAAATAAATCCTAAATATGCGACCATCATCAATCTGGCTCTGGTAGCTTTAAGCGGCGTCAACAGCAGTGAAGTAAAGCTTCTAGATAATGTCGCTGTGTTCGGGATGGGAAATATCGGCATTCTGACGGCTTTGATGTATCAGAAACTGGGTGCCAATGTCATCGCTATCGATCCGGTTGAAAATCGCTGCCAGCTGGCCCAGAAGATGGGCATCAGAAATGTCATCTGTAAAGAAACTGAGGGACAGACTGAAGAAATAATGAAACTGACTGCTAACCGAGGAGTGGAAATTGCCGTTGATGTTACCGGCAGCAGTGAGGCCATCATCACAGCGATTAATTCTGCCAGACAGTATGGTCAGGTTATCCTGCTGGGCTCACCTAGAGCATCCTTTCCGACAGATATTACCCCGGTCTTCAATCGTATGCATATGAAAAATCTGAAGGTAACTGGTGCTTTCAATCAGCTGGCACCGGTCAAAGCCGTGGAAGGCTCATTTAACAGTGTAACCAAAAACTATCAGACTGTCTGTGACTTAATTAAAAATGGTGATATTGATGTAGAAAAACTGATCAGTCATACCATTTTACCCGAAGAAATTGAAACAGCCTACCATGGTCTGATGTTTGATAAGGAAAACTATAATTGTGTGATTTTAGACTGGAAAAAGTATCAGTCGCTTTAATAAAGGAGATAATTATGATTAATATTGGTATTGTCGGTGCGGGATTTATTGTTCCAATTTTTATTGAAGCCGTCAGCAAAGTTGGTGGCTATCACATCAGAGGCATTATGGCCAGAAAAGAAGAAGTATTAAGTGGCTTAAAAGAAAAGTACTCTATTGACTACTATACTCTTGATTATCAGGAAATGTTTAATGACCCGGAAATCGATGCCATCTATTTGGCTGTTCCTAATTCAGATCATTATTTCTATGCCAGGGAAGCCCTGCTGGCCGGCAAGCATGTCATCGTCGAAAAACCTTTCTGCCACAAATATAGGTTTGCCCAGGAAATAGTTGAATTGGCTAAAGAAAAGAATCTGATTGTCTATGAAGCTATTACCAATATGTCGCTGCCGAATTATCAGAAAATAAAAGAACTGCTGCCGAAGATTGGTGATATCAAGCTGCTGGACCTCAACTTCTCGCAATACTCATCGCGCTATGATAAGTTTAAAAACGGCATCACCTTGCCGGCTTTTGACTTTAAAAAAGCCGGTGGTGCCTTAATGGATTTAGGAGTCTATAACATCCATTTTGTTGTCGGTCTGTTTGGCAAGCCCAGTAAGGTTCATTACTTTGCCAATATTGAAAAGGGGGTTGATACTTCAGGAGTTCTGATTATGTCCTATCCTGATTTTGAAGCTGTCTGTATTTCAGCCAAGGACTGTAAGGCTCCTCTGCATGTGCTGATTCAGGGAGATAAAGCCTATATTCAGTCAACTGAATCCAGCAGTCAGCTGAATACCGTTATCTATAAGCCCAATAAGGAAGAGGCGGTTGAATATAAACTGAACACTGAGGATTGTTACTTCTATGAGTTTGAAGAATTCAAACAGCTGGTTAAAAACAACGATCTGAAAAAGGCTCAACAGTTAAATGAGCATACCCTGGTGGTTAATGAAGTTCTATTGGAAGCTTTGGCTACTGCCGGAATTGTCTTTGAAGATTAATAAATACGCTTCAAAATTATCCGATATATAAAAACTGCCTTTTAAAAAGGTAGTTTTTGTTTCGTTATAAAAAGTTGCTGCCGATATGTAAATAATATTGCGCTTAGCATTTTATCAGTTTCTTCATGGATTCTTTATTAGACCCATTGAAATGTCTAAGGTGCTGTTTTTAAACCTGCCACTTTTTCTGACACCTTTTAAAATCGGGTATTTCTTTAATTCGCTATACTCAAATTCTGGCCCGAAAGTGAATGTCAGTTTATCGAATATTGCACTTATATCCAATTTCAAATAATCAAACTCCTCATCAAGTCTGTTTTTGATAACAATTCTGAATTCCTTCTCATACAGCCAATGATGGCTTTTGACAAACATGTTATCCTTATAGAAAGATTTATTCCAGTCGCAAACAGTGTATGATTTATTATTCAGCTTATAGTAGCCGTCTCTATATCTGTAATATACCCAGCCTGCTTTTACTTCATAATCGTCTTTACATAGCAAATCACCAGCTGGTGTGTACAATTTACAATTATTAATTATTTCTTTAACTAACAGACTTGTGAACTTTATTCTTACCCCATTGCCAGAAATTCCTGAATACATATACCACATCGGGATGCTTTCAACATCAGAATTACTAAAACAGAACAGATGATAGAACTTCTTTTCTTTTTCCAGCTGAGGATCTAAAACGAATTCTTTTCTGTCATTCATATTAGATACATTTCTAATCCAGATTTCTTTATTGTCAAAGATTTTGCTGAAAGTATCTAAAGTAGTGTAATAGTAAAACCCTCTGCTCCCTAGCACTTCACGAGAAGCATTTGATTTAAGCCTTGAAAGCCGTTCTTTTACATCATTTAATTCAAGGAAATCTTTCTGTTTAATATTATTTGAACCGCTCATATTATTAACTCCTTTTTTCACACCCATGCTCTTTTATTTAGAATTTAAAAATACAAATCATTGAATTGACTATTATATAACAGAGGAAGTCAATTATCTAATGTCCTGCAGTCTCTCTAACATTTTCTGACACTGTTCCGGCTCAAAGCCATTATAGCTGCCATTATCATAATAGGTTTTTTTGCTGCTCATATGAATCTGTCTGATGCCGGTTAATTCCAGGATTTCTCTGATATTGTCTACTCTTACGCCGCCACCAGGCAGAATTTCAATTCGAGCACCATATTTTTCATGCAGATCTTTTAACAGGGGACAGCCTTTCAAGATATCGGTATCTGACTGGCCATCAGTCAAAACTCTGTCAACCCCAGCTTCGATGAGTGATTCCATAGCCTGGTAAGGATCTTTAGTCTGATCGAAAGCCTTATGGAAAATAGCTTCCCTGCCATATGACTTGATAAGGGCGGTGATTTCCTTTGTTCTTTCTATATTTACCGTATTGTCTTTATTTAAAAAACCGAATACTATACCATCAGCACCATTTTCCAAAAGTATTCTGGCATCCTCCAGCATAACCCTATAGGCATCATCGGTATAGACAAAGCCGGCCGTTCTGGTTCTGGTCATGCAGACAACAGCGGCAGAAGTAACTTCTTTGGCTTTTCTAAGACTGGCAATGGTCGGAGTCAGACCGCCTAATTCCATTGCGCTGTTAAGTTCAATTCGATCAATCGGAAACCTGGCAGCGGCAAGCACATCGTCAATATTGCCACAGCAAATCTCAACCCTAATATTATTTACCATAATTTTACCTCCCTTTTATCCCATTCTATTGTATAATACTTTTATGATTAAAGGAATTATTTTTGATTACGACAAGACACTGTACTCTCATGAGCTGAAGTTTGTTCCCAATTTAACCCTTAAAACATTAAGAAAACTGAAGGACAAAGGAATCAGACTGGCTCTATGCACTTCTCGAGAGCAATTTGAACTGACAGACTTAGACAAAGATTGTGTCGCTATGATGGACTTAATTGTTTCAGGTAATGGTTCCACTATCATTCAGGACAATAAAGTCATTGAGAAAAATATTATTTCTCCTGTTACCGTTAAACCTGTTATTGACTATTTGAAGGAAAACAATATTGCCTATCACTACTCTGATACTGCCGGAAAGGTTTACTTTGCCAATAAGTTTCCTGAAGGCTTATTGGAAGATTTTTATCATGACAATCTATCAGAGTTTGTTTTTAAAGACTATCAGGATGAAGAACTGCTGAACATTCTGGTATATTTCCCTGAAGAAAAGCAGCTTGAAGAAATCAATAAACTTACAGGCGAACTATCAGCAACCCCTTTATTCTGTGGACCGCAGCTGGCTAAAAAAGGTATTGACAAAGGATTTGGCACCCGACTGTTTATGGAAAAATTCAATCTTGATAAAGCTGAGACCATCGCGGTCGGTGATGCTTTAGCTGATATCAAGATGTTTAAAGAAGCAGCTGTTTCAATTTCGACAATTGATGCCAAAAAAGAAGTCCAAGAGGCCAGTACCTATATAATGAGAAAATCCATTGAAGAAGGCGGTCTCTATGAAGCATTAATAGATTTAAAAGTTATTGAAAGAGATGAATATGATATTAAGGCATTCTTCCTGGATGTCGATAATACTATCTATGACCATTCAATCAAAAATGTCAGACCCTCAACCTTAGAAGCCTTAAGACAGCTTAAGCAAAAAGGCTATAAACTTTTTATTAACTCCGGAAGATCATATGATGAATCAAAATCTATCCCCCAGGAAGTGATTGCTTTACTGGATGGAATGATTCTGGCAAACGGTTCAAACTACATTCTTAACGGTGTTCATCACTACAAGCCAATTAATCTGGCAGACTCTAAACCTTTAACTGACTTTTTCCAGAAGAATGATTTCTTCTTCCGCTATGTCACTGATGAAAACAGAACATATTACAGTAAATTTATCCCCAGACTGGAAAGAATGCATGTTTATTATCAGATGGTATTACCGATAAAAGCCTACGAAGGTGAGCAGTTAATCCAGTTTCTCTTCTACTCTACCGATGAGTCGCTGGAAGAAGAGATTTCCCGTTTGGCTCAAAGTCTGCAAAGAACTAAAATTAAAACCGCTAATGAAATGGCCAGAAAAGGTGTTACCAAAGCGACCACGATGTTAAAAGTCGCTAAACTTCTTAATCTGAAGCCGGAAAACATCTGTGCCTTTGGCGATAGCAACAATGATACCGAAATGTTACAGGCGGCCAGACTCTCAGTTGCGATGGGTAATGGCTGTCTGCTCTGCAAAAAAGCCGCTACCTATATCTGCCCGGATATCAGAGAGGAAGGCTTTGCCAAAGCCTTAAGGCATTTTGGCTTCATTGATTGAATCTATCAATTGTTTGGCAGATTAAAAGCTGATAAGTTAAGAATCTATCAGCTTTTTTTAACCTTTCACTGCCAGGTATCGATATAGCGCCAATCGTATTCTATAAGTTTTCGATACAGGTATCTATCTCCATCTTTATGAAATCGGCCTGCCAAAGCAGCTTTTTTAAAGCCATATTCTATCCAGTCCTTTTCTTTTAAAGATTCTAGCAGAACGAACAATTGCGGTGTATAGTCTAAAATACAGGTAATACCATTGTATCCACAGGCTTTGAATCTTTCGACATTGCCTTCATAATCCGGATATTCATATACGTCTCCTGATTCCCATACTTTCACCTGTATTATTTCATAGACAGGTAAAGCCATTTTTAAAAGCAGATTCAAAACATCTTTTAGCTCTTCATCCGTTTTTAGTATTTTATCAGTAAGCTTAATCAGGCAGTATACCTCTAATCTTAGATAGTTATCTAAAAACTGAATCAAGGCCCGCTCATTCAGCTTAAGAGTTGGAATTGCTTCAACATTTTTTAAGAAATTAAAATCGATATAAAAGATACCATCATTTTTCCAGTTTATTTCGACAGTCGATAAAGGTGTTTCAAATTTTTTATTTTTAACTTTTTTCAAATGATAGGCAGCAAACTTCAAAAAATTATTTTTATCTAAATGGGCATAGATAAAGTCTTTGGCTATTTTATATTTTTTTACAGTCATTTTAGATACCCCTGGTTCCTATTCCTATCGTTTTATTGATTTTTGGTACTGATATTAACAATCACGTCAGATTCATCCGCCAGGCTGATATTTGGCTCTGGTTCAATTAGAAGATGCCACTCTGCCATATCGCAGGTACCGACTTCCGGAACTATTCTTTCGATTTCAATAACCAGTTTTCCATCAGCTGTGCCGGCAACTTTCTTAACTGCATGACGGTTAGAACCACTGCCCTCTTCCAGCAGGACAATAATCAGAATCTGATCTTCAAAATAAACATCATTATATTTTTCGCATACAGCAGAAAAACTCTGACCATCACTACGGCCATGGTCAAGGTCGTACTTATCCTTATTTGCTTCATAATAGGACTTCAATTCATCAGGAGAACGAATTATTATGACAAGTGGATAACTGATTTCTTCATGATAGCCGTCAGTACGTATATAATGAACCTCAAAAGCAATATCACCTGTCGGATTTTCAAAACCCGGTTCTAAACCAACCACATTCTCGTCTGGTTTGTAGTTTCCATCACCTTTTTTAAGACGAATGGCAAAAACTGCATTAGTTGTCATCGGATAAGATTCCCTTATTGGGCCATGCACAACAATAACCTCATCCCCATTGGAATATTCAGTAAAAAGATTCCCTTTCTTACTGCCGTCTACAACAATAAAGGCTATGTTTTCTTCATTTACCAGATAGGTTCTTCCATCGGTAATATATAATCTGCCCACAGTAGCAGTATAGCCTTTAGAAACCATAATGCCAATAACTGCCAGGGCAGAGATAAAAGCAATCAGAAAACAGATGCTAAAAATACGCCCAGGTGAGTTTGGTTTTTCTTTTTTCATAGTAACACCTCTTTGTTATATTGAATAATTTCCATATCCTTCTATCTTTATATTAGCATATTTTTTATTTGTCTAATATTATTTCTTTTTCCTAAAAGCCTCTAAAAGAGGAACCATTATCCCGGCAACAAAACCACCAGCAAAGCCATTATTATAAAGATTCATCCAGCCGTGCAGATAAGCCAGATTTGATACCAGAACAACATGTAAAAAGCCCGCCATAATTCCAGGTATGATACCATAATGGCCAGCGACAGGTGCCAGGGTTGTGGCAAACAGAGCGGTAATCATCGCTCCGGTGGTAGCCATTGAACCTTTACCGACCAGGGTTGCCAGAACAATGCCAATGACTACAGGTACACTGTTAGTCAGATTATTGGCTAAAGCAGAAAAGCCTACCACGGTAAAGATGGCCCCGACAACCGGTCCATTAAGAGGGGCTTTACATAATAAAGCGAAAGCAACTGCAGAAATACCCATAACCCCCATATTCACCATTGCCGAGCCAAAGCCCTCAAGAGCAACAAAGTCCGTCCCAGGTTTTCCGGAATAACTCAAAATCCTTACATATTCCTTCAATGATTTTCGGCTATACAGATAACCTGTTACAATAAGCAGAAAGAAATAAGCAAAAAGGAAGACCATAAGTCTGATATCTGTTTTATCTGTAAGTACACTGACTGAAGTATGATTATAACCCAGCAGTCTGAATAAAGACATGAAGACCAGACCGATAAAGCCGGTGGTAAAGCCTCCGTTGTAGATGCTGAAACCCTTATGAAAAGAGGCACAGTTGCCGGCTAAAGGCGGCAATACAAAACCGATAGTCAGACCGCAGACATTAGCCAGAATAAGAGCTAAAACCGGTGGCAGATTCATCCCAAAGGTCACCTGGCTTACCAGCGGAGCCAGGGAGGTCCCGAAATTAGCTAAAGCGGCATGCTTAGAAAACTTCTCTTTTTTTATCAGACTATATAGATAAACACCTAAGATTATGCTTATGACATTATAGAGATTCTTTCCAAAAAGAGAGAATCCTCCCACAATATATGTTGAAGCAATAAAAATACCATTTACCTCACACTTACTGATTCTAGCAATTGAAATTACCAGAATCATCATCAGACCGCTGTTTATAAGAGCGGTACCGACACTGCTGATGGCAAAATAGTCCGTTAACAGAATTGGCTGTGATTTTATCAAGATCCAGAGCTGCTTGATAGATTCTATAGGCGGTCCCATTAAAAAACCGGCTGCAATCAGTACTGCCGCCCCTAGATACATAGTCAGATACTGGTTTCTTTGAGCATTCATTTTGTTTTCTCCCTTTATCATAATCCTGTTTCCTCCATTTCCCCTATTATCTATTCTTATACTTTTATTTTCAACTTTTTTACTTTGAATTATTTCAATAAGGATAAAAGTTTTTATTCATTTATTTTTCTTTTACCGCTACGCCATAGCGGAAGACCCCGCTGGCAAAGGAACCCTTTTCTATAAACCGGATATTATCTTTTTTTTCGATAATAAGATGCGGTTCTTTAATCAGACTGCATGATTTAGTGATTTTAGTCCAGATTACATCTACCCCTTTAAAGACCTTTGCCATTAAAGGCCTGGCCGGAAGAACATGGTCAATAAATATCAGAGTCCCTCCAGGCTTTAAAACCCGTAAGAACTCCGAAACAGATTTTTCAATATCCTTAACCGAACAGAGAACCAGGGTTTCCACCACACTGTCAAAACTGCTATCTTCAAAAGGTAAAACTTCCGCCTCTCCCTTAACAAACCGGACAGGATGTTTTTCAGCAGGTTCAATTTCTTTTTCAGTTTTCATATCCAGCGCTGTCAGACTCTCAACAGCGGAAAAATCATAGTATTTTAAATTTACCCCTGTTCCAAAACCGACTTCCAGCACCCTGCCTTTGGCATAAGGCATCAGAAGCCGGCGGTACCTGGCTAGCCATCTTTCTTCCAGCGGAGCCATAAATTTATCATAAATATTGTTCATAAATCTTCCCTTATCCCTGATAGCGTCAGGGTATTGGCCTTTTTTTCTACTTTAATCTCAAGTTTTACTAACCGGACTGATTGTCATGATATAATCAGGACTATTAACGTCAGTTTTAATGTCATCGCATTTAAATCATTCTATCACAAATATTATTAAATATTTATTCTGATTACTTTAGATGATTGTCTGTTTAAAAAGTTCAAAATGTTACAGAAATTAAAAAACATTATCAGGGACTCTGTTAATCAGATTAAATATGTCAGTAATCTATTGCCGGTAAAGCCCCTGCTTAGAAAGATAAACCGAAATATAAAGTTGAGGATATAGTCAAAATTCTATGATGAATAAAAAGAAAAGACCCTTTATGGGTCTGATTCTGTCCATCCGGACCATTTATATTATAATATTACACAAAATATGACACAATATAAACAGATTCTGAGTAAAATGTAAGATTTAACTTTTTATAATTATTCTGTTTTTTAAACGCCTTTAAATACTAATTGGCCAAGACACATCAAAGTTGACATGCAGTTCATAAAAAAAACGTATAATCATACGGAATCCTATGTCTTTGGCAGGGGTGGCAGGAATTGAACCCGCATCCACGGTTTTGGAGACCGTTGTACTGCCATTGTACGACACCCCTATTTGTGCTTATTTATGATAGCATACTAAATTGTTTCAAGCAAGACGAAATGCTATAATATTTTAGCGAGGTACCCTATGGAAAATTTATTAAAATACATCAAAGACTTTAATGACGCAAGAGACTGGAACCAGTTTCACACTCCCAACAATCTGGCCAAATCAATTGTTTTAGAAGCCAACGAGCTTTTAGAATCTTTTCAGTTTAAAAGCGAGATTGAAGACAAAAACAAGATTCAGGAAGAGCTGGCTGATGTTCTGGCCTATTGTTTAGATATGTGTATTCAACTGGAACTGGATCCTATTGATATTGTCTACCGGAAGTATCAGAAGAACGCTGAGAAATATCCGGTTGAAAAAGTTAAAGGTTCTTCTAAAAAATATAACGAATATTAAAAAAATAACCAGTCCCTGACTGGTTATCTGTTTATTACAGCTGGCTGATTCATATCAAACGGTTCACCATACAACTCAAATGTGATGAACCCTTCGGCATTGTGTCCGGTCATTACAAAGGGATACTGAGCCCAGGAAGGGTCAAAACCTTTATAATAGAAACACTGATTTTCAAAGACCAGCTCATAGGTTATCTTATTGTTTTCATCTTTAACAAAAGTGATATTGATGCTTACGGTATTTTCATCCTGGGTAGCTCCAAACAGGTAACAGGTTTGCGAGGCATCAGAAGTTATCGTGTAAGAGATTGTTTCACATTTCATATATACTGAACTGGTTGACTTACAGAAGAAGTTGGCGATAATATCTGGTTTTGAACAGTCCAGAGTACCAAAGTGCAGATCAGCACCAACACCATTTTTACTTTTAGTAAAATAAAGCAAAGTATCTTTATCAATTTTAACCTGGTATACTAAAGCGTAATATCTGGCTTCATCAGCTCTTTCAAAATCATCCAAGAAGCCTTTGGGATAGGGATATAGATAATCATAGGCAAACAGCATTATCACACCATAACTCAAAGCAAATAACGCAATAATAATGACTGATTTAATTAAAAACTTTTTCATACGAATTCCTCCGCTTTTTTATTATAATCTTTTTATCACTTTATTACAACTTTATAAATTCTATTGTATAATATAGTTTACTATCTTATAGAAGGAGGAACTTATTATGATAATTCCGAAACAATTTGAAGGCTTACAGGACCTTGAAGCGATGCTGTTAACCAGTATTCTCGGCACTTTTGTCGCTTTGAGTGAAGACCTGATTTCCTATAAGCAGGCAGAAAGCTATTGGCTTAGTGAGCTGACAGCTGATTTATTTGAAGAAATGAATCTATCTGAAGAAATAGTATACATTTTGCATGAGGGCATCAAGTTAAAAGATTTGGCGGAGTTCGGCAATCTTTATTATGATACGATTGATATGCTGATCTTTGAATGTAAATCACTGATCTCTAAATACTACACTGAATACCAGCAGGATCATTCAGAAATCACATCACTGCTGAATTAGAAAGGACCAGTTATGAAAAAACAAGACGTTATTCAATATAAAGAAAGCATGATTGAACAGCTTGCCCAGTTGTGCAGCTATAAAAGTGTCTATACTCCTAATGAAAATGGCACACCGTTTGGCATGGAAAACAAAAAATGTCTGGAAAAAGCCTTAGAGATTGCTGAAAGCTATGGCTTTAAGACCGTTAATGTTGATGACTACTGCGGCTATATTGAAATGGGACAGGGAGAAGAAATCATCGGCATTCTAGCTCATCTTGATGTGGTTCCGGTAAGTGACAGCTGGAACACTGATCCGTTTACGCTGACTCTGATTGACGACAGATACTATGCCCGAGGAACCTCTGATGATAAAGGGGCTGCCGTCTGCTCTTTAACAGCGATGCGAGCTTTAAAGCCTTTGGAACACACTTTCAATAAGCGCGTCAGATTAATTCTGGGCTGCAATGAAGAAACCGGTTCAAGGTGTATTAAGCACTATGTTGAAAAGTTTGGTCATGTCAGCTACGGTTTCACACCTGATGGAGATTTCCCGCTGGTCTTCGGTGAAAAAGGAATGATTGTTGGTCTATTGAAACTGAAAAGTGACAAGATTTTAGATATCAAAGGTGGTACGGTCAGAAACACTGTCTGCGCTTTTGTTAAAATCACTTTGAAAGATGACTCTTTCAATAAAGAAAAACTAGATCAATTTTTTAAAGAACATAACATTAATTACTCATTAAAGGAAAATATTTTAACCGTTGATGGTGTTGCCGCTCATGCTTCAATCCCGCAAAATGGTGTTAATGCGATTTCCTATGCTTTAGAAGGTTTATATTATGCTGACATCAATGATACAGCTGTTGACATTTACCATAACCTGATCGGGCTGGGATATAACGGTCAGGGCTTAGAGATTGATCTGGCTGATGAATATGGCCGGCTGACTTTCAATGTCGGTATCTGTTATAGAGAAGATGATAACTTGTTCTTTTCTATTGATATCCGCTACCCTGTCACTTTAAAGAAAGAAACAGTAATTGATGCTATTGAGAAAAATGCTCCAGGTATGATTGATATTCTAGGAACTACCAATCCGCTGTTTTACAGTCCTGAGCTGCCAATGATCAGAGCTCTACATAAAGCCTATGTTGATGTAACTGGTGACACTGTTAAACAGCCAATGGTTATTGGTGGAGGTACCTATGCCAAATCGATGAATAACGTTGTCGCTTTTGGCTGCGATGACGGCAAGCACAGTTACCGCATTCATGAGGATAACGAGTTCGTTACCTGGGATTCATTAGAGACTCAGGTTGCCTGTTATTACCACGCTATTTTAAATCTTATGAATATCTAATAAAATGCTGAAGGAAAATCTTCAGCATTTTTCCGTAATTTGCCTGAAAAAATCAGCAATCCATACCTGCAATTCATTTTAAATAGTGCTGATTAAGAAATTTCAAAGCAGCATTCAATTTATATCCATAATAATTAAAAAAGTGGCAGAGGATTTTCCTTTGCCACTTTAGATTTTGAATATCAGGGCTTAATTACCTTTTATCCTTACTATTCTCTTTTTCTATCTCTTTCCTTTTACCGATTTCCAGTACTGCCATTGCCATTAATGACAATAACATCACTCTTAGCCAGAAATTGATGTCAGTGTCATCACCGGTTGGCGGTACTTTATTTCTGCAGTTGGTAAAGTGAGCAACAGCTGTTTCATTTTCCTGAATCACTCCGTTAGCTCCGGTAGCAGTAACCTCATAGCCGGCATTGTCGCTTTCGGTTACCGCATAAGCCGTTCCTGCCGGCAGATCGACAATTGTTATCAGTTCGCCATGCTTCAGCTGAATAGTTTCTCCACTTGCGATCACTCCTGTTTTGCTGCCGGTATAGTGATAACTTCCCTCCGCCTCAAAACTAATAGTAAATAAGAAATACTTCTCTGTATCAGCATCATTTCCGGTTACCGTTTTTTGGATAGTAAGATTGCCGTAAGCATTTCTGGTGTTGGTGAAGGTTGCGGTAATTGAACTGTTTCCAACAATGTTTCCGACATCATTTACCTTGATGGTTGAATAGCCATCCAGACTGTAGTCATCCTCTTCAACTACATAACCCAGTCCGTTAGGCAGTCCTGATGCTGTTTTGGTTTCGCCACCTTTAAGGTTGAACTTAGCTACACCATTAACAAAATTCATCTCGCCATACTCACCATTGAAAGTTCTGTCAGCAACTGTCACAGTAAAGGCAAAATCTTTTGTCGGATCGACAGCATTACCGTAGAGACTCTTATAGACAATGAGGAAACCATAACTGTTTCTGGTGTTGGTAAATGAGGCAACAGCAGCAACAGTTTCACTGATTGTTCCTGCATCACCGACTGCCGTTGTAACATAGCCTAATGCCGTATAATCTGTTTCTTCAACCAAGTAATCTATACCATGAGGTAATCCTTCGATAACCTTGTTTTCACCACCCTTGAGACTTATGGTGGCTTTACCGGCTGTGAATACTACCTCACTGAAAGTGCCGCTGATGGTGTCATCAGAAAGAGTGATTGTGAATTCAAACTCCCTGTTGACTTCAACATCATTTCCTGCCAGAGTCTTGGCAATGGTCAGGCTTCCCTCGGCATTTCTGGTGTTGGTGAAGGTTGCGGTAATTGAACTGTTTTCGACAATCGTACCGGTATCGTTGGTTTTGGTAGTCACATAGCCATCTAAAGTATAATCGTCTTCTTCTACCTTATAGCTTAGTCCGTTTGGCAGTCTTAGTGCTGTAGCACTTTCACCACCCTTCAGGCTGAAATTGGCTACACCATTGACAAAGTTCATATCGCCAAATGTGCCATTGATGGAAATATCACCAAGAGTGACAGTAAAGGCAAAATCTTTTGTTGCATCGGCGCCATTACCGTAGAGACTCTTGTAGACAATCAGATTTCCGTAGGCATTTCTGGTGTTGGTGAAACTTGCCAGTGCCTGACTGTCACCTATAATGGTTCCTGTAGCACCAGCTGCCACTGTAGCATAGCCATCTGCTTCATAATCATCTTCCGCAACGATATATTCTACCCCGTTTGGCAGTCCTGCTGCCGTTATACTTTCACCACCTTTTAAGGTAAATTCAGCAATACTGTCATTAAAAACCATCCCGCCATAAGTTCCATTCAGAATAACACCTTGAATCTTGACAGTAAAAGCAAACTCCTTGGTTGGGCTGGCAGCGTTACCAGCCAGAATCTTTTCAACAGTAAGAGTTCCATAAGTATTTCTGGTGTTGGTTATAAAAGCACCGTTTTCTTCAGTAGTGCTCTGGTTATAACCGCCATAGGCGAAAAACGACCAGTCACTTGGATCAGAATACTGTATCTTTGTTTCTGTTACCGTTATTCCATATTCCGGGAATATTCCCAGGCCATCGATAAATTCAAAGGTTGGGTTTCCGATACCATTAATACCTGCCAAGGCCGAATTCCTGATAATTTCCTTTTCTGCTTCAGAGAAGGCTTCAATTGACCAGACAACAGCTTTGTTACCCTTTTTTGAAACTACAACTGACTTGACAACTCCAGAGATTGTGATCTCCAGTTCATTACACGGGGTTACTCTCTGCCAGGCTCCGGCAACTTCCGGAGGGTTGAATAGCACATTTGGATCAATATGTTCTGTTTCAATATAGCCGGTAACAGGATCTTGAATTACTTTAAACTTGTAGGCTGTTTCCGGACTGTAAGGCATTGTGCTATACAGTGCTTCATTTGAAATATCAAAACTGCCCATCCAGCCATCAAGAGCCGTAACTGTTTTTGTCTCAATGAATATGGCGGTTGCTAAATCAAAAGTACCCAGATACTTATACAGCGTTACCGTGACAGAAGCAGGTCTGGTAGCTTCTGAATCAGCATTCCCGTCCCAGCTTATGGTAAATGGAATAATAATACTGCCGCCATTATTAGGAGCCCCTCTTAACCGCGGAGCAGCAGCCAGAGTGCTGACAGCTAAAACGGGGTCAAACCAGTAGATTACCGCAAGTCTGTCTTTCTCCTGATAATCTACCCTTGCTATGTTCTGGTTTACTGTTGCCTCAACATTTTCAGCAAAACAGTAGCCTGACTCAATCTGGCATTCTATTCTGATACCATACTGTTTGCCGCTTTCAAATCTTTCTTCAGCCGGCAAATCAAGGTAGCTGTCGCCCTCTTTTACAATCCAGCCGGCTTTTATACTGATGCCCGCAGTTTCCGTAGCAATGTTTTCAGGGCTGGCTGGTTCATTAATTTCCGGAGCTGCTACTTTGATGTTGACATTCGAGACAACTGTCTTATCGGCCTCATCAGCTTTTGCCTTATCCAGATTCTTCTCTTCCGAATCAGCTTTCTCTCTGAAGCTGGCTTCAACCTTTACATCTGATGCCGGCATCTTGAATGTCGTGGATGTTTCCATAAAAACAGGAACATTATCCGCGCTATAAATGAGCAGAAATTCCAATTCATACCCCTCAACCGGCTCTATTATCAGGCTGATTAATTCGCCTTCCAACAGACCTTCCATCTTATCTGCTTTAACGGTTCCATATTCACTGGAAGATACGATAAACAGAGCAAACCGCTGCTCAGCAGTATCATTATCTTCATTATTTTCTGGATTTACTGATGAATTTTCAGAATCAGGTGGTGGTAGCTCTCCTGACACAGCATTATTGCCCTGTGCTGAGACATCCATCGACTCTGGGTTTTCCTGAGAAACGTCATTTTCTTGAGCAAACGTTATACTGCACAAGGAAAACATCATCATAAAGCAGAGAAGAATCACCAATACTTTTTTCCCAGTTCTCAATTGCTTCAACTCCTTTTCTGGTTTTCAGAAAAACTGAGCACAGGAAATACCCGTTTTTCTAAAAGTATATTTAATTATTATCTGCAGCTCTACAAAGTCAGCAAAGAAGCTTTTACCATCAGCCTTATCTTCCGTCTGGTAAAAGTAGCCCCTCTTCTGATATTATTTGTAAATGTTCTGCTTGAGGCGGTTTCCATGGTTGCAAATAACTTTCAACCCCAGATTGTCGGCTATTAAACAGAGTTCTTTTGAAACTGAAAAGGACTCCAAGCAGCTATGGTTACCATTATGGGAATTCACTCTGGCTTACTCGCCGGCACAGATGCAGCACCTTAAGAAAACCTGTAAAACCCTTACTGTATGATTAATTATTGTGTTTTTGAAGAGTTATTTCGCCCTCATTATCTTCACCTTTATAATACTATATTCTGGTCTTCTCTTCAATAGTCGCCCAGCTATCCTAAGAGTCAGGTCGCAATGAAAACTACGATGGAAAGTTACCTGTTCAATATGTTTTACAGCAAATCATCACTTATTAAGTTGAGGCTTTAAATATGAACATGCTATAATAACCTTGTTACTTCAGGGACAGGTGAAAATCCGTACCGCTGGTTATACCCCAGGCGCCTTAACAGGCTGAAATGGTGCAACTCCATTGGCGACAGTAAAAGTCTGGATGAAAGAAGGAATGATGATGAATAAAAAAACAAAGTATCTAGTAACAGTTTCTTTGGCATCGGCTCTGGCAATGATCTTATTGCTGTTTAGAGTTTCTCTGCCCTTTCTACCACCTTTCTACCAGTTAGATTTTTCAGAAAGCGTGGTAATCATAGCCGGATATATCTTGAATGCTAAAGCAACTATCTTAATTCAGCTGTTAAAGAATATTCTTAAAATCCTGCTATCCTCTACCAGCACAATATTTGTTGGCGATCTGGCCAACTTCATAATGGGTGTTTCCTTTGTTCTTCCGGCAGTAGCCATTTACCAGCGCAAAGAGGATAAAAAATCAATGCTTACAGGACTGGCGGTCGGAATTATCAGTCTGACAGTTGTCAGCTGTCTGGTCAACTACTACATTATATTGCCAACCTATGCCGCTGTCTTTAAAATGCCCATCGAAGATATTGTCGCAATGGGCAGCAGGCTGAATGGCAATATAACAAATCTGTTTACCTTTGTACTGTTTGCCACTGCCCCATTTAATCTGATAAAAGGCTTCTGTAACGCCGTTATTGTTTTTCTGATCTGGAAAAATATCAAGGTTCTGTTAAAAAACAGATAGAAATTTAAAAATGAGATTTTATCACAAAATCTCATTTTCTTACTTTAGTATTTCAATATTTCTTCAAGACCAGGATAACTGTTTGGAATAATCAGTTTCTTTCTCTGGTTTTCCTTTTTCTGATATGAACAGATGAAGCTGTCTTCAGTAGTAGATTCTACTCTCAAGTCATTAAGAGCCTGGACAATGCCGTTTGCTGTTGAATTGCGATAAATTACACCATCCTTTTTAAAATATTGAAATGACTTAGCACTCAGATAAGGTGATAATTTTACTATCATGACAATATAAACAGCCAGTAGTCCATATACGACAATTAAAATCATTAGGACATTGTTTTTGAATAACGTAGTTAGAAACACAATAAGTACAACCATTGCTGCCATCAGACCAAGAACGCTTAAATATACCAAGCCATTCTTATTGGCTTTGTTTTTATTAGCATACTGTTTGTCATAACTGTAGATTTTTACTTTTTTAACCTCGCCATCTTCACCAGTTTCCTCTTCATTAGCTGCACTATCTATAATAATCTCTTCAACTTCAAAATCATTGTTCAGTTTTTTGCCAGCGATGGTTCCACTGACCAATGAGAACATGATTACCGCTTCAAAGATAATATCAATAATCATTGATGAGTCAAAACCAAATTTTAAAAAGAAGATCACAAAGACTACAATGTCAACAGCAAATAAGATAGTCGCAACACGCAGCCATTTCCAATCTTTATTTGAAAGAATATAAGATATCAGATAAAGAGCAAGTGGCACAAAAGCAAACATCACGATAACTATCAGTGAAGTGAAACCTCTAAAAACATGTTGGGCAAAAATGATCGCCAGTTTTGGAGTAATGGCTGAATATAAGAAAGTGTATCCCACCCTTCCTAACAGCAGCAGACAGTTGATAACGCTGAAAATAATGACCGCCAGCAGCGTACTTCTGGCATTTTTGTAACTGTTCACTAAATTAATTTTTTCCATAATAATTCCCCTAGAATACTTTCCTTTTCTTTAGATTCAGTTTGTATGGAAACAGCTTTTATTGCCCGAAAACTCTTCAATAACAAACTTATAGACATTATTCTATCACAATTAGGCAGTATTGTTAAAAAGAAATTTTAGTTTTATAATATTTTTGGTGAGGTAAATGTTTATGGCGAAAAGAAACACAAACAAATTAACAATAATTATAGGTTGTGGACGTTTAGGCGCTGAACTGGCCAACTCCATTTCTGATGATAACGGTGATGTCATCATCATTGATAACGATAAGGATTCATTTAGAAGATTGTCTTTCTCTTTTGGCGGTCTTGCGACAGTTGGTGATGGCACCGATATCGATTTACTAAAAGCATCCGGCATTGAAAAAGCCAGCACCGTTGCTGCAGTTACCGATAATGAAAATGTTAACATTATGGCTGCCATGATGGCGAAGAATCTTTTTAATGTCAAGAATGTGATTTTAAGAGTCAACGATAATTCCAAGCAGGAATTATATAAAGATAGTGATATTCAGGTAATTTGCCCTAGCGAACTGACAAGTAGAGCTGTTAAAGCTATGATTGATGGAGGTAGATAGTATGAACCAGCATATTTTCATTGTCGGAAATTCTCTTCAGGTCAAATCCTTGGCTGAATCATTAATAAATAAAAAGCATCCTGTTACCATCATCAGCAATAATATGGCTTTCTGTAAAGAACTATCACAGATTGACAATCTGACTGTTGTCCTAGGTCAGGGTGATAAAAGATATGTCTTAGAAGATGCAGATATAAATAAATGTGACATTATGATCGCCATGACTGACAGTGATTCTGATAATCTGGTAATCTGTCTGATGGCTAAAAAAATCTTTCAGGTCAAAAAAACCATCTCTCTGGTCAGTGATGCCAAAAAGACCGCCTTTTTCCATCAGATGGGTATCGATTCGGCCGTCTGTACTACCAGCGCCATCACCACCATTATCGAACAGCAGGCTATTATGGATGAACTGGCCACGATGATTCCTATTGGTGAAGGAAGAGTCAGAATCAGTGAAGTGAAAGTAAGTGTTGACTCTCCAATTGCCAATAAAACTCTTTTTGACATTGCCCTTCCTGCTCAATCAATTATTGCCTGTATCTTAAGAGGACAGTCGACAATCATTCCTCGCGGCTCAACCCGGATACTGGCTGATGATATGTTACTGTTGGTGGCAGCAGTTGAAGATGAAATTGAAGCAATCGAACTGATTACAGGTAGAAACTATGACTAAGAAATTATCCAATCGTTACGGAAAAATAATGGTTTTAATTGGCGTTTTGTCAATGGTGCCAATGCTGGTTGCTTTCTTCGATAAGAGTCAGGTTAAATATCTCTACAGTTTTTTCCTTCCTGGGATTATTTCAATAGTGCTAGGTCTGTTAATATCTATCGATTTCAAAGAAATCGAAGAAAAATCTGTTTTTTCCACCAGTCTGCGCAAATCGATAAAACTGGTTCTGTTTTCCTGGTTTTACTGTTTTTTTATTGGCGCTCTGCCTCTATGGCTGGGAGGACAGCTAAACCTGTTTCAGGCTTTTTTTGAATCAGTTTCCGGTTTCACAACTACCGGTTTAACAGTTTTAATTCCTTCTCAGACTCCGGTAATCTACTTAGCCCATCAGATTTTTATGCAGTACTGCGGTGGTTTCGGTATCATTCTGATGTTTATCATTGTCATCAAAGATCACAGCGCGGTCAATCTATATACCACTGAGGGACATAAGGACAAGCTGTTGCCAAACATTCAGAAAACAGCCAGACTGATTTTTTTCACTTATAATCTATTAATCATTTTAGGAACAATAGGCTTTTATCTTTTAGGTTTGGATTTGTTTGATGCTCTGTGCAATGCTGTTACCTCTTTATTTACAGCCGGTTATTCAACCAAGGATATCGGTCTAAGCCATTACAATTCCAATGCTGTTTATGTCTTTTCAATGATACTTATGATTATCGGTTCTATCAATACCGGTGTTTTGCTGATGATTGTGCAAGGAAAGTTTAAAACAGTCAGTAAAATTACGGAACTCAGGTTTATGTTTATCCTTATTGCTCTTTTTGGCACTATCGGTGCCATGACAATGTGGTTCTATACTGATCTGGGTTTTTCTGATTCCCTATTGACCGGTTTTTATAATGTTGTCAGTTCTCTTTCAACAACCGGAAACTATAACCATGATATCAGAACCCTGCCTCCGCTGGTGCTGCAGATAATGATCTTATGCATGCTTTTAGGCGGTTGTACCGGTTCTACTGCCGGTGGTTTAAAGCTGTCCAGAGTTGTCATTCTTCTAAAGACCATGTATAACTCCCTAGTCATTAAATCTTCCAGTTCCCGAAGAGTTTTATCAATCAGCTGGAATACTGCTTCAGGAAAGAAAGTAATTGAAAATGAAACAATTCGCGAGACCTTCAGCTATATCGGTTTTTATTTTATAACCTTAATAGTCGGGGCCAATTTACTGACAGTAACCGCCAATTGCTCTCTGCTGGAAGGTTTCTTTGAATTTGCCAGTGCTTTCTCCAGCTTTGGGGTGTCAATAGGGATTACCGGTCCGTCAACCAATGCCTTAACCTTAATCATCGAAATGGTTGCCATGATTCTGGGAAGACTGGAAATCTATATCCTGTTAATTGGCGGAAGTTACTTCTTTCAGAGTTTAGCGGCAAAAATCAGAAAATTAAGCGAAAAATAAAAGAACATCACTGTTCTTTTTTATAATGCCCTTCTCCTTTAAGACGGTAGGAGATATCATTAAACCTGTCCAGATAAAACTTATCATTTTCATATCTGACTAAACAAATGCAGCAATTGCTTACTAAGCCTTTTCTTTTTTCGTAGTCAGGAAATAAGACATTGATTATAGCATCAATCGCAAAGCTGCTTGTCGCTATCAGAACGTTTCCGCCAGTACTGTTATCGGCTACGATTCTTTCAATTATTTGTTTTACTCTGATACACAAGTCCTCATATCTTTCAACCGTTTCGTTATTCTCGCTAATCATTCTTGCTATTTCAGTTGTCGAAAGAGTTTCTTCAAAAGTTTTATAATCACCAAAAGGAACGTTTATTTTTTCAAACAAAGGACCAAACATCTTTATGTCCGGCTCACCTTCAAAAACACCAAAACCCATTTCTCTTAATCTGTGGTCAATTACAAGTTCTACTTTTTTACCGCAGCAGTTCTCTTCTAGAATTATCTGAGCTGTTTTATACTGTCTGGCCAGATCACCACTGTAGGCTTTATCAAATCGGATATTTCTCAGCCCATAGCCAACACATCTGCCCTGAAAAATACCCAGCTCTGTCAAAGAGGAGTCATTCCACCCCTGTACAGAATAGGTTGTGTTATAAATTGTTTCTCCATGTCTGGTAATATAAAGATATAAAGGTTTCATATTGCCTCCAAAAAAAATAATATAATTTTTTCACATCTGTAAACAATTATAGCATATAAAAAGCAGAAGGCTTTTTTCTTCTGCTTTTATGACTTTAGTTGTTGGCCTCTTTCATCAGCTGACAGATTTTATTAGAGAAGTCGACCGGATCATCTACCGGGAAGCCTTCTATCAGTAAGGCTTGCTGATACAGAAGGTCAGCATAATCATCAATGCTTTCTTTCCTGGTTTTATAAACCTGCTGGAGAACCTTAAAGATTTCATGGTCAGGATTGATTTCTAAAATCTTGGTTGCTTTTACTTCTTCTCCTGTTGGAAGCTGAGAGAGATACTTTTCCATTTCCATGGAAATACCCCTGTCGTCAGCTACCAGACAGACCGGATGAGTCTTCAGTCGGGAAGAAATTCTGACTTCCTTAACCTTATCAGCCAGAGCTTTGGATAAATCAGCAAACAGGTCTTTATTATCCCTGGCCAGTTTTTCTTTTTCTGTTTTTTCTTCAGCACTTTCAATATCGGTACTGGCTTTTTGAGCACTCTGGAATGGTTTGCCATCATAGTCTCGCATCATCATAATCACAAACTCATCAATATTATCGACAAAGTATAATACTTCATAGCCTTTATCCGATAACTGTTCAAGCTGTGGAAGCTTTTTAATCTGTTCTATTGAAGTTCCGGTAGCATAGTAAATCTCATTCTGACTTTCCAGCATTCTTTCCTTATATTCCTTTAAGGTAACATATTTGTCTTCTTTAGAAGAATAGAACAGCAGCAGATCCTGCAGTTCAGTTTTATTCATTCCAAAATCACTGTAGACCCCATACTTTAAGGCATAGCCAAAGTTTTTAAAGAAACCTTCATATTTTTCTCTTTCCTTAACCAGCATATTTACCAGGGTTGACTTGATTCTTTTAGCGACTGATTTGTTTAGCGCCTGCAGCTGGGAATCCTGCTGCAGCATTTCTCGGGAAATATTCAGACTTACATCATCGGTATCAATCAATCCCTTGACGAAATTATAGTAAGGCGGAATCATATCTTTGGCATCGGCCATGATGAACACCCCTTTAGAATACAGCTGCAGACCAGCCTGATAATCTTTGGAATAGAAATCAAACGGAACTTTGGCAGGAATATACAGCAGGGCCTTATAGTTGATTTTACCTTCTAGAGAATAATGAATCGTCTCCAGCGGGTCATTCCAGTCATTAAACTGGCTCTTATAAAAGTTATGATACTCTTCTTCCGTAATATCGCTTTTATTTCTGCGCCATAAAGGAACCATCGTATTCAAAGTCTTTTCTTCTTCAACGGTTTCATATTCCCCTTCTTTTCCTTCAATTTCCACTGATTTTTCCACCATCATCGTTATTGGATAGCGAATATAATCAGAATACTTCTTGACTAAAGACTCAATCGTATACTTATCCAGATAATCTGAGTAACTGGTTTCTTCATTGTCTTCTCGCAGATATAAAGAGATTCTGGTTCCGACATCCGGCTTTTCCATCTTGTCAATTGAATAGCCATCCTGTCCGCTGGAAACCCATCTATAGCCCTGTTCATCTGTTTTTCTGGTTTCAACAACAATCTTCTGAGCTACCATAAAAGCCGAATAGAAACCAACACCAAACTGACCGATGATATCTACTTCCTCATTGCTTTCTAAGGCACTTTTAAAATCCATTGAGCCAGAATGAGCAATGGTTCCCAAATTATCCTCCAGGTCCTCCCTGTCCATTCCAATACCATTATCTTCGATGGTTAATATACGTTTTTCCTTATCGACGGAAATGGAAATCGACAGCGGAGTATCGCTCGCTAATGAATTATCAGTTAAAGAAAGGTAATGTCTTTTATCCAAGGCATCTGAGGCATTGGAAATTAACTCTCTTAAGAATATCTCCTTATGGGTATAGATTGAATTTATCATCAGATCCAGCAGTTTTTTTGATTCTGTTTTAAATTGCTTTTTTGCCATCTTAATCACTCCTTCTTTTTAGCACTCTAATAGTTCGACTGCTAACATTATAAACCATACTCCTAAATTATTCAACCGCTTATTTTCAATAACAGTTAGCTTAAATGTGTAATAGAATTTTTATCAAAAATTAAATAGCTTATCATATGAGTGTCTGTTGCCTAAAGCTATGATGAAATATAAAAATAAAAAGTGATTTTTCACACTTAAAATCACTCTTTTGACAGATGCTTTTCCTTTCAAAAAACGAATCGTTTCTAAATATCAGGTCTTTAAACGTCGGCTGAATCTAAATCAGAAAATCAGATTAATCTTCTGAAACATAAAAGTCGCCCCAGCGGATTTCTGCCGACTTTTCAGCATACTGTCGATAATAGGAGAAATAGCCCCTGTAATAAAACGGAATAATGTAATTCAATAGAATTAAAGGGTTAAGCTCATATAGATATATTCCACCTGCATACATTTCAAGGAAAACAGCTTCAGTGCCTAGCGGTTCACCCATCTTGTCTTTAGGAGCAATAAATTTAGAATATTCCTGTAGACCATTCCTGAATCTGCAGGCAGCATAATAGCAATCTGTTCATTAACGTCAATAGGCATATTCTTCCCTACTTTAATTAATAAATACATAATAATGATTCGTAAGAACTTCAACAGAACATTATTGTTGATCTGTTTATAACACACTATTCTCCCCCCCATGATGGAAAAACAATTGATTATCAGGTGTTTTTCCGGCAGCTGATGAGTCTAGCGGTTCTCTTCAATGGCGCGGTGACACATTTCCAGGTACTGCTGCTTTACCTTGTCCGGTCCCAGGATTTTTATCTGTCCGTTGTAGCCAAAAACCCAGCTGAAGAAGGTTGGCGAAACATTGATATTGGCTTCACAGTAAAAGTTTTCTCCATCTTTTTCCGTCAGAATCATCTCTTCGCCAAACTGACTGTCAATTTCCGAAAACAGCCTCTTGTCAAACTTCAGTTTTACCGACATTTTTTCCCCGCTGAACATGCCGAAGGTCTGT
>JARKSP010000080.1 GCA_029974225.1 Erysipelotrichaceae bacterium
GTCCACGGAATCGGCTCTTTTCGCGGCTGAATACATGAGTGCTGCGGTGGCAATATTATTGATTACCCTTGGAGCTCCTCCAGATATATTGTAAATGGCTAGAGTTGCTTCAGGGGTAAATACTTCTCTGGAGCACCCTGCAAGCTTCATCCTGCTGCTTAAATAATCTCTGCATTCTTCTTGAGTAAGTCCTTGCATTGAATATCTCATAATAATTCGTTGCTTTAATGGATAGCTGCTTGTTAACATCAGCTTGTTTCGTATTTGAGGTTGTCCCGAAAGTATTAAAACAAAGGGATTGGCAGAATCCATCTTAAAATTAAACAGTATTCTTAAATCATCAAGTATTGCAGTAGAAGCCATATGTATTTCATCCACAATAAATACCGGTGTAATTCTTTGTTCGTAATAAAGTGAATTTATGGCCGATTGTATCTCAAAAAACATATCTACTTTCCTGTATCTCTTTGTAGTTCCTAGCATAGTGCAAAGACCCTGATAAAAATCCTTTACGGTCAAAGTTGTAAGTGGAAGATAACATACCCTGTAAAGTGATTTGTTGGCATTTTCGGCAAACCTCCTTAAACAGGTGGATTTTCCGGTACCCGGCTCACCAACAATAAGACCAATTCCTCTATTGTCCAGCATATATCTTAGCCGTTGTTCCAGCTCGTTTAAATCACTGCTCTTAAACAGCTTATCTATTTCAATTTCTTTGTCAAATGGATTGAAAGTAAGTCCATAGAACTGCTTAAACATTTTCGCTTCCTCCTTGAACTAAATCTTTAAATGAAATTGTATTTTTAAGGGTAACAAAATTACTCTCTGGTGAACTCAATACAGCTTTTGTTTCTTCAGCAGCTTTCTTCCGATTCCCAGGAAACCGGCGCTGCACATGTGCATTATCAAAGAACCGTATTCGTTTTGCTTCCCCAATGCGTTTCCCGTCCTCATACAGCTGCAGATTCTTTGTTTGATCCGAAAGCCACTCAGGCTCATAACGAACCTCAAGACGTTTTCCAGCAAGGCATGGATCTGTTTCAAACAAAATATTCTCCACCTGTATAGTTGCATCATGACAGACCTTTCGGCTAATTCTCAACAGGAAGTTCTCATTAAACTGATTTCTATCAGTTACCAGCTTTACTCTGTCAATGTTATCAATAAAGCTCTGATGGGGTGTCTTACCGTTTAAAGCTGAGTGTTCTTTTTTCTGATAGTCACTGTCGAGCCATTTCTCATACGCTTCATTTAGTGACTCAAGACTATTAAGGTCTTTAGGGGTCAGATTGCTGAGAAACCTCATACGGACTGTATTAAAATATCGTTCAATTTTTCCACGACCCTTTGGAACATAGGGTTGCGAATGTAGAAGCGTACAGCCCATCGAGGCACATATATATTCCAGCTGCTGACTGCGATATATTTTCCCGTTATCTGTATAGATA
Source organism: Erysipelotrichaceae bacterium (assembly GCA_029974225.1). Classification (GTDB taxonomy): domain Bacteria; phylum Bacillota_I; class Bacilli_A; order Erysipelotrichales; family Erysipelotrichaceae; genus UBA1783. Next base: position 1,449 of record JARKSP010000080.1, read on the forward strand.
AGATGTGGTATTCCGTTTTTTAACATAGCTTCCTTAAGGCAGATGCGTAATGTTTCAAAGTTCTGCTCATAAAAGAATTTTGAATACATAATCATTCTTGTGGCATCATCGATAAATGCGTGAAGATATGTCTGCTGCTTCTTTTTACCCGCCTGTATATAAGGCCCATACATCACATCCCCTTGCCACATTTCTCCCGGATACTGATAAGAAAATCTAAGGCTTTCTCCGGACCCTTCTCCACCAGATGGAAGAACCATATCTGCTACATATCGGTATACACTGGATCTTGACAATTCTAAAGGATTGATGATCCTCTCTGATATTAGCCTGTCATATAATATCGTAACTGGCATTTTAGGATTGTTTGTACGATACTCTTTAATTTTGTCTCCCAGTTCTATTGATATCTTCCTGCTTTTTCCCCTGTCGTTTCTAAACCCAGGTGTCAACCCGTCAAGTCCATATCTGTAGTAATCATAAAGCCAGCTTTCAAAGGTTTTGTAATGATAAAGTTTTGTACCAAGATATGGCATATCAACAGGATTCTTTGATAGCTCCTGAAAGTATTCCCTGTTGTTTTTCACATTGCCGCTAAGCACCGGGCTTATGATAGAAAACCTTTTTAGCGCTATTGCCTGTCTTGTTTTCTCGTCCATAATTGTTGTATTACTCCTTTCTTTACTACGTATTTGTATCAAAAATAGGGTAATACATAAACACACTTCTTGGAACTGGGTAAGCTCTGTTGCTGAGATTTTTATGACAATTTGGTGCTTTTATGATATCCTTTGAACAGGAGCCAAAATGTTTTTACCTGTGAGGTTGAAAAAGTTCCATGATAAATAGTGTGGGGACACTGCATGTATTTTTTCTAAAAGACTTTTGGCAAACAATCGACTGTCCATTGCATCTTCTTTCTGGACCATGCTTTGGTCAGTCAGATTTAAATAAAACTGGATTAAGCT
>JARKSP010000053.1 GCA_029974225.1 Erysipelotrichaceae bacterium
GATTATAGAAGTTGTTTCTTCCCGCTGATATAATCGCAATCGGTATCTGACAGGCCGCTAACAGCTCGTCACTGGTAGCTGTATCAGAGCCATGATGGGATAATTTTAGCACATCAATCTGCAGATTATCATATTTATCAACCAGCTGTCGTTCAATGTTTTTGGAGATATCGCCCAAATAAAGGAAAAAGAACTGGTTTATTTTAAAATAGGAAATGAGTGAATTATCATTTATATCCTCATAATATTCGTCATGCAGTAAGGTATAGACATTTAAACCAGCCCTTAAAAACACCTCTTCTTTTTCAGTAAAAATATTGTCAACCTTGAAATTATTTACCAATGATTCCAAAGCACCAGAGTGATCATAATCATCGTGAGAGATTATCACATCGATGCTTTTAATACTCTGGGCATTTAAATAAGGAATAATGATATCTTTACCGATATCCTTATAAATGTTACCAGCTGCATCAATCAGTAAACCCTTAGAGGAAAAGGGAACACCTATCAGACTGCAGTCTCCCTGTCCGACATCCAGAAATGTCACCGTATAGACTGGAGAAAACAGCTGCAGGTTGTTATTGACCAGCAAAACCAGAAATAACCCTGCCAGGTATTTATTCTTTAATGTTTCCAGATATCTAAAGGCCAGAGCTAAAATAATCGTTAACAGAACAGCATTGAAAGTTCCAGTCAGACTTATCTGGGGCATAGAGTCAATGATGGCGAAAAAATTTATTAGAGCACTATCCAGATTCAGACTGACAGGAAGAAAACAGACCAGCAGAGCCGCGAGATAAACCAGACCGAAAATCTTTTTGAAAAAAGAAAAACTGATTATGGACAGCAGATCAATCTGCCCATAAAAAGACAGCTGAACAATCATGACATAAAGAGTGATAAAAACCGACTTTTTTTCTTTTAAAAAGCAGTTGATTATCCTAATACCCATCGGAATTAAAAAGGGGATGGATTTAATAAAATAAGGTTTATAAAAAGCCATTATCAACAGTTCATAAGCCAATCTCTTCCTTCTGTCAGCGATAAAGCATAAAAGAAACAGGCCTGTCAGAATCCTTACATAGCCGTAGGGAAAGTTAAAAAACAGGCCCAGAAAAAAAATCAGTATCAGAACTATTCTGTCGGCTTTTTTTTCATAAAAAAACAGAGCCAGTATGTTTTTTAAAAAAGAGACAAAAAAAGAAATATGCAGGGATGACTGAGTAATAAAAAACTTCCTGTCACTCTCTATTTCCATTGAGTTTTTAAACAGCAGCTGCAAAACCCAGCTGCCGGAACCGTTTAAGCACTTTTCATAAATGATTCTTCTAAAAGAAAAACTGCTTTCTACACTTTCAATCCTGTCTTTAGAAACAGAACCTATGATTCTATTGGCCCGGCAGTAATCCAGGTAGGTTGATAAATTAAAATTATCATAATAATTGATTGCCTTGACTTCCTGCTTGATGACTACTTTATCATCCAGTGATAGTTCATCAGCAGTATATAAAACAACCTTATCAAAACCAGCGCTGAGCAGATAATAACGGTCTCTGATTTCTATTACTCTACCGCTGTCAAAATAATTTCTTTCTAAAGGATAAGAAACTAAAACAAAAGATAAGATGATAAGACTGCTGATAAAACGATATTTTCTATCACAGAAAAGCGGCAACAGACCCATGATAAATATTGAAGCGATTATCCTGGTTTGATAACTGTCAAATAAACCGATCAGTATAACTGCAAAAGCCGAGATTAGAATCATAGTCTGATATAGTCCTTCATCTTTTCAAACTTTTTAGGGCCGATTCCTTTAATCTCCATAATTTCTTCGATTGTTTTAAAACAGCCATGCCTATTACGATATTCAATTATCAGTAAAGCTGTTTTTTCACCAACATAGGGTATCTGCATCAGCTGCTTGATATCAGCAGTGTTGATGGATATCTTTTCTATCTCCTTCTTTTTATCAAGTACGATGACATCCCGGTTCTTTAATACGGTCGTAAGATTCAAGCAGGACAAATCTGCATCAGAAGCAATATCAATCAACTCAATCAGATCTTCAACAGTGCTGCCTTTTTTCAGCCTATAAACTTCATCTTTTACAGCAGTCCCCTTTACATTGACTTCAATTGTCTGATTGACCATATTTAAAATTTCCAAATCCTGATTATTTGAAAAGATAAGCAGTCCAATCAATAAAAAAAGAAACAGGTTTGACAGTATTTTCATACTTTATACTTGTTTCTTTAATCTTCTTTCCCTAGTCAATCTTTTTAATCTGAACTTTATAAGGATGGGCAACGAAAACTGTCACTGTATCTCCAACCTTATGGTCTAATAAAGCCAGAGCCAATGGTGTTTCATTAGATATCTTGCCATTTATCGGGTCAGCTTCAACCGTTCCGACAATGGTATACTCTTCCTCTTCTTCTTCATCCAAAGTAAGGATAACGACCTTTGAACCTAACTTTACAGTCTTCTTAGTAGATTTTTTCGTAGTTTCGTTTTTAAGAGCATATTCAATAATTCTGATCCTGGTTTCTATTTCTGCCAGTTTGTCACAGATTTCAAATAATTCTTTATTGTCATCACCGACACCATTTTTCTTCGCTGCCATGATTTCATCATTGACTGCAGACTTATCTTCTCTTAAAGTTTCCAGCTCTTCCTGTAATTTGTTTCGGCTGGTCGGTTCATCCAGATCAATCAGTTCAAAGTTTGTTAAGACATAATCATTCTCTTTTATTGTCGCCTCAACTCTGGCCTGACGGTCTCTAGCCGCATCATAATCAGCATTTTCAGCCAAGTCACCCTGTGATCTGGCTGCTTTTAATTCTTCTACCACCTGAACACGGTCTATATGTAAAAGTCTGATCTGTTCTTTTTCTAATCTGTTTAAACCTTCGATTGTCAGGGCAATAACTTTATTCTCGTCCATTTTCATCACTCCATTTTGTCTTTAGGTATTATACCATAACTAATTTTTAAATCAATCAACGTTCATGTTATTAGCTATTATACTATAAATTTTGGTCTTAAGCAGGTCCATCGCCACTCTGTTGTGAGAACCTTCGGGAATTATCAGGTCAGCATATCTTTTGCTAGGCTCAACAAAGGCATTATGCATTACTCTGACAGTATTCAAATACATATCACAGACATTCTCCAAAGTTCTGCCTCTTTCCTTAACATCACGTTTTAATCTGCGGATAAAACGGACATCGGCATCAGTATCAACAAATATTTTCATATCCAGTTTTTCCCTGATGTTTTCATCATGTAACACAAATAATCCTTCCAGCACAATAACCTCAGCCGGATTTACTACTTCAATAACTGAACTTCTGGTATGATTGACAAAATCATAGGTAGGCTTTTCAATTGTTTCCCCTCTGATCAGCATCTCAAGCTGCTCAATCAGCAGGTCATTGTCAAAGGCGAAAGGATGGTCATAATTCGTTTTCAGTCTTTCCGCAAATGGCAAGTGAGTCTGATCTTTATAATAGTCATCCTGTCTTAAAATAATGACTGACTTATAATCATCATAAGTATCCTTTAGTAATTGTGAGATTGAAGTTTTCCCACTTGCACTACCACCAGCTATTCCAATAATTGTCGGTCTTGCCATATTATCCTTCTCCCTTAATATAAATATTTCTTCACATTTTTCTCGTGCTCTTCATAGGTTTCTGCAAAATGAGCTCTGCCGGTACTGATATCGTTAACAAAGAAATAATAACTGCTTTCAGCTGGATTCAAAGTCGCCTTTAAAGCCATTTCATTAGTGTTACTGACCGGTCCAACCGGTAAGCCATCAATAAGATAAGTGTTGTAATCTGACTGAATCGTCACATCGCTTTCGCAGTCTTCCCAGGAATCATAGGTATACAAAGCATAGCAGACAGTAACTGATGACTGCAGTTTCCAGCCGTCTTTCAGCCTATTATGGAAGACACTTGAAACCAGATACATATCCTCTTCATTACTTACTTCAAAAAGAATAACACTGGCTAAGGTATATATTTCATGAACAGTATAGCCAGATTCTTTAATCTGGTCTTTGTATTTCTGATATATTACATTCTGATGGTCTAAAATCTTTTCTGTAACCTGCTCCACTGTTGTGCTGGTGTAGAAACTGTATGTTTCCGGATAAATATATCCTTCCAGAAAACAATGTTCCGAATTAAAAACCTCTTCAGTAAGAAACTCGTATTTAGCAATCAGCTGATAAATATATTCGACATCATTCCACTTTTTCAGAATTTCTTCCGCTGTTAAATTGGTCTTTTCAGCAATATAGGCTGCTGCGTGTTTAGCCCAGGATCCATCCGGAATAGTTACCAGGACCTCGTCACGATAAGCCTTGGTCACATCGGACAGTGTGTCAAATATTTCTTCTACTGACATGCTTTTGCTTAAAAGAAAATTACCAGCATAATAGTCATTAACCTTGTTCAGCTTGACATAGATTTTAGCAATTCTGGTATCTTTGATAAAACCTTCCTCATAGAGCTTACTGATTATTTCATCCATCGTTGAACCTTCATCAACGATAAAAGCTACTGTATCAGTTACATCAGAAACTGGCTTCAGACCGTTTAAATAGGTTCGATATAAAAGTGCAAAGCCTCCAGTGAAAGTAATAAGAATGACCAGCACTATTATAAACGTAATTTTATTCCTGTTCTTCTTGTTGCTGGCCATCCTGGAACACCTCAAATACTTCGTTTATCATTTCCCATTCCTCTTCATCATCAATTCCGACTAAGTTGCCTTTGTCATCATAACTCATCGCAAATGTTTCACCGGTTTCATCTTCTTCGTCATAGAACAGAACATAGGATTTTCCATACTGCTCACTTTCAAAAGTGAACAGAATTGTCATCTCTTTTTCTTCTCCATCAGAAGTAGTGACAAATAATTTATCATCCATAAAAAAACTCCTTCTAATACCTGGCATCCAGATAGCCCTGTAAAATCACTACCGCTGCCATTGTATCAATCATCTTTTTTCTTTTATTGCGTTTCATATTAGCTGAAATCATAGTCTTATGAGCGCTGACAGTTGACAGACGTTCATCCCATAAAATAACATTTACCTTTCGCGCTTCCTCCAGCATCGCTTTAAAGTTTCGCGATATCTGGGCTCTGATGCCTTCTTCACCATTCATATGTTTCGGCAAGCCTAAAACAATTTTTTCCACTTTATTGGCATCTATAAAGGCACAGACTTTTTCTAAACACTGCTGATAATTGTCTTCTTCAAATCTGATAGTTTCAACTGCTGAAGCCAGCATACCTAAAGCATCACTCAAAGCGACACCACAGGTTTTACTGCCTAAATCCAGACCCATAATCTTATTCATCTTTTTCCAGATAGCTCCTAACCATCTCTTTTAAAATTTCATCACGGTCTACTGTCTGGATTAAAGTTCTGGCATTCTGATAACTTGAAATATATGCCGGATCATTGGTTGTCAGATAGCCGACAAGCTGGGTTACTGAATTGTATCCACGTTGTTTCAGGGCGGCATCAACAGTTTTAATTATGTGTTTAATATTAGCCTGTTTCAGCTCATCTGAATCAAACACTCTTGTTGCTGTATTTATCTTAACCATAAATGAAACCTCCTTAATCTATTTTACTAAATACTACCTTAAAATTAAAGACTAATTTACCTTACATATTTCTTTAATTTTATTTAATGCTTCCGGTAGCCTGCTGATATCTTTTCCGCCAGCACTTGCCAGATCAGGTCTGCCACCTCCATTACCGCCACAGATAACAGCTGCTGTCTTCACCAGGTCAGAAGCCTTGATGCCTTTAGCAATTGCACTTTGACTGCAGCCAGCGGCAAACAGCACCTTGCCATCACCAGCAGTATAGACAAAAGCCACACCATCTTTAAGTTTTTCCACCAGCGTCTGAGCCAGAGTCTTTAATTCATTGTTATCAACATCAGCTCTGGTGATGATAACCTTAAGTCCATCAGCTTCCACTGCTTCCTTAACCAGGTCTTCACTGGCTAAGGCACTGAGTTTATCTTTCAGCTCATTGATTGTCTTATTCAGATCAATGTTTTCCTTTAATAGCTGCTGCAGTTTCTCACTTACTTTACTGATGCTGTTGACTCTTAAATCCGCTGCCAGTGATTCTAGAAGCTGCTGCAAAGACAGATATTCTTCATAAGCCTTGAAGTTGGTTTTAGAAGTGATTCGTCTGATACCTGAACCAATTGATTCTTCCGAGATAATCTTGAAGATGCCTACTTCACTGGTGTTGGCAACATGAGTTCCACCACACAGTTCCTTAGAAAAATCGCCCATTGATACAACTCGTACTTCATCATCATATTTCTCATCAAATAGAGCTACTGCTCCCGATTTTCTGGCAGCTTCCAGAGACATTAATTCGGTAACTACCGCCAGCTTTTTTGAAATCTTTTCATTGACCAGTCTTTCTATCTCCCTGATCTGAGCATCGGTCAGTTTTTCATAATGCGTAAAGTCAAAACGTCCATAATCCTTACAGACATAGGAACCGGCCTGGTTGACGTGAGCTCCAACCACCTGGTGTAAAGCAGCATGTAGCAGATGCAGACTTGAGTGGTTGGCTCTGATCAGATTTCTGTCTTCCCGATTAATACTTAAGGTAAATTTATCGCCAACCCTGACAGCTCCCTTTTTGATTTTAACGGTATGCAGATGCTGCTTTAAAGGAGCTTTGCTTACCTTGACAACCTCCATCTCTGTGTTTTCATTGAAGATGATACCCAGATCATAAACCTGTCCCCCGCTTTCTGCATAGAAACAGGTTTCTTCAAAGATAACTTCACCACTGTCGGTCAGTTCATCAACCTTTTCACCATTTTTAAATAAACCAATGACCTTTGAGGTATTTTCACTTTGACTGTAGCCGACAAACTGGCTTGCCGCGGTAAAGTTCATCAGATCAACTGACTGTTTAGACATTGACTGATCATCACTTCTGGCACTTCTCGCTCTTTCTCTCTGCAGTGCCATCTGCTTGTCAAAACCCTGCTGATCAATTGTCAGACCTTTTTCCTGAGCAATTTCTTTAGTCAGCTCCAGCGGGAAACCATAGGTGTCATATAATTTGAAAACCACTTCACCATCTAGAACTTTAGAAGTATTGTTTTCCAGATAAGACTGCAAGATTTTTTCGCCTTCATTTAAGGTTACATCAAACCTTTCTTCCTCAGCCTTAACTAATATTTGAACATAATCAATCTTTTCCATTAAATATGGATAAAACTCTTTCATATTTTCCGCTACCACCGGAACAAGCTTATACATATAAGCCCCTTTGATGTTTAAGTGTTTGCCATAGCGGATTGCTCTTCTTAAAACACGTCTTAAGATATAGCCTCTGCCTTCATTGGAAAAAGTCGCCCCATCAGCTAAAGCAAAGGTTACGGTTCTGATATGGTCAGCTATTACCCGGTAAGCCATCTTATTATCGCCTTCATATTTTAATGGGGTCATTTTTTCAGTAGCTCTGATAATCGGCAAAAATAAATCGGTATCAAAGTTTGTTTCACCACCCTGAACAATTGATACCAGTCTTTCCAGACCCATTCCAGTATCAATATTCTTCTGCGGCAGTTCTTTATAGTCTTTTCTATCAATCCCTTCCTCGGCATTGTACTGAGAAAAGACGACATTCCATACTTCTATGTATCTGTCATTTTCCAGTTCATCGAAAAATAATTTTTCGCCCAGTCCTTCAGGGTCATAATCCGATCCTCGGTCATAGAATATTTCACTGTTTGGTCCACATGGCCCTACCCCAATCTGCCAATAGTTATCTGCTGATTTCAAGATGCGATTTGAATCAAAACCAATATCATTGACCCAGATATCATAGGCTTCATCATCGTCAATATAGATAGAGACATATATTTTATCTTTATCAAAGCCAATCCATTTCTTATTGGTTAAAAAATCCCAGGCATAGAAGATAGCTTCTTTTTTAAAATAATCACCGATGGAAAAATTCCCCAGCATTTCAAAAAAGGTATGATGTCTGGCAGTTTTACCGACATTTTCAATGTCATTGGTTCTGATTGATTTCTGGGCGTTGGTAATTCTCTTATTCTTTGGTTTTTCAGTACCGTCAAAATACTTCTTTAAAGCTGCCACGCCTGAATTGATCCACAGTAAAGTAGGATCATTATGCGGAACCAAAGAAGCACCCGGTTCTACCATATGACCATGTTCGGCAAAATAATCCAGAAACATTTTTCTTATCTGATCGCCTGTTAATTGTTTCATCTTTTTTTCCTCCAATATAAATAAAAACTCGTCACCAGCACAGGAACGAGTTAACGCGGTACCATCCTGATTCATGTTTAA
>JARKSP010000056.1 GCA_029974225.1 Erysipelotrichaceae bacterium
TTCTTTCCTGATACCGGAACGGATCTTTTCATGTGCTTCATACCAAAGCCAGGCATAATCTATAGGCTTGGATCCGACATAAGGGTAAAAGTTCACCTTCGATTCTCTGGGAAGCGTTTTATTCATCAACCCAAGTGTTTCAAGAATAGTACTTTTCCCAATGCCCGACAGTCCAAGAATAACTGTAATTCTTCCTCTTTCAATAATAAGGTCCCTCACATATAGTACAGTTCTGTTCGCTGAATATTGACATTTCAGTTCGTCAATTTCAAAAAGCTTATCACAGTGTTCGTCAGAAATGGGCATAAAAATCTAATTATGGGAATAATTCCAGTGGTATCCAGTAATAAGTAATATTATTCGAGACAAACGATTCATTATAATTCTGGTCGTTAATTATTGATCTCAGGCCCGCCAGCTTGTTACATATATAGTCTGCATACATTTCAAATTCAGTGTCATCTATAACAGTTGCTTCAACGATATCGCGCAAACGAACTTGTGCGGTTAACTGACTTTGGGATGGCAATCCAAAAACAACATTATGGAGGTCATCAACTGTCATATTCATAATTTCTTCGCGTTTTTCAGACCCGATTATTGATTCTAGAATATCAATCCATATATTTTGCATTTTTAATCTTCTGTCAGACATACTGTTTCCACCTATTCCGCAAAGTGAATTCAATCTCATTATAGTTTCAAGAAGATCTTCCCTGGATAAAAACAAAGATTCTTTAAAAATGGGATAGTTAAGATTTTTTACATTTTTTGCTGTATACCCTTTCATTGAGAACTGGTAATTTTTATTTTTCATCATTTCGATCTCTTCATTGCTTAGGCCCTGTAATTTAGACAGGAAATTAATTACAGCAGGATGGTATTCATCGGTTTCTCCCTCATCAATATCCGGAGTACCTGCTCCTCTTATCACCTCATAAGCTTTTGCCAGCATTTGACTGACGCGTGTGTCAAACTCATTGATTTTAATAATTATTTCTTTCTCAAGGATTTCGTATGACAATGCCTGCCCAATTCCTGGGAACAGGTAACTGCCTACTATTTCCTGCGGGTTTAAAGTAAATCTATTAGGAGCAGTTGATAAAAATATGGGGTCTTCGAGAGCAGAATTTTCATTTATCCATTTTATCTTATTGTCTTTTCTGATATTTCTGATTTTTAATGCACTACCTATTATTAATCTTCTCGATTGATCTATAAAATCCTGATATGTTGGATAGAATCCATTGTTAACCTGATAAGATATCAAACTAGATTCTGTTTCTGCCAGAAGATCGATAACTTCATTGATCGGAACCTGAGTTTCATCATTTCTGTAATGGCTGCCACAATCACCAATCAATACAATGAAATTACTTTCCCCCCTTCTTATTCCAAGCTGAGTTAATGCAGTTTTCAAACCATAGAAAACTGCTTCTTGTAAATCGTTATCACGGTTGTAATCTGTTCTTGCGCGATTGAAAAATTCAATAATTTCCCTGTAATTCTCTGTCAACTGATGTAGTTCAATCTTATTCTCACCTTCAAGAAAATCGCGATATATAACAGCACCAAATGAGAAACGATTTTGGGTATCTTCAAGTTGCAGATTATTTACGCTGGTCTGAATACCGCTTGTAATAGATTTATAGAATTTCCCCATACTTTGCGTACCATCCACCACAAAGACAACATTTATTTTTCTTGTCTTCACTTCGAGAGCTTCAATTGCTTGACGTATTTCCGCCATTCTCTCCGGATCCATAATAGTTGATTCTGAACGTATCTTCCCCATCACACCTGTCCGATGAATTCCTGCATTCCTTGTTTCAAGGATGGGAAATCTCCTCCATTGGCCAATATTTCTTTTGGCTCCCGGATCATTCTCCCAAACTATAAACTTTGGATCAACTTTAATACCCGACTGATAATCCATGGCTGCTTTCTCATCAATAAAAATTGCAGGCCTTATATTTTTATTCTTCCTTTCATCTGCAGCAGCCTTTTCCCAATTTGGTTCAAGTGTGATTCTATGATCCCAAAATGTCACATTTTCAATAGGTACCCAACCTCTCATATTAGACAATACATCAATTTCATTACCCTGAAGCTCCATATTCTCTCCCAGTAAAACAGCATCTTCAGTAGCTTTGAAAACAAATAAAATTTCAAATAATCTTGATTTTTTATCAGAATCAATAGTCAATTCAGGGTTCTTTTTATATGTAATTGCTTCTTCTTTTAATTGAGCATTTGTTGTACCTTCGAAAGTGCTTAATATCATTGCTTTCTTGTCAATAAGGCTTGACGCATTCCTGAGGCAGTGTTCCCAAAGCAGAAGTCTGTCTTTGTCAATCCAACCATAATCTTCCGAATTAATACTGATCTTTGGCCATACTGTCGGTTCAAATTCTTTATAGATATGGACATATGAGTCAACACATTCAGCAACCCGGAACTTCTCCATAAAAGTTAAAGTGTTTTTGACAGTGGTCCCTCCGGGTGTTGTATAAGTATGGTTGTTGTCTCTGTCTGAATATACAATCCAATATCTGTTAAGGGTTTTATAAGAGGAGTTGATATCGGCTTGATAAACCGGTATGAAGAAAATATCAGGTTTACCAACAGCTTTTATCGAATTTAACGACTGGGAATAAACAGTTTGTTGACTCAGTATTAATAATGATATTAATATACCATGTAAGCGATTAATTGTCATTTTTTTATCCTTAGTATGGTGTAAATGAATAATTATATCCCGTCCAGTTGTTTTTAGCCAATTGATTCTTACGTTCAATAAATGCTTCAGAATCGTTTCTACCAAATAATAAGTCAATATTTATTTTTGTCGGGTCTATATGTTTTTTTGTAAGGTTCTTAATGAGAAGAAACCTGTCAATAAGCTCAATCTCTTGTATTCTAAATAGTTCTGATGATATAAAAAAATGAAGATAAACTGATTTATACTTTAATTCCAGATTGCCGTTGTTTTTGATGCTTATGATATCATTTTTATCCCAGATACTTAATATTGTATCTTTATCAAACATGATTACCGGAGAACTGGTATTTAAAGTCTGCAATGATGATGCTAAATTTTGAACATGAATATTTTGTATGTCATGAGAATGCAATATTTCTGGTTTATAACCATTGCTTAGATAAATCAAAAAATCATCCTTACCAGTCCTGATTTCATCTATTAATTTTATTAATCTATCTGTCAGGTCTTTTCTTTCTTTGCTACGGCTAACATCAATATATACCAGATGATAAGACTTATTATTCTTTTCATAATTTGTCTGAGGCAAAATTGCATCCATGTTGAAAAGAACAACTAGTACACATACAATAAATTTGTGGATCATATTTACAAGTTTTCCTTTAGTAAAAATATTACAACCAGATCTCCTCCTGTTACAGTACTTTTATGTAACGATCTGGTATTTGAATTCCAATGCACTACCTCATACAGAATTTCTCCCTCAGGTGTAGTGACAGAGGAAGAAGTCAGAAAATCACAATCATTTTCAAACCACCGGCTTTCAGCTAAATTACCATGGTCCTTTTTTCTTTGAAGCTGATAACTAATCTTATCAAGCAGTTTAATTATCTGGTCCAGCGATGGCAGCCTGGTTAATTTGTCTGTATTATTCAGCTTAAAACGATAATATGTTGTTGGATTATCTTCAAAAAACTCCCAGATATATTCTGATTCAGGATCAATTATTACATTGTCCTGATATACAACAAATTCACTGTCATTTATCTTTTCACTGATATTTCCACTTTTACTGGCGGATGCGCAACCTGTAAGTATCAATATTGAAACCAGTACGGTTATGCAGACAAGAGTATGTAATTTTTGTTTCATTCTTCTTCAATCAATTAGTTAACAATACTCTGGTTTCCATAATTTTTAATTTGTTTATGCGGTTCATATTATCGTAACCTATATCAAGTACCTGAATCCTTTTTGATCCTGGCTGTCCTTCGTAACGCCTCTGGAGAAACTGAAAAAGCTGATACGGAGTGTTTGGAGGAATTCCTATCAATTCGCAATCTACATTCATTGTCTGATTCGCAAAAAAACTTTGTAATGAGTCCCGCAGAATATTATTATCGGGATCTGAAAACAGTCTGTTGAGCAAGTTTTCAACGTGGTTTCGCGATGGAGCTTGTGATCTTCCTTTTTCTGTTTCAGCAACTCCCTGATTTATCATAACAGGATCAGTCCATTTGTCAATATGAGAAGCTTCATCTACTACTGAGATAGAGTAACTATCAGGTTCAAGGTTGCTGAAAATGCTGTCGGCTGAAAATGAAAGCCCTCCGTCTATAGAATATCTGATTGGTTTGTTACCATGGACTGTATGGATTATTATCTGCCCATCATTCATGCCTTGAATACTTTCATTTACAGTTTCCACCCCTGTAATCTGGGGCGGATAATTAAATGAAGACGTAGCTATTGATTGCGTATTATCAGTATCAAAATCTTCATCATTAAAAGTTACAGGTATATCCCATTCATGCTTCCTGTTCTTGTCATCTCTCACCACTATTATATATGTACCCGGTTTCTGAACTTTGAAACTATTATTATTCTGATATGTTTTTCCATTATCAAAAGAATATTCAAGTCTTCTTTTTAGGAAGGATGATTTTACAGTGACATTGATAGAATGATCTTCTTTATCTGGTTCTACTTTAGTAATTATGGGACCATCAAAGCTGAATAAAGAAATTGCAGCCACAATAAATGCTATAAGTAATATTTCTGAGATGATAAGCTTCTTGAGCAAAGGAGTGGATACTAAATAATCACTTGATCTTTTTGAAACATTTATTGACCCGCATACAGGACATATAGGATTTGATTCAGATTTCCTGACAGT
>JARKSP010000064.1 GCA_029974225.1 Erysipelotrichaceae bacterium
GATAATGATATTGTTGCAGCCAATCTGGCCAGACTTACCAGCAGTGGCATCAGAGATGTATTCTTTAATCGCATTATGATTCCTATCAGTGATATTCTGGGTAATCCAATTGGCTTTACTGCCAGAAGCATCGATCCCAATGTCGATATAAAATATATCAATTCAACTGATACACCGGTTTTCCGAAAAAGTAATGTCGTCTTTAATCTGCATCGGGCTAAAGATATGATTAGAGAAAAAAAGTTTGTAATTTTAGCTGAAGGTCCAATGGACGTCATTGCTTTTGACAAGATAGGTTTTCAGAATACAGTCTGTTCAATGGGAACGAGTACTACCAGAAACCAGCTTCTGACCCTTAAGAGGCTGACCGATAAAATCTTGCTGGCTTTTGATGGTGACAGTGCCGGTCAATCAGCAACCTTAAAAACAGGCAAGGATTGCCTGAAGGAAGGTTTTGATGTTCTGGTACTTAATAATAATACCGAGTATGACCCTGACGACATCATCAATAAACAGGGTGCAAAAGCTCTTTCGGAAATGATTCTTAAACCTAAAACCTGGATTGAGTTTGTCATGGAATATTATAAGTCGTCCTATGATTTAAATAATTATCTGGCTAAAAGAACATATTCTACAAAAGTTTTAGAGGAAATCAGTAAAGTAAAGAATGACTTTGATAAACAGGTATATCTTAAAAAATTAGCGGATCTGACCGGCATAGATGTAGCAATCCTGTCTTCCGGAGTTATTAAAGGTGAAATACAAAGAGAAAAAAAGCAGATTTTAAAACCAAGAGCCAGTCTTATCAGCGGATTTGAAATTGCTCAGCGAATAATCTTGAAACAACTGCTGTTTTCTGCCAATAATCTAAACATCTATAAAAAACAACTGGGTTATCTGCCAGACAGACAGTTAGATTATCTGGCTAAAATAATCATCAATTTCTATGATCAGAATCAATACATCGAGTTTGGTGAACTGTTAGCGGAAATTGAAGATGCACAGTTAATTAATCTGCTTACTGAAATAGAATCTGATGAAACGCACTGCATATATGAAGATGAACAGCTGCTGCTGGATTCTATCGCAAAGATAAAAGAACATGAAATAGAGCTGGAGATAAAGAAACTGGAAGCCAGAATAGCCAGCTATTCTGATGAGAATATGAAAATGAAATTTATGTCGGAAGTTGTTGAACTTCAAAGAAAACTTGCAGAAATAAAAAATAGGAGGTAGTTTTATGGCTAGTAATAAAGATTTAGATACAATCAAAAATGAACTGTTGAAAAAGTCTGAAGATGCAATAGATATTACTCAGGATGAAGTATTAAAGGAAATCGAACATCTTAGACTATCAGAAGATGAGATTGACGACTTTTTGCAGTGGACCAGAGAAAACGGTGTTATTATGGAAGATGAGCTTGATGATGATATTATCATGCCTGATGACGAGGATCTTTCTGATGAAGACGAGGATATCGATGATCTGGATTTAGATGATGAAGATGATGAAGATGACAGTGAGAAAGAATTATATCGTGTCTATGCGGACATTTCATCAATAAAGACTAACGATCCTGTTAAGATGTATCTAAAGGAAATCGGCGTGGTTCCGCTTTTGAAGGCTCATGAAGAAAGAGAAATTGCTGCAAGAATCAAAGAAGGTGATGAAGTCGCTAAAGATGAGCTGATTACTGCCAACCTGCGTTTAGTTGTAGCAATCGCCAAAAAATATGTCGGCCGAGGCCTGCTGTTTTTAGATCTGATTCAGGAAGGTAATCTGGGATTGGTTAAGGCAGTGGAGAAGTTTGACCATACCAAAGGTTTTAAATTTTCTACCTATGCCACCTGGTGGATCAGACAGGCCATTACCAGAGCGATTGCTGATCAGGCCAGAACTATCAGAATACCGGTTCATATGGTCGAGACCATCAATAAGCTGACCAGAGTTTCAAGACAGCTGGTTCAGGAATTGGGAAGGGAACCTTCAGCGGAAGAAATTGCGGATAAAATGGGTAATAATCTGACAGCTGACAGAGTCAGAGAGATTCAGAGGATAGCTTTAGAGCCGGTCTCTTTAGAATCACCGATTGGAGAGGAAGATGATTCACATTTAGGTGATTTTATCGAAGATAAACAGGCTATCTCTCCCGAGGAATTTGCCAGCAGAGAACTGTTAAAAGATGAAATCAATGCGGTTCTTTCGACACTGACAGAAAGAGAAAAGAAAGTTCTAGAACTTAGATTCGGCTTAAATGACGGTAAAACCAGAACTCTGGAAGAAGTTGGCAGAGAATTTAATGTCACTAGAGAGAGGATTAGACAGATTGAAGCTAAAGCAATCAGAAAATTGAGATCGCGCTCTAAAAGTAATCGTCTGAAAGATTTTATTGATAAAATATAAAACAATAAATTATAGAAAGAAGTATATTGGATTAATCCAGTATACTTTTTATGTTAAAATAGCACTATGATTGACATTGAAAGAAAAAGATTAAAGGTTTCCAAGACAGATGATAATCTCAAAGACAGAGAAGATGATTATTTTCTTATTGATCAAAACAAACATAATGGCTGTCAGTTTTTTACCAATGTCGAACCCCTGAAACGAGAAGAAGAATACAAGTTGTTTGAAAGACTGAAAAAAGGTGATGAATCAGTTATCGAGAAGATTGTCTTTCATAATCTTAAATATGTTTACTTTATGGCTAGAAACTACACCAGTGATCCATATCTTCTGGAAGAATTGTTCCAGCAGGGGAGTTATGGTCTGATGAAGGCTCTGGAAAGCTTTGACTATAAAAAGGGCTTCAGATTCTCTACCTATGCCTCTTACAGTATCAGAAAATACATCATCGAATTTTTTCAGAATTATAACCTGATCAGAATATCCAGAGATGATTATATTGAGCTTAATAATCTGAATAAGAAAATTTCTAAACTGGAAAACAGCTTTCATAGAACAGCTTCACTTCAGGAAATTTCTGAATACAGCGGCTATTCAATCGATAAGATCAGAGAAATAAAAAGAAGAGAGCTGACTTTTATATCTCTGGAACAATATGAAAAAGGTGATGATAATCTCAGTGTCATCGACTATTATTATGACAGCCAGTCGCAGTCGATACACATCGATTTTGCCAGTGATATCATAAAGCAGTTAAAAGATGAAAAAAATCAGCTGATTTTAAAACTGTATCTGGGGATTGATGACGGCATCGAATATACCTTTCAGCAGATAGGGGATATTTTAGGCATCAGCAAGCAGGCTGTAAAGAAAAGATATGATAAATCTATTAAGGAAATTAAAGAGATGTTGAAGGAAGATTATGAAAAGTAAAAGATTAAATGCAATAGCTGATTTGATTAATAAAAATTATTCTTTCACCGATATCGGCTGTGACCATGGTTATTTAGCCATGATTGTCAGAGAAAGCGGCAACAGAAATCTGATTATCTGTAGTGATGATAAAATCGGTCCCTTAAACAATGCCCGGAGAAATCTGGAAAACTATGATAATATTCTGTTTGTACTGTCTGACGGAGCTAAAGAGATAAAAAAACAAACTGATATAGCGGTACTGGCCGGCCTGGGATTTCAGACAGTCAGAAAGATAATTTCTGAGTCATTAGCTTACTTCAGAAAGTGTAAAAAAATAATCATTCAGGTTAATCAGAATGTCGATCTGCTAAGAAGGTGGCTTTTGGAAAATGAGTTTAAGATTGTTGATGAAATGATTATCCTGGAATATAAGTATTATGAAATTCTGGTTGTGGAAAATGGAAAAACGGAATTAAGTGAAGAGCAGATTATTTTTGGGCCGTATTTATTAAAGGAAAAATCAAAAGCCTTTAGAGATTATTACCATAAACAGATAAAAAAGATCAATTTAATTATAAATAAGTTAAACCCGGAACATCCGGACAGGATAAAGCTGGAAGAAAAGCTGCTGAAGATAAGAAAAATGCTCAAAGATTAGATTCTCTGAGCATTTTTGAAATTTATCTTAGCCACTTTATGTAATTCATTGATACCGTGCTTTTCGACAAATAATCTGGTAAATTCATCCACAGCAGCCCCGGCGCCTTTAGGAAAAAGCATTTTATATTTATCAGAAAGCTGCTGCATTTTCATCAGGAAAGCATATCTTGAAATTATTGAAGCAATGGCAACGGAAAGATACTTGGCTTCAGCTTTGGTTTCAAAATGAATATTTCGGATGCTTTTTTCATTTTTCAGATAATGATAATATTTATCTTCACCGCAGAAATCGTCGACAATTATCATCTGTGGCAGTTTTTTTAGTTTCTTTTTCAGGTTAAGGTAAGCCTGATTGTGCAATTTGGCTTTTATTTCATTCATATTGTGAGTATTGATAATCTGATTGTATTTTTCATTATCAAGAATCAACAGTGAATGTTTTACGCTTTTAAGAAGTTTAGGGGCAGTATCAAGAATATATTCATCGGTCAGTTTCTTGGAATCGGTTAGATTCAGTTTATTTATTTTTTCATAGGCTGTTTCGTCAAGATAGGCAGCACAGACACATACCGGACCATAGAAGTCCCCGGTGCCAACTTCATCGCTGCCAGCCTGAGGAAGGATGATACTGCCAGCTGGTTTGAACATTTCATAATAGATTTCAGCATCTTTTCCCTGTATCACCACTTTCTTTGAGGCATATATTATCAGTGACAGGTTTTTTCGGGTGATTTTATGAAGCATATATTCATCGGGAGATGAAAAATCATCCTTATGAAAATAAGAAGTGATTTCCTTGATAATTTTATCATTGGCGGTAAAGGTAAATGTCTTCATGAGATTATAATAATATGAAGAAAGTAATTTTTCAAATTATTACGAGTATGATATAATTTAAAAAACAAGGGAGTGATTTTATGACATTATCAAGTAACAGTGTGTGGTTTATAAATATTGGTGTAATCTTATTTCTGGTTATATCAATTGTTCTCGGCTATAAAAGAGGATTTTTATGGCAGGTAATTAAAACTATCGGTATTTTGGCAGTTATTTTACTGAGTTGGATTCTAGCTCCTGGCTTTTCTGATTTAATTAAGGTATTTCCAAAAAAATTTGCTCCGTTCCAGGATACTCCACTGGCAGATATTTTCTATGACAAAATTAATGTTCTGGTGTGGTTTGTAATCATCGTTTTAGTTGGTGTTATAATTATCGCAATTATCAAACCGGTATTTAAAGTAATACTGGAGTTTCCGATTATCAAACAGTTTGACAGTCTTCTGGGAGCTTTCTTTGCGTTGATACCGACTTTTATTGTTATTATTCTGATAACATTTTTACTGAACACCGCAATTTTCACCAATGGTAAGGATATTGTAGATAATTCTATTCTTAAATATACCAGTACCGTAACAGAGAAGATCACCAGTATCCTGTCAAAATCATTTAAAGAGAATCTGGCAATTCAGAAAATGATTTCCGACCCATTGTCGCTAGAAAAGGAAGATTTAAAGAGTATAATCGAATGGTTAGAAAAATCTTCTATTTCAAGTGAAGAGATTTATCAGTTTTTAATTAATTACGGTATTGATACTAATAAATTGAACGAACTGCTTAATCCAGGAGAGTAAGATGAGTGAAAGATATGATGGCTTACAGTTTAATGAAGTAAAACAGCTGATAAAAAAATATACTTCCTTCTCTTTAGGCCATCAGATTATAGAGCAGCTACAGCCGAGTTTTAATAAGCTGGTTGTAGAAAGAGAAAACGAAAGATTAAAACAGGCATTCGGCATAGTAGTTTCTTATGGTACTATGCCTTTTGGTGGTATATATGATGTTTCTGAAGAAGTATCTTCGGCAATGAAAGATATGACTTTAGGCCCGCTGGACTTAATAAAAATAGCTTCCCAGGCCTATGGCATCAATCAGATTAACATGTTTATTTCCAGCTGTGATTGTCAGAAAGATCAGATCAAAGAACTGACTGATGCTCTGACAGCTTTTGAAAGTACAGCTGCAGCCATTAATAAGTGTATCTCTTACTCAGGAGATATTTTTGACAATGCCTCCAGCCAGCTGGCTGTTATCAGAAGGAAAACCAAGAGCCTGCAGAAAACCATTGCCAGTAGATTAAGTGAATATATCAGCAAGAATCAGGCGATGCTGCAGGATAATATTATCGCAACCAGAAACGGAAGAAGTGTAATACTGGTAAAGAATACCTATAAAAACTCGATTGAGGGTTTACAGTATGGCTCTTCATCTTCCGGAGCAGCCACCTATATTGAGCCGAATGCTTTTATCGGATTAAATAATCAGTTTCTGCAGCTTTTAGAAGAAGAGAAACAGGAAATTGCCAGAATTCTATTTGAGCTGTCTCAACTGATAAAAAAAGATGGGGCCGGCTATTTGTCTAACATCAGTACTTTGGGTCTGCTGGACGCCTTATTTGCCAAGGGGCAGTGGGCAAAAGAGGTTGATGCCACTATCGGAACAATTTCAGATACTGATCTGCTTTTAATCAAAGCCAGACACCCGTTAATTGATTCAGAAAAAGTGGTAGCCAATGATTACCGGATAATAAGTCCGGTAAAAACTATTCTGATAACCGGACCCAATACCGGAGGGAAAACCGTCTCATTAAAAGTAATCGGCCTGTTTTCAGTGATGTTTTTAGCGGGACTGCCTTTGCCGGCTAAAGAGGCTAGAATTCCTGTTTTTGACAATATTTTCTATGATATCGGCGATGGGCAATCTATAAATGATGATTTGTCAACATTTTCATCCCATATCAGCAATATTTCCAGAATCTGTCAGAAGGCAACGGCCAAAAGTCTGGTTATCTTAGATGAACTTGGCGGTTCAACAGATCCTAATGAGGGTCAGGCTTTTGCCAGTGCTGTTTTAGAGTATTTCCGTCGCAGAAATATCTATGTTGTCGCAACCACCCATTTTTCAAAACTGAAAGCCTACGCCAACAGTCATGACAATATTATGCTTTCAGCCGTTGAATTTGATCAGGAAAATCTTAAGCCGACATTCAGATATATTGAAAATTCCATTGGTTCTTCTAATGCCATTGAAACGGCCAGAAGATTTGGCATTAATGATGAAATAATAAATCTGGCCTATGACTTCAAGCAGCAGCAGTCTAATGTGGATGATAACCTGATTGAAAAACTGCAGAATCAATTAGAGCTAGTCAGACAGAAACATGAGCAGTTACTTATCCGGGAAAAAATGCTGCAGCAGGAATCTGAACATCTGGATAAGAAGAAAGAACAGCTGAATCGGGAAACAACGGAAATTATTGAAAAAGCCAAAGACGAAGCGCTGGGCATTGTCAGCGCCGCCAGAAATCAGTCGGAAGATATAATTGATAAACTTAAACAGCTGAAAGATTATCGGATTAATGAAGTCGCAGAATTGAAACATCAGCTCAATCAGATAGTGGAAACTGAAGAAGAGGAAGCAGTATTGGATGGTGAAATTGGAGTTGGTGATTATGTTAAGGTTAAAATGACCAATCAGAAAGGGAAAGTTATTTCCATTGACCGAAAAAATGTTCTGCTTGATAGCTCGGGAATGCGAATCAGAACCAGCCTTTCGGCAGTGGTCAAAACCAGCAAACCGGTTGCTAAGAAGCTGGCTTCAGTAAAAACCAGAGTTAAAGCACCAGAAAGTTTTTCTATCGAGCTTAATCTGATTGGCAAAAGAGTAGATGAGGCTACCAGTGAACTGGATAAGTATTTAGACGAAGCACTGCTGGCTAATGTTCCTTTTGTTCGAATTATTCATGGTTATGGAACAGGAGCCCTGCGTAATGCAATCTGGGATAGACTGAAAAAATATAAATTTGTCAAACGTTATGAACATGGCAGTGCCACTGAAGGTTCAGGTGGTGCTACGATTGTATATTTGAGGGAGTAATCTATGATTAGAGAAAAGCTGCTTACTTTGCCGCAGGAACCAGGCTGCTACCTGATGAAAGACAAAAATGGAGAAGTAATCTATGTTGGAAAAGCTAAAAAGCTTAAAAATAGAGTAAATTCATATTTCAGAGGTACTTCTCATGATAACAAGACTGCAAAACTGATAGACAGTATTGCTGATTTTGACTATATGGTTACCAACTCGGAAAAAGAAGCTTTGATACTGGAGTACAATCTGATTAAATATCATAAACCTCGTTTCAACATTGTTTTTATGGATGACAGTTCATATCCCTATTTAAGACTGACAGAGGAAAAGTATCCGACTTTAAGACTGGTCAGAGATGCCAAAAGGATGAAAAATGCCAGATATTTTGGACCTTATCCCAATGTTGGTTATGCCAGAGAACTTTTAAGCCTGATTGAAAAAATCTATCCTTTAAGAAAATGTAAAAAAATGGGCAGCAAAGTATGCCTGTATTATCATATCGGCTTATGTCTGGGTCCATGTCAGTATGATATTGATGAGAAAATCTATCAGGATATGACCGAAGACATTACCTCCTTTTTAAATGGCAGTACCGGAAAGCTGAAAGCGGAGCTGCTTGAAAGAAGAGAACGTTTTGTCCAGCAGCTGCTTTTTGAAAAAGCGGGAGAAATGCAGAAGCTGATAGATTCAATTGACCATGTGACTGATGAAAACTATATGCAGATAGACCTTAATAAAAGCACTGATGTTTTTGCCTATTATGTTGATAAGGGCTATATTTCTATTGTGGGTCTGCTATACAGCAAAGGCAAGCTGTTACATCAGCATAAGGCTTTAAAGCCCTTATACGATGATGTAGAGGAGACTTTTATTTCCTATATAGTTCAATACTACCAGGTCAATCGTCTGCCCAGAGAGCTCGTAATGCCTTCTGGACTGAATCTGGAGGCTTTAAGAGAAGTTCTAGCGACTAAAATCTTCCAGCCTCAGAGAGGAGAAAAAAAGAAACTGTTAGAGCTGGCTTTGGAAAATGGCAAGATACATTTAGAACAGAATTTTGATATCATCAGCAAACAGACCCTCTCAAATGAAATAGCTTTAGAACAATTAGAAGCTTTAATACATTGTAATACGACAAGAATAGAACTTTTTGACGTATCCCACACCTCAGGCAAAAGTGCTGTGGCTTCTCAGGTGGTGTTTATTGATGGTTTTCCTTCCAAAAAGGATTACCGATTATATAAAGTATCAAATAAAAACAATGATTATGCCAATATGCAGGAGGTTATTTATCGCCGTTTATTCAAAGCTAAAAAGAATAAGTTCGTTTTTCCTGATGTTATTATAGTTGACGGCGGTAAAAGTCAGATTTCGGCTGCTATGGAAATACTTCATGCTTTGGATATTTCTTCAATCTGTCTGCTGGGATTGGCAAAGAATGAAAAACATCAGACTTCTTTTCTAATGAATGCTGCTTTTGAAACATATGATATTGATAAAGAATCACAATTGTTTTATCTTTTAAATAACATGCAGGACGAAGTTCACCGCTTTGCGATTTCTTTTCACAGAAGACTAAGAGAAAAAAGATTAAAGGAATCAGTTCTGGATGAAATCGATTATATCGGAGTTAAAAGAAAAGAAAAACTGCTGTCGCACTTCAAGAACGTTAATAGAATTAAAGAGGCCAGTGTTGACCAACTTGCAGAGGTTATCGGTCAGAAGGTTGCTCAGGCTGTCTATGATTTCTTTAGAAAGGAAGAAAAAAATGGCTAAAAAAGTAATTAGTATTGTTTTATGGATTGTCGGGGTATTTGTTGAGACTATAACCCTTTCTCTGATCAGAGTAGAGGTTCCGCAAAAACTCTGGCTGATTATTACCGGCTTTGGTATCAGTCTGATGCTGGCACTGACAGCTACCAGAATCTGGAAATCATCATTCAGCTATGATAAGGCAAAAGTCAGCATCAGAGAGAAAAAGAGAAGGTTTATGCTGGAACATTTCTATATTTACGCCAGCATTGCCTGTTTTGTGCCGATCGGTTTTTACTTTATGCTAGATAAATCAATTAATGAAGATGCTAAAAAGAGTATCTGGCTGGAAATGGCAATGCTGACTTTCTGGATGGCTTATATTGTAATGACTGTATGATCGAGTATTAAAATATTGGAAAGATAAATAACAAATATGACAATTTTCAAAATTATGACAATTAAACTGGAAAAATAGATTGAAGAAGTATTATAATTAAAGATAGATGAGACACAATTTTTAAAGTTGTGAATTTGGTTATATTAAGGAGTAGAAAGATGAAAAAATTATTGAAAGTATTATTAGTAGTAACATTATTCCTGGGACTTGCGGGATGTGAAGGAGATAATCCGCCAGTTATAAAAAAGGAACTGAAATCAACCGAACTGGGAGACCGCTTAATTGAAGAGTACGGTAAGGTAGCAGAGATTACAAGTGCCAAAAGAGATTATCTGCCAGATGAGATCTATGAATACGGATTAGACTATATCGTCTTTAAGGGAGCTTATGCGAATGGAGCAACTTCTGGCTTTGCGGTCATTGTAGGTAAGGACAATATGAGCAAGGTTTATGACTATGCGGTGAACCTGGCGCATTCAAAATATAAAGATCTGCAAGGCTCTGAGTATGGCATATCAACAGTTTTATACAATGACAGTATTCCTATGACAGTATCAATCAGTAAAATAGAATTAGATAATGGTGATTATATTATTACCTATGAAGCAATAGAAATGACCCTTGATGATTGTATCAAGTACGCCGGATAGAATCTGAAAGTATCACATGAAAAGCGGTGTTGCACCGCTTTTTATTACGAGGTTATTCAATTAGGATAAGTGATATGATTTATCTTGTGATGTTTTGCAGAAAATAAAAAAAGCATAGCCAATGACCACACCAATGATTGCGGCAGAAATGTTTCATATCATTTTAATGCTTTTATTTTTTATCGCCAAATAGAAGGATAAGTACACAACACAGAAGACAGGTTGGGAAAATTGATGTTACCGCTCCATATATGGGTGAGATAATTGTCAAACTTGGATATGCGACTGCCAGGTATATCATAATACCGCAAAACAAGGCATAGATTGCTGAAACAGCTATAACTTTTTTTAGCATAATAGGCACCTCCTATTTATATTAATGACTTTCTATTCATATTATATCACAACTTTATGTCACCGAAGGAAATAATCAGATTATTTATATAAACCTTATCGTATCTTGAAAATAAGGCGTGTTAGTTATATACTTTAGAAATGAAAACCACAAAGATTGTTGTTATGAGCGATTCGCATGGATATAGCGGTAATGTCTATTTTGTCCTGCAGAAGGAAAATGATGCTCACCATAAGTTTCATCTGGGCGATGTCTGTGACTGGCCAGATATTTTTGATGATTTGGTAATAGTGAAAGGAAATAATGATTTTTTTAATTTACCGGATAAAATAGTTACGGAAATTGCCGGCCTGAGATTTCTGCTGATTCATTCTCATCGTCAGTCTGGTTTCAATCTGAAAAATAGATTAGCTGATCTGGCTAAAAAGAATAACTGCGACATAGTTTTATTTGGCCACACTCATATGTATGTTGACGAATATGTTGATGGAATAAGATTGCTTAATCCAGGCTCTTTATACTACAACCGTGATCGAAGTGACATCGGTTATATGATTATTGAAATATTTGAAAACAGACAATATAAAGTAACCAGAAAGTTTATTTGATTTTGCTATCTGATTGAGGTTAGAGAGGAAAATACCATGGTAAAAAAGAAGATTATTAATCTGGCAGTAATAGCTCATGTCGATGCCGGAAAATCAACACTGGTTGATGCCTTCCTAAAGCAGTCCGGAGCTTTTTTAAAGAATGAAGACACTGTCAGTCGGATAATGGATTCAGATGATCTGGAAAAAGAAAGAGGCATCACCATATATTCTAAAAACTGTTCAGTATTTTATAAGGACTATAAAATCAACATTGTCGATACTCCGGGACATGCTGATTTTTCCAGTGAAGTTGAACGTATCATTAAGACAGTGGATACGGTAATTCTATTAGTTGATTCTTCGGAAGGACCAATGCCGCAGACCCGTTTTGTATTACAGAAAGCGTTAGAGTTGGGATTGAAACCGATTCTGCTGATTAATAAAATTGATAAAAAAGATGCCAGAATAGAGGAAGTTGTTTCACTGGTTTACGATCTATTCTTTGAGCTGGAAGCCAATGAACAACAGATCGAATTTCCGGTTCTTTATGGCATTGCCAAAGAAGGGATTGTAAGATATGACATCAATGATGAAAATCAGGATATCATACCCTTGTTTGAAACTATCATTCGTCATACCTCGGCTTATCCTGATTTAGATGATCGGCCTCTGCAGATGCAGATTTCTAATCTAAACTATGACGAATATATCGGCAGACTTGGTATTGGCCGAATTTACAGGGGAAAACTGAAAGTCGGAGAACAGGTAGTCTGGTGTAAAAATGATGGTCACCAGCAAAGATGCACCATCTCCAAGATGTTCAATTATGAGGGTATTAAAAGGAAAGCGATAACCGAAGCTTTTTCAGGTGATATTGTCATTGTTGGAGGAATTGCTGATTTAAGCATAGGTGAAACAATCTGTGATAAAGATCATATTGACCCGCTTCCGCCAATTCACATTGATGAACCAACCTTGAGTATGAACTTTATAGTCAATACCTCACCGTTTGCCGGAAGAAGCGGTAAATATGTTACCAGTAGAAATCTGAAAGAAAGACTGCAGAGAGAACTGGAGGTCAATGTGGGATTAAAAGTTGAGGAAACGGATTCAACAGATACTTTTAAGGTCAGTGGTCGAGGCGAGCTGGGATTGACTATACTTATTGAAAATATGAGAAGAGAAGGTTATGAACTGGCTATCTCCAAACCGCAGGTGATTTATAAATATCTTGACGGGAAAAGATATGAACCGGTTGAAAAGGTAGTCTGTGAGGTTCCGGCAGTATATCAGGGGGTCTGTATTTCTAAATTAAGTTTGAGAAACGGACAGATGCTGGATTTAGTTGAAAGAAATAACTATGCCACGATAATTTTTAAAGTTTCCACCCGAGCTCTTATCGGCTTTAGAAGTGATTTCATCAACTTTACCAGAGGTGAAGGAGTATTGATAAGATCATTTGCCGGTTATGAACCTTATCAGGGTGAGATAAATACCAGAAATAATGGTGTTATGATTTCCAACACTTCAGGAGAAGCCATGAAATACTCTTTATATAATCTACAGGAAAGAGGTGCCTTCTTTATAACTCCGCAAACAGAAGTATATGAGGGTATGATTGTGGGTATTAATTCTAGAGATGTGGATATGGCGGTAAATCCAACCAAGAATAAAACGATGACAGCTATCAGAAGTTCCGGTCATGATGATGCAATGATTCTTACCCCTCCTATACAGCTGACTTTGGAATATGCCTTAGAGTTTATCAGCGATGATGAACTGGTGGAAGTCACTCCCGATGCCATTCGCTTAAGAAAGAAGCATCTGAGAGAAGGAGAAAGAAAAGAAGCATATCGTCTTAATAAGAGGTTAGAAGAGTGAATATAAAAAGAAACAGATTTAACCGAAATTGCTTTTCCAGCTGCTGAATGAGATAATTTTATGCAGCTTACTGAAAATTGATTTACAAAAGAAAATAAAGGATTATACTTATATTATAAAATACTGAATTTATAAAAATAATATAGACTGTAAACTAGAGTTAATGTAAATTCAAAGGAGGTTTCTATGAAAAAGATTTTATTATTACTGGTATGTATCATGTTATTTTTCACCCATGGCTGTTTTTCTTCCAAACCCGAAGAGAAGGACCCGGAAATTGTAAAGCCAAACGAAGAAACTGTGTCAGAAGAAGAAAAACTGCTGGTCAAAGACGGAGTAGTTGAGTATGAAGAAGAATTTGAAGTTAAAGTTAACGTGCCTTTTAGGTATTATCCTTTTATTTATTCTAAAGAAAACACCTGGTATAACGAAAATATAATCGGTCCCGCTAAATGCGAAGAGGGCTATCTTTACAGTAAAAACATGACGACCGGGGTGATTAAAAAACTGATAAATGTTCCGCTGAAAATCATCAGGGAAACTTATAACTATATCTATTTCATTTATGATGATGGTATTTACTATGTAGATTATGAAGGTACCGTAATTAAAAAAATCTATCAGTCTGATGAGGATATAGAAGAAGACATCTTGGAAATCTACTCTGATTTTATCTATTTTATTGAAGATGATAATCTTATTAAACTGGATTTAAAGAATGATGAAACCAAAGTGTTGATAGAAGATATAGATGATATAGATTCCTTATCTGTTTTAAAACCTGAGGAAATAGTTTATGAAGATGACAATAAGTATTTCTATGTTAATATCGAAGAAAATATTTATAAGGAAATAACCGAGGTAGAATATAGGCAGCTGTTAGCCGGTTATTAGTCAATGTTACAATTCAATAAAAAAAGTGATTTTACATTATTCGTAATCTCACTTTTTTTATTCAGTTTAAGACTTCTAAATATCTGATATTCTTAGCGGAAAAGAATTGAATAAGTATAATCCTCAGGTATTAAAGGTTCAATGAGATCCTGAATGATCTTTACGGCGTTCTGCTGAGCTTTTTGAAACAGCCCGTCATTAGCAGCTTTGGTAACCATTGCTTTGGCTTCGTTAAGCATGAAGCTATTATAATCTGTAATTTGCATTTGATTAAATATTGAATAGGATTCGTACATTATCTGCATCGTATCGAATTCAACTTCATGAGATAAGACAGTAGCCTTAGGAACTTCAATTACAACCGTTTTATCGCTCAGATAGATTTTAACTTTGGATATATCAATTCCGGCCTTAATAACTCCATCATAAGTAATCAGAAATTTGGTAGTTGTCAGAGGAATTTTCCAGCCATAGAAATCTTTATAATTTTCATATTTGCCTATAGTGGTATAGTAATATTCAACTGTAGCCAGTTCGGAAATTGAATTAATCCTTTCCTCGATAATCGTGATATCCACATCGATATTACTTTTTTTAGAATTAATATATGAAATAGTGCTAAAGACTCCTAAAGAGGTAAAAAACATCGCTAATAATAGACCAATAATAACTTTTTTCATTTGCATCACCTACTATAAATATAATGTATTTTTCAAATAAGTCAACACAATTAGCAGACAGACCTTGACAGTGCTAATTTGCCGTGTATAATATATATGAGAGGTGAACTTATGGCTGTCAACTATTATCAGACTATCGTAAATCATATAGAAAAGCTGATTAAAAACAAGGATTTTATTAGAGCTAATAGGATTATCGAGGAAGAATTATCAATGCCTTATGTTCCCCAGGATGTGCTTATGAAATTACAGCAGTTAAATGAAGTCTGTAAGTTTAATCTGGCAGAGG
Organism: Erysipelotrichaceae bacterium; assembly: GCA_029974225.1. Lineage (GTDB taxonomy): Bacteria > Bacillota_I > Bacilli_A > Erysipelotrichales > Erysipelotrichaceae > UBA1783. Next base: position 15,398 of record JARKSP010000064.1, read on the forward strand.
AAAAGAAAAGTGAAATTCTTTCTCCGGAAGAGGTCTATAGATTTTTAAAAGAGGGTAAGGGAAAAGCCTACAAAGCCTTAGAAACCTTATCAATGGCCAACATCAGAAACTATCTTCAGATCATAAAAGATCTTCTGGTTGATGAATCTGTCAATAGGGTGCTTAAAAGTCTGCTCATTGAACAGCTGCAGATACAGCAGATCGGCAATATTATCAATTTTACCATCGATAATCAGGTCTATTCAGTTATTCCTGCCCAGATTCCTTCACCTCTGTTACAGCAAAACTACAGCAATATAAGTAAAAAACTAGAACTATTAATTGAAAGCAATCCTTCTTTTCTGCAGCAGTGTCAGATGGTGCTTATTAATGTAATATATGACAGATATCCATTTTTAATAAAAGATGAAGAAACCGATGAAATAACCTATAGCATCATTGCCTATGTTTATAAAGCCTATCAGGATGAAGATGGCTTAAGAGATTTTCTGAAATATCATCAGATTGATGATAAAATGTTGCAGGACTTTAACTTTTAGTTGAAAAACATCGGTAAAATTTATATAATGAACTTTGTGTCAAAAGGAGAAATATTATGAAAGCAGTATATGAATTAAAAGAGAACAGCAGTGCTGAACTACTGGTCACTGTCGATGGTGACAAATGGCAGCAGGCACAAAAGAAAGCCTTTAATAAGATTAAAAATGATATTGAACTACCAGGCTTTAGAAAAGGCAAAGCTCCAGAAGCTAAAGTGAGACAGGTTGTTGGTGAACAGCAAATCTGGTACGATGCAATCGATTTAGTGGCACAGGAAGCTTTAGAGTACGGTTTAGATCAATATAAAGATATAAGACTGGTAGCCAGACCATCATTAGATGTTCAGGCTATGACTTCAAACGAAGTTACTTTGAAGTTTTTATTGACTATCTATCCAGAAGTCAGACTGGGAGACTATAAAGCTGTCGAATATAAGCCAGCTAAAGTAACCGTCACAAAGAAAATGGTTGAAGAAGAAATCGCCAGACTGCAGCAGAGCAATTCTATTGAAGTGTTAAAAGAAGAAGGAACAGTGGAAGATGGCGATATAGCAGTTATCGATTTTGAAGGTTTCATTGACGGAGAAGCGTTTGAAGGTGGAAAAGGAACAGAATATCCATTAGAAATAGGATCTGGTTCTTTCATACCAGGTTTTGAAGAACAGCTTATCGGTATGAAAACAGGTGAAGAAAAAGACATTAACGTCACTTTCCCTGAAGATTATGCTGCAGATGTGGCAGGAAAAGATGCAGTTTTCAAAGTCAAGGTAGAGGGCATAAAGGTTAAACAGCTACCTGAGCTGGATGAAGATTTTGTCGAAGAACTGGAAATTGAAAATGTTAAAACTGTTGCAGATTTAGAAAAACATATCAGAAATGATATCAGAGAAAGAAAAACACAACAGGCTGAAGAAGAAGCAACAAATGCTTTATTTGATGAACTTTGTGAAGTTTGTAAAGTAGAAATTCCAGAAGCAATGATTGATGCGGAAGTTGAAGATACATTCAACCAGTATGCTCAGAGACTGCAGTCACAGGGAGTTTCAATTGATACGTATTTCCAAATTACTGGAATGACCAAAGAAGACTTTAAGGTCAATTTAAGAGGTGAAGCCGAAAAGAAGGTCCGAATAAGGCTGGTATTAGAAGCAATCGGCACCGATATGGCTATTTCAGTAAGTAAGGAAGAATTAGAAGAAGAATATAAGACTATGTCTGAACATTATCAGATGGAAGTTGAACAAATTAAACAGTATATTCCTGCTGAATATTTAGCTGAAGATGTAAAAATGAAAAAGGCATTAGAGGCATTAAAAGGTAATAAAGCTGAATAATTATTAAACATTCCATCAGAAAGGAGTGTATTATGAGTATTTATGCAGATATCTATCAAAATGTAGATTATCCGGTTATATGTACTAGAGGTGTCATAATTTTCCCTAATCAAGAAGTAGTGATTGATGTCGGAAGAGAAATCAGTATTAAAGCTTTTAAATTAGCGCAAACAAATTCAGATTCTTTACTGTGGCTTGTCAGCCAGAAAGATATCATGGTGGATAATCCGACAACTGAAGATATGTATCGTTATGGTACTTTATGTCATATAGAAAACGTTAGAAGAGACAGAGGCTCTTACAAAATCAAGTTCAAAGGTTTAGCCAGAGCCAGAGCCAATACCATTACTTTTAACGGCAATGTCTTTACTGCTAATATCAGTGTTGAAGATGATATCAACTCTGATGCCAGACAGCAACTGGTATTAATCCAGAAAGTAATGAGTGAATTTGAAAGTTTTGCTTCCAATATCAAATCGTTGCCAAAAGAAGTTATGGCTCAATTTGCCACTGGTATTCCAGCCTCAGCAGTTGCTGATCAGTTTGGTCAGTATTTACCGATGCCTTTGGCAACAAGACAGGCTATTTTAGAAGAAATTGATGTTAATGAAAGATTATTAATCCTGCTTAAACAGTTTGAATATAACAAGCAGATGAAGGAAATTGATGACAAAATTTCGGAAAAGATTAAGGATTCGATTGATGAAAATCAAAAAGAATACTATTTAAGAGAAAGACTCAAGGCCATCAAAGAGGAGCTTGGTGAAGGAATAGGCGGAAAGGGTTCGGATGGCGATTCATTAATCGATCATTTCAACAACAATCCTTATCCGCAGAATATCAAAGATAAGGCAGCTGAAGAAATTGCCCGCTACGAAATGATGCCTGCAATCTCATCAGAGGCCAGTGTAATCAGAAACTATCTGGACTGGCTGCAGAAGGTACCTTTCTGGCAGGAAAGCAAGGACAACGAGGATATCAATGATATTGCCAGAATTCTGGATGAAGATCACTATGGTATCAAAAAAGTAAAAGAAAGAATATTGGAATATATTGCGGTTAAAAATATGACCGGCAGTCTGAAAGCTCCTATTTTATGTCTGTTTGGGCCTCCGGGGGTCGGTAAAACCTCACTTGGCAAGTCAATTGCCCGAGCTTTAAACAGAGAGTTTGTCAAGATTTCATTAGGCGGAATCAGAGATGAGGCTGAAATCAGGGGACATAGAAGAACCTATTTGGGTTCAATGCCGGGCAGAATTATTCAGGGTATGAAAAGAGCCGGCACAATCAATCCGGTTTTCCTGATAGATGAATTAGACAAGATGGGAATGGATTATAAGGGTGATCCGGCAAGCGCCATGCTTGAAGTATTAGACCCGGAACAGAACACCATGTTTTCTGATAACTACCTGGAGGAACCATATGATTTAAGCAAGGTAATGTTTATTGCCACCGCAAATAACATCTCAACCATTCCGCCAGCCTTAAGGGATAGACTGGAAATCATTGAAATGGCTTCCTATACCGAAGATGAAAAATATCATATTGCGAAAAATCATCTGATACCTAAGCAGATGGAAGCCAACAGTCTGAAAACCTCACAGTTTAAACTGGGAAGAGAAGAGATTCTCTATCTGATCAGATTCTATACCAGAGAAGCAGGAGTCAGACAGTTAGAAAGAAACATCGCTTCACTATGCCGCAAAACAGTCCTGTCTATTTCCAAGGGTGAAAGAAAATCAGTCAGGATTTCTAAGAAAATCATCAATGAGTGGTTAGGAAAAGAGATTTATGATTATGGCAAGAAAGAGAGTAAATCACAGGTTGGTATTGCAACCGGCTTAGCCTATACTCAATTCGGGGGAGATATTCTGCCAATTGAAGTTACTTCATATCATGGAAAAGGTAATCTGGTGGTTACCGGTAATCTGGGTGAGGTAATGAAGGAAAGTGCGACCATTGCCTATGGTTATGTCAAAGCCAATGCCGACAAACTGGGCATCGCAAAAGATTTCTTTGAACAGAATGATATGCAGATTCATGTTCCGGAAGGCGCGGTACCAAAAGATGGTCCTTCTGCCGGTATTACCTTAACTACAGCCATTATTTCTTCACTGACCAATAAGCCGGTAAGCAACGATGTAGCGATGACCGGGGAAATGACCCTTAGAGGTAATGTCTTGCCGATAGGTGGTTTAAGAGAGAAAACTATGGCTGCCTACAGAAGTAATATCCACAATATTATTCTTCCGGAAAACAATTTGAAGGATCTGGATGAGATTGATGACGTTGTCAAAGAGAAGATAAACTTCATCCCGGTTAAAACGATGGAAGATGTCTTAAAACATACGATTAATGCTTAAGAACAAGAGTGAAATCTTGTTCTTTTCTGTTTTCTTATGCTACATAAAAAAACTCCTTAAAGAGGTTTTAATAATTCTCATAGCTATGAATGTAATAAATCCTTTAAAGAATAGAAAAGCCTGATTATTGTCTGACATATCTGATTAAAAGTACCGGAGATTAAGAATTGAACGAAAACATCCTTTTTTTTGGCAATACGATAGATATCTGATTCTCTTTTTAACCATTTTATAGCCCGTTTGACGGTCAATTCACATTTTTAAGTAAATCCCCTCTCATCAGCTGAAAAAGGTTTAAGGAAGGCCGATAAAAACTCATGGAGAATCAAAACAGGAGGATGATACCAACGGTATTAATCGATAAATTGGCAAACATATGGAAGAGCCAGGAAGCAAAAATTGAATCAAAGTGTTCGTTAAGAAAATTGAATATTAATCCTGAAACAAACAAAGAAACTATCAGTAGAAGATAAAGAATGATGTTGAACCAGCCTATCATCATAGCACAATGGTATAGGGCAAAAACAGTACTGGAAAAGATGTAGGCTTTCTTTGGTCCGACTAAATTTTTAAGATGCAGAAAAGCGTATCCCCGAAAGAAAAATTCTTCTAAAAATGAATTCACCAGGGCCACATACAGAAAGACAAAAACAAAATTATCCTTACTGACTCCAGCAGAGGATAAAAGTGATTCCTTGACATGGGTAAAATCAAAAACATTTCTAAAAATAAAATAGGCTGAAATAATCAGAACATAAACGCCTAAAGCTAAAGGAACAACCCTTTTCAAAGCAGAAGCATTAAACCTGATATCCTTTAAGATATTATGTTTATAGATGAGACCATCCGCTAAAACAGTGCCGCAAAATAAAAAAATCTTTATGATACTTCTTATTAAATAACCTGGCTGCAGTATGGCGTCAACATAACTCATCAGACTTACCGCAATAATAACTGACAGATAAATAAAGTGGTCTTTCCTCATATTCAGGTCCTTTCCTTAGATATTTTAACACAATCTTGATTTTATTGAAGCTTTCTTTTATAATCAGTTATAGCGATGAAAAGTAGAAGTAATCTGCTTTACTGTTAATAGAGAGTACTTGGCTGGTGGAAAAGTATAAAGTAGGCAGATGAAGGTCGACCGGGAGCTGAACTGATGAAACCAAGTAGTCAGTTCCGTACAGCTGCGTTAAAGCTTTTGAGAAGTAAATAAGGTGGTACCACGTTAAGCGTCCTTTGGCGGCGCTTTTTATTTTAGGAGGAGTTTAATATGCTAGAAAACAAATATGACCACATAAAAGTAGAAGAGGATATTTATCAGGATTGGTTAGAAAAAGGTTATTTTAATGCCGGAGACATCAGCAAAAAACCTTATTGTATCGTGATTCCTCCGCCTAATGTCACCGGTAAGCTACATCTGGGACATTCCTGGGATAATACCTTACAGGATATCATTACCAGATATAAAAGAATGTGTGGCTTTGATACCCTATATCTTTCGGGAATGGACCATGCCGGTATTGCGACCCAGGCTAAAGTCGATGAACGCCTGAAAGAACAGGGAATTTCCCGCTATGACCTGGGAAGAGAGAAGTTTTTAGAACAGGCCTGGAACTGGAAAGAAGAGTATGCCGGTCATATCCGCAATCAGTGGGCCGGTATGGGACTGGGACTGGACTATACCAGAGAAAGATTTACCTTGGATGAGGGCCTGAGCAAAGCGGTAAGAAAATGCTTTGTAACCTTATATAAGGAAGGTCTGATCTATCAGGGAGAGAGGATAATCAACTGGGATCCTGAAGCTCTGACAGCTTTAAGCAATATCGAAGTTATCTATAAGACAACCAATGCTCATATGTACCACTTTTACTATGAAGTAGTGGAAACCGGTCAAAGAATCGCTATTGCGACAACCAGACCGGAAACGATGTTTGGCGATGTCTGTGTTGTTGTTCATCCAGAGGATGAAAGATATAGAGATATTGTGGGACTGCATGTTATAAATCCGGCAAATAAACAGCCTCTGCCGGTTATTACTGATACTTATATCGATATGGAATTTGGAACCGGAGTTATGAAATGCACTCCTGCTCATGATCCGAATGACTTTGTTATTGGTGAAAAATACGGCTTTGAAAAACCGGTCTGCATCAATCCTGATGCGACAATGAATCGGCTGGCAGGCGAATATGATGGTTTAGACAGATATGAATGTCGAAAAAGACTGGTTGAAAGAATAAAGTCTGAAGGCTACCTGGCCTATATTGAAGAAATCCAGCACAATGTCGGTTATTCTGAAAGAACCGATGTAATCGTTGAACCATATCTGTCAAAACAGTGGTTTGTGGAGATGAAACCTCTGGCAAAGCAGGTGCTGGATTATCAGAAAGATGAAAACAGCAAAATAAATTTCTATCCGGAAAGATTTGAAAAAACCTTTATTCAGTGGCTGGAAAACATTGAAGACTGGTGTATTTCCAGACAGCTGTGGTGGGGGCACCGTATTCCGGTCTGGTATCATAAAGAAACCGGAGAAATATACTGTGAGATGGAAGATCCAAAGGATCTGGAAAACTATATTCAGGATGAAGATGTATTAGACACCTGGTTTTCAAGTGCCTTGTGGCCTTTTTCAACTTTAGGCTGGCCGGAAGATACTGAAGATTTAAAACGTTTTTATCCGACTGACTGTCTGGTTACCGGTTATGATATTATCTTTTTCTGGGTAGCGAGAATGGCCTTTACCGCTCGCCATCTGACTGGCAACAGACCATTTAAAGATGTTCTGATTCATGGCTTGATCAGAGATGAATTGGGCCGAAAGATGTCAAAATCTCTGGGTAACGGCGTTGACCCGGAAGATGTCAAATTAGAATATGGCAGTGATGCCTTAAGATTTTTCCTGACTACCAATTCCACTCCCGGAGCGGATTTAAGATATTCTGATACCAAAGTCAAAGCCAGCAAGAACTTCATTAACAAAATCTATAATGCCAGCAAATTTGTTTTGATGAACATTGAAGAGATGAGTTTGGAGGATATTGATTTATCGGATTTAAATAACATCGATAAATGGATAATTGATAAGTTAAACAAGACAATAGTTTCAGTTAATAGGAATATGGATAAATATGAATTTGCTCAGGTCGGTAATGAACTTTACAATTTTATCTGGAATGACTTCTGTGACTGGTATATCGAATTTTCAAAATCAACTCTGAATTCTAGTGATGAAAAAGTGGTCAAAGCTACCAGATCAACCCTTCTGGCAGTATTGACAGATATCATAAAGCTACTGCATCCATTTATGCCGTTTGTTACTGAAAGAATTTATCTGGCTCTGCCACATGAGAGTGAGTCAATCTGCATTGCCAGCTGGCCAGCAGTCAGAACAGTAGATGAACTTAAAAGCGGGGAAGTGGAAACAATAATTTCCATTGTCAGTGCGGTCAGAACCTTAAGAGTTGACTACGATGTCAAGCCTTCTCTGGAATTTGATATTACTGTTTATGATGAAAACGGCAGTCTGGTGAAAATAGATAGGGAAATCGGCAATATGCTGCACAAGATATGTCGAGTCAACTGGACCAATTCTGAAGGAAAGGATCTGGTAATCAGACCTTTAGAAAAGGGAAAACTGGCAGTTGATACTTCTCAGATTATCGATTATGAAGCAGAAAAAGAACGCCTGGAGAAGGAAAAAGAACGCCTGGAGCAGGAAATTAAACGTTCTAACAGGATGCTAGGCAACGAAAGCTTTATTTTAAAGGCTTCAAAAGAGAAGGTGCAGAAAGAAAAGGATAAGCTTGCCAGCTACAGCAGTCAGTATGAAATCATTGTCAAACAGCTGGAAGAAGTTTATACTAAATTATAAGATTGTGAAGGTATGGTATGAAAAAATTATTTAAATTATTACTTGTTTTAATACTGATGGCATTAATGGTTTTCCTTAGCATCAGGCATATAGGAACCAGATATATTACTTCAGGCCAGTTTGAGTATAAGATTAATGATGATAATACCATTACTTTAGTAAAATACAACAAGCTTTCCGAAGCTGAATGTATTACCATACCTTTTTCTATTGATGGCTATACGGTAACCGCAATTGCTTCCAACGCGGTTGATTGCATCAACAGTGAAGAGATTATCATTGCTGATTCAATAATAGCCATTAACAAGGAAGCCTTTAAGAATTGTGAGCAGGTTAATAAACTGACTGTCCCTTCACATCTGACCGATTCTGAAGGCTTTTGTAATCTTTTGAGTGTAAATATTTTGACAATCACCTATGGACAGAATGGCTTTATGACAGATTTTAATTCCAACGAGGAGAGAATCTGGAACAGCAGCAGCAAAGAAATTATCAAACTGGTAATCAGTGATGATGTCAGATATCTGTCTAACAATGCCTTTAGAGACCTTGTCAATCTGGAAATAATAGATTTTTCGGAAAGCATTGAATCAATAGGCGAATACTGTTTTTATAATACCTATAGTTTAAAATCCTTTATTCTGCCATTATCATTGAAATCAATAAAAAAACAGGCTTTTGATATGGAAGAACCGAAAGATATCGAAACAGTTGTTCTGATTCCTCAATCAGTTACCTATCTAGGTGATAACTGCTTGAGTAAGAATTATAATTATATACTTTATGAAGACAGTGCAGCAGTCAAATATGCCAGAAAAAACAATCTGACATATACTCTGATTGATTTAACCTTTATGGAAGTTATAAATATGATAAAGGTTGGTGAAACAATACAGATGAAGGTTGTTGACAGCAGCATTTTGACTGATGAAATCAAATATTACAGTTCTGATCCGAAAGTTGCCAGTATTACTGAAGACGGTATCCTGTCAGCAAACAGTATTGGAGCAGTCAAAATTACAGTTAAAACCCATACCGGTGAAAACAGCATCATCTTAGATATTACAGTCAATGATGAAAATGCTTCGGAAGTCAGATATTTATTACTGGATCTGGATGATGAGATAACCCTGTCACCACAGGATCATGACTGCTTTATCGGTTTTAATGAGAAATTTACCTTTACATCCAGTGACGAAGAGATTGTTCAGGTTGATGAGTCTGGAAAACTGAATATTATCAGAGGTGGTTCTGCAAAAGTAACAATTTCCGGTGGTTCAACTGATGTTATTTACTATCTGAGTATTTCAAAAATGGTCCAGGAT
>JARKSP010000065.1 GCA_029974225.1 Erysipelotrichaceae bacterium
ACAGAAATGTTTCCTTCCACCTGTTTATCTAAAACAGTATTTACATCATACTCGTTTTCCTGATCAATCAGATCAAATACTCTGTTGCCGCAGACAACAGCATTCTGCAGTTCAACAATAACACCGCTGATTTCATTGAAAGGTTTGGTATATTGAGCAGCATAGGATAAAAATGAAGATAGAGCCCCAACGGTAATAGTGTTTCCTATAACTGTCAGACCGCCAAAAGTTGCGATGGTACCATAGACAATGGCATTAACTACTCTGGTAGCCGGATTGGTCAGAGAAGAAAAGAATATGGCTTTGATGGCTGTCTTTTTAAAGGAACCATTTATTTCAGATAGTTTCTTTTGGCTGTTTTCCTGCTGGTTAAAAGCATGAACAACCTTATGGTTGGAAATCATTTCATCGATATAGCTGTTTATGTCGGAGCGAAGTGCTGATTGTTTTAAAAACAAAGAATGGGTTTGACTGCTGATATATCGGGAAACCAGAAGAGACAGCGGCGTTAAAATACAGACAATTATAGTGATTGAGGCATTGATGCTGAGCATATAGACAATGGTGCCGACAATTGTCAGGGCGTTGGTAAACAGAGTGCTGAAGCCCATCAGAAGACCATCGTTAAAAGTGTCAACATCATTGATAATGTGATTAGTTATTTCGCCAACAGTATGATTGTCCAGATAAGGAAGAGAAAGATGATGAAGTTTATCAAAAGCCTGGTTTCTGATATCGTGACAGATCTGATAGCTGGTGTAGTTATTAATCAGATTCTGCAGCCACTGGCAGATGACAGTAATACTGATGGCAATGGCGACAGTTATCAAAAATGTCTTCAGTTTGGCAAAATCTGTCAGCTGATGAATCAGAATATCGATACATCTTCCGACAATTACCGGAACATAAAGGGTCGATAAGACTGTCAATAGAGAAAACAGCAGTGATAAAAGTAATAGGAACCAATAAGGTCTGATATATTTAAATAGTCTATTCATAACTGCCCTCCTTAACCTGAGACCGGTAGATTTCCTGATAAAGGATGTTATTTTTCAGCAGATTCTGATGGCAGTCATTACCGACAAGTTTTCCGTCATCTAACAGCAGAATCTGATCACAGTGAGCTATGGAAGAGATTCTCTGAGAAATTATGATGACGGTAGGATTATAATCTAAACTTTTGATTGTCTGACGCAGTTTCTTTTCAGTGGCATAATCCAAAGCACTGAAGCTGTCATCTAAAATAAGGATGTCACTTTCAGAAATCAGAGCTCTGGCGATAGTCAGTCTCTGCCTTTGACCCCCGGAGAAATTGGAGCCATTCTGTAAGACCACAGTGTCTAAACCTTCTTTCTGATAAACGAAATCGCATTGAGCCAGCTTTAAGGCTTGCTGCATATTCTCTTTGTCAGCTTTATCGTTACCCCACAGCAGGTTGCTTTCAACAGTTCCCTTAAAAAGAACAGCTTTCTGCGGGACTAAGGCAATAAACCTGTTCAAAGCATTTTTAAGATAGTCTGCTATATTGCTGTTCGCCAGTTTTATTATTCCTTCTGTCGGCTGATAAAAATTACAGAGCAGGTTGATTAAAGTGCTTTTTCCTGAGCCGGTAGGACCGATAATGCCGACAGTACTTCCTTTTCTGATATCAAATGATAAGTCAGATAAACAGTTATAATGGCTGTCAAAAAAGCGATAGGAAACATCTTTAAAAGAGATAATAATGTCACTTTCAGACAGCTGGTCCAATGTTCCCTGTTCTTTGCTGGTTTCAGCTGCCAGAACATTTTCAATTCTTTTTAATGAAGCCAGAGCTTTGGTAATCTGAATTGTCAGATTAGCCATTTTGATTAATTCAATCAGAATCTGCGACATATAATTATAGAGAGCTAAAACCTGACCGGCTGAAAGACTGCCGGCATTAACCTTTACTGCTCCCTGCTGAATCACCAGAATAATACCGACGTTTATTATCAGATAGGTAAAAGGATTCAGTAAAGCTGATACTTTTCCGACAAAAAGCTGAGCAGCAGTAAGTTCGCTGTTTCGATCTCTAAAGGTTTTCTTTTCCTTATTCTGCTGATTGAAAGCTCTGATAACTCTGACGCCTGTCAGATTTTCTCGGGTCAGGTTCAAAACCTTATCGAGTCTGTCTTGCACCTTCTGATATAAAGGAATGGAAAAAAGCATTATTGAGAAGACAATTATCAATAAAACAATAATAATCAGCAGGAAAGTTAAGGAAATCTCTTTATCAATTCCAATTGCCATGATAAAGGCACCGAAGACAATGATAGGTGATCTTAACAGCAGTCTCAGGGTCAGGTTTAAACCATTTTGAATCTGTGTAATATCATGAGTGAGATTGGTGATTAACGTTGAAGAGGAATTTTTATCAAACTGTTCAAAGGATAAAGACTGAATATGTCTGAAACTGTATTCCCTTAAATCACCGGCGAAGTTAACGGCAACATTGGCTGAAAAGTACTGCGCTACAAAAGTACAGCCAAAACCTAAAAAGGCAAATAATAATAACAGGGCCGCTCTACTGAAGATAAAGCTGCTGTCCTGATTGGCGATGCCAATATCGACAATCTGGGCAATGACTAAAGGAACCAGAAGTTCAAACATTGCCTCCAGCATCTTGAATAAAGGAGCAATTAAAGACTGAAGTGTATATTTTTTTAAAAACTTTATTGTCTTCATGATTAACCTCCTATTTACTTATAGCATAAAAAGATATATATTAAATATAGTATAATTATTTTTGGTATACAATAAAAATATAGGAAGAGAAAACAAAAATAAAGCAGTTTCAAAATATGTTATTGCTGAAATTTTTTTGTTTATTATATAATTTAGATATGGAAAGGGGTTTAAAATTATGAAGAAGTTATTATTGGTGTTGTTAGCTTTATTAATGCTTGTAACCATGGCGGGGTGTGACAAAGGCAAGGTCAGTGACAACTGGAAAGATATGGAATTTAAACTGGCTGGAGAAAAATACAGTTTCCCGCTCTTTTTTAAAGACTTTGGTGACAAGGGCTGGCAGCTGGATGTCAATGAAGAATTAAAACCGGGGGAATATACGGTTGAAACGTATTTAATGCAGAACGAGGATTTCTATGATGAAGATAATAATGCCTATGCGATTATTGCAGTAGATTTTGAAAACTATAGTGATTCAGCTAAAAAAATAAAAGATTGTGATATTTACTGGATTTTCTTTTCTAGAGTCTATAATGAGGTTCTGAAAAATGCCTATGAACTGGAACTGGCCAAAGGCATCAAATGGGGAAGTACAGAACAGGAAATCTATGCGGCTTACGGCTCCTTAGGTGAGGACGATAAAATACCGTCTGAAGATGGAGCTCTGATATTAGTGTATGATGCCGAATATAAAAACATGTTTGTAAGAATGGTTCTATATGTGGATGAGGAAATCGGATTGTTTGCGGTGACCCTTTCAAGAATACCAATGTGATGACTTATGATTAACTGAAAGTAGAATAGGAGAATGAATATGAAAAAAGTGTTAATGATTTTATTAAGTCTGCTTCTTGTAGCAGGTTTAGCTGGATGCGATATTAATAAACCAAAAGATGTCAGTATCAGCAGTAACTGGAAAGACCTGGAATTTATAATGGGAAAAGAGAAATACAGTTTCCCGCTCTTCTTTAAGGACTTTGCTAATAAAGGCTGGTCATTGGAGGGAGATGACGATTTATCACCTGGAGAATATACGGATTATGTGTATATATTGTACAATGATGCTTTTTATGATAGTAAACAGGATCAATATGCGTTTGTGTATGTGGATTTTGAAAATTATGGTGATAAAGTTCAAAGTATTAGGAAGTGCAACATCTGGTGTGTTTCATTATATAGAGTTGATGACTTAGGAAATATCATAAATAATTGCTATGAAATTGAATTGGCCAAAGGAATCAAATGGGGAAGCACAAAACAGGAAATTATTTCAGCTTATGGTGAACCAGTTGATGAAACTGCTAATGAGTATAATGGAATTACATATGTGATATTAAGATATTTAGATAATAGTAATAATGAAAATACAATTATGTATCTTTATGTTTTCGATAACGGCGGATTGTCTATTGTTGACTTGATGAGATACCCGCTTGAAGAATAAACCAGGCGGGGTTAAGAAGATGAAAAAGACATTGGTTTTTATAGTAAGCCTGTTTCTTTTAACTGGTTTAGCCGGCTGCAATGTTCCCGCTCCAGATGGTAATAATAAAACTAATGGAAATACTGTTACCGATGTCGAAAGTATTAGTGATGATTGGAAAGATCTGGAATTTATTCTGGGTGTCGACAAATATAGTTTTCCCCTTTTCTATCAGTCATTAAACAGCAAAGGCTGGCAATTAGAGGAAAATGATGAATTACCAGCTGGTGAATTTACCTTTGAATCACAAGAAATGTGGAACAATGCTTTTTATGATGAAAAGCAGGATTTATATGTCTGTATTTATGCCTGCTTTCATAATAATGAAGATGTCACTAAAAAGATAAAGGATTGTAATATCTGGCTGCTGGCGTTTTATAAAATCGACAGTGATTCAGAGTTTAAAAATCAATATGAAATAAAGCTGGCAAAAGGTATCAAATGGGGAAGCACAGAAGAAGAAATACTGGCGGCCTATGGTCCGGTCGAAGAAGGTTATAGAATTGATGGCGGAGGAACTGGCTGTATCTTGGTTTACTTTAGTTTAGATGAAAATATGATGACCCAAATGAATCTGCACATTAATTATGACAGTGGATTATATCTGGTTGAGCTGGCATATTATCCAGTTGAAGAGGGATGAGAAGAATGAAAAAGATATTAATAATAATAGTGAGCCTGATATGGGTATTAGGATCAGCAGGATGTGATAAAAAACCAGAAGCTGGTCGTATTAGCAATGACTGGAAAAGTTTTGAGTTTGAGTTAGATGGAGTAGTATATAAATACCCCTGGTCTTTTAATGATTTTGCTACTAATGGCTGGAGAATTATGGATGATGCAGATGATGACATAGACCCAAACAGTCAAGGCTTTGATTTCTATATGATGTTAAACGACAATCATTATGATGAAGAGTATAGATATTATGCACTTATCACAGTTCAGTTTGACAATAGAAGCGATGAAATAAAAAAGATGAAAGACTGTGACATCATGTGGCTAAACTTTCAGAAGATTCCGCCGGAGTTAAATCTCGACATTAATATGGATCATGTTGCTTATGAATTAATATTAGCCAAAGGTATTACCTGGGGGTCAACTGAAGCAGAGGTAATTGCTGCCTATGGTGATGTAGAAGAGAATTTCAAAGCCCAGCGTGATGAAATGAAAGTAATGCAATACTATACTCTAAGTGAAGATAATTTTCTATCAATTATGCATCTGATCTTTTATAAGGATGCATTATATTCAGTAAACCTTTACAGATATTATGTATATGATGGTTATGAGCATCATGGTTTACAACGATAAAGGAAAATATAATGGATGTTAAACAGTTAAATTACTTTCTAACTATTGCTCAGGAAGGTTCAATTTCAGCTGCTGCCAGAAAACTTTATATGTCTCAACCTCCTTTAAGTGCTCAGATGAAACTTCTGGAAGAGGAACTGGGTTGTAACCTTTTTGTTCGTGGTTCAAAAAACATTACCCTTACTGAAGAGGGGAAAATTTTATATCAACGTGCGGAAAGCATTTTGAATCAGATAAAATCAACGACGCTGGAAATAAAAGAAGCCAGCCGTTTTGAGGTGGTTCGAATTGGTGTGATATCTTCCATTGTCGATGAGGCTGCTAAAATTCTGGCGGACTTTCATTTGAAAAATGATAAGGTAATATATGAAATAACTGAGGCAAATACCTATCGTCTTTTGGAAATGTTAAAAGATGGCACCATCAGTATGGCCTTTGTCAGAGAGCCGTATCTCAAAGGTGGGTTTAAACAGGTCAGGATATTTGAAGACAAACTGGTAGCAGTAGGAAAAGACCTGCCGGAGGCAATTGATCTAACCTATCTTTCGGGAAAACCACTGATCATCTATCGTCGCTGGATTGAGGTTGTCAGAGAGCAGTTTGACAGTATTGATGTACCATTTGACTATATCTGTTTAAATGATGATGCCCGAACAACAGTATCACTGGTGAAAAACGGTCTGGGTATTGGACTGGTTCCCCTAAGCAGCGTTAATGAAAACAGCGGTCTTGACATTAGAGCAGTAATCGACAGTACGATTGCCACTTCGGTAGACATGGTATATTTGCCTAACAGTTACAAAAATGCCAGTTGCAGCAAATTGATTAAATATATTGAAGAAAAAGCTAAAAAGTAGGATAATGATTTTGTGAAACATTGCATCTTTTAAAGAGTGATAGGAGTATACGAAATGGAAAACAGAAAAAAAACTTATAAAATGGCAATATTAGCATTGTTTATTGCTATTGAAATTATCCTGGTATTGACACCTTTGGGAATAATTCCGATTGGTCCGATTCAGATTACAACAATGCATATTCCGGTTATTCTGGCAGCTATTCTGCTGGGAACAAAACAGGGTGCTATCCTAGGTCTGGTATTTGGTTTGGCCAGCACCACCTATGCAGTAGTATTTCCTTCACCGGCATCGTTGTTTTTTACTCCTTTTTATTCAATCGGAGAATATAGCGGTAATTTCTTCAGTCTGGTAATAGCTATTGTGCCAAGGGTACTTCTGGGAGTGATTGCCGGAAGTCTGTATGGTTTGCTGAGTAAAACAAATGTTCCTAAAGGTTTGGCGATTATTATATCATCGGTGGTTTCAACAGTCATACACACAGTGATGGTAATGTCACTTATTTA
>JARKSP010000074.1 GCA_029974225.1 Erysipelotrichaceae bacterium
ATAAAATCATAAGCCTCTGACAGAACTCTTTTAGCTCCCTTAAACCTTAATGCTTTCAAACATTGCTTAAACGGCAATAGTATTGCCGATTTAACTTCTTCCTTCTGAGCTACTAAAGGCTGATCAGAATATGTAGCCAGGAAGTAAATAACTGTTTTGACCACCTTGTTTCTATAGGCCAGATAAACATCAAAAGTTTTGAAACCGTCAATAATCTCAACTGATAAACCAGTTTCTTCCTTAACTTCTCTTAAAGCGGTCTGCTGTTCGGTTTCATTTTCCTCCATATGCCCTTTGGGAAAGCCATAATTGCCTTCCAGATCTTCAATCAAAACGAATTTTAAAACGCCGTTATCTCTGGTAAAGATAACTGCTCCACACGATTTCTCTTTGCTCATAAATTCTCCTACCTATATTTTACAATAAAATGTGCTTTATTGCTTAAAATAGTTGAATCAGCAGCATATAACAGAGAGTTCCACAGACAATACTCAACAGAATATTCCTTTTATACATATGTAAAACAGCCACCACCAACACGGCAGCAAGCTCTTTTAAGCCGTAAGGAAAGACGGTGACATTTAAATCCTTTAGACAATAGACAACCAGCATGGCCATGATAGCTGTTGGCAGTACCTTTCCTAAATAGGTGATGATATCTGGCAGTTTTTCCTTTTTGCTGAAAATTAAAAATGGCAGAAATCTGGTCAGGGCTGTCACTAAAGAAACGGTGAGGATGATAAGCAGGGTATGATAATTATTCATTTTTAATACCCCCTTTTTTTCTGGTGACAATCAGTAACAGCACAATTGTCAGCATCGCCGGAATCAGAAAATGTTCTGGTCCTAAAAGAATCAGACTGGCTGAAGCACAGACAAAGCCGATAATCGCCGGCACATGGTCTTTATTAGTCAGCCACTGCTCGACCACAATACTGACAAACAGAGCGGTCATGGAAAATTCGATACCGGCACTGTTGAAGGGAATCAGAGTCCCGATTAAATTACCTATTAAGCCCCCGGTTATCCAGTAAAAGTGATTAAAGACGGTAATAAAAAAATACAGATCTTCATCTTCACTTTCTTCCTGACACAGAAGCGAGTAGGTTTCATCAGTCATGCCAAAAATCAGATAGGGTTTTCTTTTGATCTGCTGATATTTACCCAGCATAGATAAACCATAGAATATATGTCGGCCATTGACCAGCAAAGTGGTTATGGCTACAGAAATTAAAGATGCTGCCGAATCAATCAGCGAAACTGCCACATACTGCATGGAACCGGCATAGATGGTCACACTCATCAGAACCGCATAAAGTGGTCCATAGCCGATCTTGGCCAATAAAACACCAAAACCGATGCCCAGCACCAAATATCCTGCCATAACAGGAATAGTTTTTATAAAGGCTTGTTTAACAGTTTCTTTCTTCATTTTTTCACCTATGTTAAACATTATACCAAAAAAAAGGAAAGATGTTTGTTTATCTTTCCTAACTCAGTCTGTTAACATATTCCGTGAGTTTTTCGGTTATGTAATAGATGTTTTCACTATCCGCTACCCTATCTTTCGGGGTATGGATATAGGGGGTATATAATTTAATCAGTTTTCCTTTGGTACAGGCAAATACTCCGACTCCATCTTTAAAGTGTCTCTGATCAGAGGCCGCCATAGCCTGACTTTTATTAAAGAAGCGGACATTGTATCTGTCATTGCTGACAACGGTTTCCTTTAACAGGCTGGCTGATGGCATTTTTTCATTGTTGAGAATGACTACTATTTCATCGCCATTACCAATGCAGTCCAGGTTGATCAGCGGCTTGTTTTCCATCTCTTTTTTATACTTCTTATAAAACTGTTTTGAACCGACCAGCCCTTTTTCCTAATTGTCAAACAGAATAAAGGCAACATTGCTGTCTTTGTCAATGCTTTTAATCAGGGACATCACCGCGGCTGTGCCTGAGGTGTTGTCATTTTTGTTATGTTTGTTGTCAAAGGCAAACATCAAAAGATAAAAGGCGGAGAAATAGATAAACAGATACAGACCTCTGGTAAACTGCGGATTATCGATTCTCAGCAATACACTGATTAACTGCGCCAGAAACAGACTGGCAGCCACAATCACCATAGCAAAGGCAATGGTATAGCTGAAATATATTGCTCTGTTTAAAGGCATCATGATATTGGGAATTAATGAAACCGCCGGGGTATCATAGTGGGCGGTAAATACGACCCTGGCCTTTTTAAAATCCCCAATCACAATATTTCTGGTCTTCTTATCTTCCTGTATTTCAATTTCATATTCCGGCACTTCCTGTTTGACATATTCAATAAATCTGGTTTTGTCAGCATATTTTCTTCTGATCGGATATAAGTCGTTTATTTCATTTAAATAATCTTTCATCTTTCTTCTCCCGGCTAAATCTTGCTTCTGCAATTTCAGCTACTAATAATTATAACTACACCCTTCCTGGTTTAGTCAAGTAAAAAGATTGTAAACCAGGTTACAATCAGATGCTATAATTTCACTCTAAAAAGGGAATGGGGGCCATATTATGACTTGGCCCCCGGAGGTTAAAGATTAAGAAAAACCTTGTTTATATGCTTCGTTTTTCTTTTTGGACAAAACGTAATACTAAACCTAATGCTAAACCAACAAACGAAGGAACCAGCCAGCCCAGATTCAGATCAAAGAAAGGAAGGATGCTTCGGCCGAAGGCTATCAGCTTTTCGCCCTGCATTAAACTTTGCAGGTTTGCCGGCAGTGTTTTAACTAAGTCAAATACCGCAGCGATTAAAGTAAAGGCGATAACACTTTTGTACACTGTCCTATCATGGTCAAACAGGTCACCGATTAAAGCCAGTAATATCAGAACGATAGCCAGCGGATAGATGAACATCAATACCGGTATTGAATAGTTGATAATGTTTGATAAACCGATATTGGATATCGCAAAGGAGAAAACCGTAAAGATGATCGCCCAGATGTTGTAGGATAATCCTTTAGGAAACATTCTGACAAAAGCCTCGGAACAGCTGGTCACCAGTCCGATAGCCGTCTTTAAACAGGCAAAGGTCACGGTTAAGGCTAATACCAGACTGCCGATGGAACCCAGATAGTGGTTAGAGATCTGCGCTAAGGCGATACCGCCATTGGCCGATGTTTCAAACAGACCTCTTGATTGAGCACCCATAACTATGGTCGCAATATAGATGACAGCCATCAGAGTACCGGTAATGATACCGGACTTTAAAACTTCTTTAGCAATGTCATTATCTTCCTTTAAGCCCATGTCACGGATAATAGCGATAACGACAATCCCGAAAGCCAGTCCCGCAATAGCATCCATGGTTCCGTAGCCTTCAATAAAAGCTGAAAACAGAGCCCCGCAGACATAGCCGTCAGCCGGTACTACTTCACTGACCTTAATGGCAGGATTCAGTAAAGCTGTCACTACCAGAATACCCAGAAAAATCAGAAACAGCGGATTGATGATTTTCCCGATCCAGATGGTAATCTTACTGGGACGTAAAGAGAAAAACAGGACCAGGGCAAAGAAGATAAAGGAAAAAACAAACAGCCACAAGGTCTTATCTGTCCCTTCTGCCAGCATCAGTTCAACGCTGGTAAAGGAAGTGGTGGCACATCTCGGTATGGCAAAAAATGGTCCAATCGTCAGATAAAGCAGACAGGTAAAGAAATAACCATAGCCTTTTGATACTTTACTGGCCAGTGAATGTAAGCCATCGCTATGAGTATTACCAATAGCTGCCACTCCCAAAATCGGAATAGTAACAGCGGTAATAATAAAGCCGATTAAGGCCGGTACCACGTTTCTGCCGGCTAACTGTCCCAGATGAACAGGAAAAATCAGATTTCCAGCTCCAAAAAACATCCCAAACAGGGTTACAGCTACTAAAAATCGTTGTTTGAAGGACAGTTTGCTGACCATTTTACTTCCTCACTTTTAAAAGTCTATTTAATTTTATCATTGCTCTTGAATCTTGTGAAATGCCTTATTATAATAGGGGTATTACAAACTGTAATAGCTTGTAACATTTAGAGGTAGATTATGGATAGCAGAAAACTGGAAATACTGCTGAAAGCTGTGGAAGCGGGAAGTTTTTCCAAAGCCAGCGAAGTGGTGGATTATACGCAATCAGGGCTTACTCATCTGATGGATTCCCTAGAAAAGGAAGTCGGTTTCAAACTGCTCAAAAGAAGTCACAACGGTATCAGACTTACCGAAAAAGGAAAAGAGCTTCTGCCGGCCATCCGAGAATTCCTGCAGGCCAATGCCAACCTGGAAAACAAGATAAAAGAAATATCACATAATGAAAACGAAGTGGTCAGGATTGCTGTCTATGCCAGTATGGCCATGCACTGGATTCCGGAAATCCTCTATCGTTTCAAGCGTATCTGCCCTGCTGTCAATGTTGATGTCAGGATGGTTGACCATGCGCTTGAACCTTTTGAGCTGCTGGAAAAAGGCCAGACTGATCTGATCTTTGCCAGTACCCAGGATTTCAATTTCTGTAACTGGATTCCTTTATATAAGGAAACGCTGTATGCGATACTGCCCAAGGATTATCCCTTAAAAGATGCGGACAGTTTTCCGATTACGGAATTTTCCGGCAAAGACTTTCTGATGCCTTATGGCCGCTTTGACATCGATGTCAATCGTGCTTTTGAACCTATGGGCGTACAGGCTAATATCAAATCATTTCTGATTGATGATGAAACTCTTATCCGCATGGTCAGCAAAAAACTGGGTCTTTCGATGATGAGTGAGCTGATGATACGAGGCAGAACTGATGATGTTCTATGTGTCCCTATCAGTCCGCCTTCCTATAGAGAACTGGGTATGGCTACCCATATTAAAAGAAAAGATACTGTCACCATTAAAAAGCTGAAAGACTGTGTCTTAAAATATATCAGTGAAATAACCAGATAAAAAGCAAGCTCACAACTTGCTTTTCAATTATTAAACTTTCAGATTTATCACTTTACATTATTGAAGACCTCAAATCCCAGTATTTCGATGATTATTCCTTCATAAAACTCCTGGCCCGCCTCTCTGTCTTCATCAGAGGCAATACGATGAATTTTAGACACTTTATACAGGATTGCCTCATAGATAACCGAGCCTCCATCTTTTAAATGATAGGGGACAGGAATAAGCAATACCAGCAGCATAATGGTAACTGCGACAATCAACAACTTTTTCATAAAAGACCTCCTGATTATATCTCTTTTTCACTCTCTATAATATAGATAGCTTCCTATCATCATAATAACAGAAATACCAGCTAATATCATCAGTTTATTTATAAACCTACCTTTAGATAAACAATTTTCTTCAGATATCCTTTTTAAATAATGAAATCGAATTAAGCAGAATTGAAGCTGTTACGCAGATCAGCAATACCCTGCTTAAGGTAGGCATCGTATCCAATAGACCGCTGTAATCTTCACTGACTACTCTTTTGGCACCATCCAGGTAAAAGGCATATAAGGTAAGAGCTGTCAAAGAAAGACTGCCAAAGCGGTACCACTGGGTTTTTTTGCTGTTGGTCGGACTGCTGACATTTAATAGCGCCAGTACGATGGCTCCCAATCCTAAAAATAACCACATGCTTAGTTCCTCCTGAATTGTTTAATTACTGACTGCTGATCAGTATGACAATAAGTATCTCTGGTCTGTTATTGAATCTGATGGGAATAATGCTGTTGCCTATTCCCCGGCTGACAATCATTGTGGTCTCTGATTCGGTATACTTACCACAGGTATATTTAGGAAACCAGCCCTGACCCGGAGCAATCAGACCACCAAAAAACGGTAAACGGAACTGCCCGCCATGAGCATGACCGGATAATACCAGGTCAATATTATTTGAAACATAGGCTTCAAAAGTTTCCGGCCGATGAGATAAAAGGATGCAGTAGTCTTCGCTCAGAGTCATCTCTTTCAATTTCTTATCCAGAATATGCAGATGTTCGTAAGAGTCTCTGCTGGTAAAATCAGGATCATCCAAACCGGCAAGCTGAATAAGCTCATTGTCCTTTTTGAGCTCTATCACCTCATCATGCAGAATAATGACTCCCTCTTTAAGCAGTCTCTGTTCTAAAATCTGATATTGTATCCCAATCCAGGCTTCATGATTTCCGGTCACATAATAACAGGGTGCGATCTCCATCAGCTGTTTCACCAGGGTTATCGCAATATCAATGTCTATTTTATTGGAATCTACTAAATCACCGGTCATGACAATAATGTCCGGATTCTCTTTTCTTACCTTTTCCACGATGCTCTCATTTTCTTTGCCAAACTCGGCATTATGCAGATCGGAAATAACCGCAATTTTATAATCATCAAAAGCTTCGGGAATTCTGTCACTTACTACTGCATAGCGCGTAACGCCGACAGTCAGATTTCCCCAAATAGTCCAGATGGTAATAAGTATCGTCACTAATAATATAATAGATAAAATAATCTTCTTTTTCATTATCTTTCCTCCCTAGTCAAGATAAGGTTTCAGCAGGTGTCTTCTTATCACTTTTACCCGCTGACTTCTGCCCATAAGTTTGTAATAATGCAGCCAGTTTCTTAAAGAGTCCAATGGTATTATGACTCCGTTTACCAGGATGCTGTCTTTAATGTCTTCGCTCTTCAGATGGCAGTCATAGACCGTTCCGTCTTTAACTATTCTAAAACCGCCCATAATGTCAACATCAACACCATCAATGGTGAACTCATAAAAATGTTCTGTAGCATAACTGCCGGCAGCTGATTCTTTAAGGGTTCCCATTTTCAGCAGTATTTCCCTGACCCTTAAGGCATCATCTTCACCGACCATCAGATCCAGGTCATTAAACTCACTGACCAGATTTCTAAGATAAAGCATCACTGATGCCCCGGCTGCCCAGAGGATTTTCTCTTCATTGAGTCTTTTAGCTATTTCTGATAAGACCTGTATTTTTTCTTCTGTCGTTTTCATATTTTAATTTTCCTGAATCTTCACGGAAATGACATCATTTCCGTGTCTTTTTATAATAGCAGTAAGCTCAGCTGTTTTCAACCAGATGGTAACAGTATTATCGTTGGGATGAACACCGATCAGATCAGCACCAAAGGCCTCATCAACAAATAAAATTACCTTACCTTCAGTATCATTTAAAAGACCAAAGGGAGTAACTGAACCAGGATCGAGTTTTAATATTTTCATTAAATCAGCAGCTGAGGCAAACTGCAGGGCCTTAAGATTCTGTTTGTGGGCAAAATCTTTAAGATTTACCCTTTTGTCACCTCTGACAGTTATCATATAGTAGTTTCTTTTTCTGTTATCTCTGACAAAAAGATTTTTGGCCATGCAATCAGGATACGGAAGATTTACCTCTTTGGTTTCCTCCATATTAAAGACAGCCTCATGTTCAGTGACCTCATATTTAATACCGTAACTTTCAAGAAGTTCATATATTTCTTCCTTATTCATGCTTTTTCCTCATAACCCTCTTGTTTAACCTACAGAACAGGTCTTTCTATATTTTCTATAAAACTGTTTACTTTTCCTTCAACAGTCTCTATCAACTCTTTCTGCTTTTTCAAATCAGCTGTCACAGTCAATTCCCTCTCGATAACAGCATCATAATTACGGTTATCATGAAATATCGCCACAGACATTTAATCCGGCACTGGAGAATTCCACTTAAAGGTTTCACTTTTAAATCTGATAAATAACTGTCCCTCATAACTGTAGGGTCTTTTATCAAAACAGACCATTACACTATGCATCGTCTGCTCATAGCCGTCATAGCGATACAGAAACTCCAGCTGCCACTTCTGACTGTTGATTTTATCTGCCAGCTGCCGGGCAGTAAATTCCTGAACAATTTTCTTTTTCTTTTTTTCTTTAAACAGATAAAAGGTTGTTTCATCTACTGACTCAACAACAAATTCTACAGCTGCTCTGCCGGTATTGGGCCAGTAATCCCCATATTCATTATAAAATATTCCTTTAGGAAAATATAATATCAGTTGGCTGTCTGTTAATTCAGCCCTATCTGTACGACAGTCATGAAGGCTGAAACACTCTTTATCATTACTTGTAAATTTATAATTCATCTAAGGTTTTTCTCCGCTTTCTATTTTAACATCAGTAAACTACTGACAGAATTTAACTATCCTTCATCAAGGTTATAAACCATAATATAATCCTGTCCATTTGCAACGGCAATCTTAAAGCCTAAAGCCAGATACATTTTGGCGGCATAGTTTTTCTGCTGCACGGAAAGTGAAACCTTTTTATATCCTGACTCTTTCAACAAAAGCAGCATCTGTTTCATCATTGCCGTTCCGATACCCAGTCCCCGGTATTCTTTATATAATGAAATTGACAGGGAAGGTGTTTCATCATCCAGATGACCATAATCTTCTATTATCCTCGTCCAGACAGCCCCAATAATCTTTCCCTCAGCTTCCGCAACTAAAGCCCTGTCATCTTCTTTTCCAAAATTCTCAATATAAATTCTTAACCGCAGATGTTCGACAATTGCTTTATCAAAGGCACTGACTCCTTCAGGAATAAAGATGGCTTCATAGAGAAAATCTTTAAGGGCTTCATATTCATCTTCTCTGATGCCTCTTATTCTATATTTCATTTCCAGACCTCCCCAGAACTAACGGACTGCTGATTCTTTTATTTTTTTTCGGCTAAAGGTAAAATGCATCTGACAGCTTACCTCAGGCTGCCTGCAGCAAATAAATTATAGCACTTTTTCAGTTCATAAATAAAAGCCTGTTATCACTATGATTTCATTTTAGTGAATCAGGCTTTTTGTTTAAAAACTTGCTTGCTATTTGTGCTTTATTTTTCCAAATTCTTTTTCATTCTAAATAGTTTTAATCCACAATAGATTATCGCAAAGATATATAAGCCAAATAAAACCAGATAAATAATCAGAAACACTATATCTGAAGTCTTAAAGACATCTTTGTCCAGATCAGACAGCTGTGGCAGTATGACCGCCACAAAAACAATCAGCAATGGCCAGATACGTGATTGGAAAACCTGTTCAATCATCGCTATTTTTGATTCGGCATCAGAAAATATTTCTCTGTCACTTTCGGTTTCGATTTCACTTTCCGGTTTTCTGAAGTAATTCCAGCCCAGATAGGTGCCGAAATACTCCCAGCCATAGTCTTCATACATTTTAAGATAGTCATCTGTAACCTTGCTCTCTTTAAATTCCAGCTGATAAATAACCTTTTCCGGTTCGCTTGCTTCAAAGACGTAAAAGAACGGAATAATTACTTTTGTCAGTCGCCAGCCTTTGCCGTGCTGACTGGCCAGCCATTTTTCTTCTTCCTCATAATCGGCAATGGTAAATATTTTCATTATTGTTTTAGTTTTAGCCATAATACTCTTCTCCTATACTATTCTTATAAAGCCTTTTTATACGATTTAATTCAATCTGCAGTATTTCCTTACCCAGATCAGTAGACTGGTAGATTTTTCTTTTTTCTTCTTCTCTAACCAGCTCTATCAGACCATCCTTCTCCATTTTAGAAAGCGTTCCATACATGGTTCCGGGACTGATACTTACTTCATTATCTGTCATTTCCCTAACCTGCTGACCAATACCATAGCCATGTTGCGGCTGCTGTAAGGAAAACAGAATATAGAAGGCGGTTTCAGACATCGGAACATAAATTTTTCTTAATTTCAGGTCCATATAAATCTCTCCTTATGTCTTAGTGCGATGTATCGTACCTCGATACATCTATAGTATATCGAAGTACGATATACCTGTCAATTAAAAATAATGAGAAACCTGTAAAAAGGAAGTAAAAAATAAATGTGATTTTTTTAAATAACGAATTGACCTGCTTAAAAGGCCTTGCTATAATTTGATTAAGTGAACACTTAATTAAATTACAGGAGGATTACTATGGAAAAAGTACAGATACTGAAGGCTATTGCTGACAGCACACGCCTGAATATTCTAGAGTTGCTATTGAAGCACAATTACTGTGTCAGAGCTTTGGCTAAAGAGCTTCAGCTTAGCGAAGCTGCGATATCTCAGCACCTAAAGGTGTTAAAAGAAGCCGGTCTGATCAAAGGAGAAAAACGTGGCTATTTCATGCACTATGAAGTAGATAGCATCGCTCTAAAAGATATCGCAAAAGAAATAAAAGCCTTGACCGATATTAAAAAAGAAGGCTGTAAACCAACAGATAGAATCGACTGCCCGACCCTAGAAAAATCGGAATGTCCCAAAAAAGGACAATGCAGCGCAGAGGTAAAGGCTTTCTGTCATGGCAGGGATAATGACAGATAGTGCTAAAATACCAAAACAATGATTAAAGTTAAAAATCTTACCAGAAGGTATGGTGATTTTGTCGCTGTTGATGACATTTCCTTCGATATAGAAAAGGGAGAGATTTTCGGTTTTCTGGGACCGAACGGAGCAGGAAAGACTACTACCATCAATATGATGATTGGACTGTCAAAGCCCGCTGCCGGAGATATTACAATCAATGACATTAACGTAATCAGACATCCTAAACAGGCCCAGTCAATCATGGGCATAGTGGCTGATGAAAGCAATCTCTACAATGAAATGGATGGATTTGATAATCTCTGTTTTTGCGGTGCCCTGTATGGAATGAACAGAAAGGAAAGAGAACTAAAGGCCCGAGAACTTTTAGCACTTTTCAAACTGCAGGATGCCGGCAGAAAACCTTTTAAAACCTACTCTAAAGGGATGAAGCGCAGACTGACTATTGCGGCTGCCTTAATCCATTCTCCTAAAATACTTTTTTTAGATGAACCGACAACCGGAATTGATGTTGAAAGTTCCCGTCAGATCAGAGATCTTATCATAAAACTGAAGAATCAGGGAACCACCATCTTCATGACTACTCACTATATTGAAGAAGCCCAGCGTCTATGTGACCGCCTTGCTTTTATAGTAGAAGGTAGAATTGTTGCTTCCGGTACCGTTTTACAGCTTATGAATAGCGTTACACACAATCACAGCCTTCATCTTCTGACCAGTAAAGATGCCAAAGACTGTATTTCAGAATTTGAGGCCTGCTTTAAAGGATGTAAGATGGAAATCGAATCCGCTGACAGTCTGGTGATTGTTTCAGAAAAACGTCTTCCTTTACTGCCGATACTGCAGTTTTTCCAAAAAAAAGATATTGAAGTTTATGAAGCCAGAGAACTTCAGCCCTCTTTAGAAGATGTATTTGTTAAAGTCACCGGCATCGAATCTTCAGTCTTAAAGCAGGAAAAAGGAGGCCGGCTATGAAAAGTCTAATAGCGTTTTACAATATTTTAAAAAAGGATATCAAAAACTATTATCTGAAGCCGCCGAATATCAGCTGGGGCATCATCTTTCCACTTTCCTGGACTCTGATGCAGCTGTTACGGTCACCAGATGATAACATACTGAATCTACTTCCCGGCCTGATTTCCACCAGTGTTCTATTTGGCACTACTTCCATGCTGGCAGTCACCATTACCTTTGAACGCAGCGGCAGATCCTTTGAAAGGCTTCTTTTGGCTCCAATCAGTTTAAATGTCCTGCTGTTAGCCAAAATTACCGGAACCATTGTTTTCGGAATTTTTAATGCCTTTGTTCCCATAGTTTTTGCCAGCATTCTTATCGATTTAAGTACCGTAAACTGGATGATGGTATTGCTGGCTGTTTTAATGATGGCTATAACCTCTTCGCTAACGGGCCTGCTTATTGCTGTTTCGGTTGAACAGGTCTTTGAAGCACAGACGCTAGCCAACTTCTTTCGTTTTCCGATGCTTTTCCTTTGCGGACTGTTTATTCCTCTTTCCAGCTTACCGGCTTTTTTAAAACCTGTTTCCTACTGCCTGCCTCTAACTTATGGAGCTGATATTCTAAAAGGTGCTATAACCGATAACAATGCTTTTTCATTGACTCTATCGCTTATAATGCTGTTGCTTTTTACTGCCGGCCTATTTATCATCAGTCGATACAATATCAAAAAGAGGCAGTAAATGGCAGGTTATTGAATTTTTTATGGAAAATATTGTTTAGTGACTAAACAATATTGACAGTGAAACTGGAATTATATATACTACTTCTTGTGGGAGGAACAGGCATGCAATGTAAGGTTATAAACAGTCTTTACAATACCATTAACAGTATCAGACTCAGACAAAAAGAACCCCGGATTATTAAAGATAAGATTGCTCTCAATCAGGCCGATCTTAAACTTATTGATGCTGTGGCTTTGCATCCGGATTTAAATGCCTCATCAATGGCAGCGGTCTTAAATGTTTCCAGAGGAGCTATTAGTCAGGCAGTGAATCGGCTGGAACAGCTAGCTATCGTAAAGCGCGTTCCGGTTGCCGGAAACCGCAAGGAAAAACTTATTCAGCTTACAGTTTCAGGAAAAGAAATTAAAAAGGAAAAGGACCGAAACCATCAACAGGCCAATGCTGAAATGTGCAGTTTCCTTAAAGGGCTTAGCGCTGAGCAGCTGGAGGCCATCATGATGTTTTTAGATAAGGCAAAAATTCTGGATTTCAGTCGTTTTGACTGCCTGGACTCTTTTTGCACTAATGAAAGAAAGGAACAACAAAATGCTTAAGATACAGAATCTCTCTTTTCAGGTAACCAACGGTACCAGAGAGCAGGCTGAAATTCTCAAGGATATCAATCTTGATATCCCGGCCGGCAGTTTTGTCGCCATCACCGGCCCCAACGGCAGTGGCAAATCCACGATGGCCAAGATGATCATGGGAATTGAAAAACCGACAGCCGGTCGGATTATTTTCAACGGCAAGGATATAACTGATACCAGCATCGATCAGCGGGCCAAGGAGGGCATCGGTTTTGCCTTCCAGCAGCCGGTTCACTTCAAGGGAATGCAGGTGATTGACTTATTAAGTCTGGCAGCCGGTCATAAACTCGGCGTGGAAGAAGCCTGCAACTACCTTTCTCAGGTTGGCTTATGCGCAATCAATTATATCTTCCGTGAATTGGATAACAGTCTTTCCGGCGGGGAAATGAAGCGTATCGAAATTGCCATGCTGGCAGCAAGAAACGTACAGCTGTACATTTTTGATGAGCCCGAAGCCGGAATTGATTTGTGGAGCTTTCAGAACCTGATTCAGGTCTTTAAGAATCTTCTGGCTCAGACCAATGGCATTATCATCGTCATTTCTCATCAGGAGCGTATCCTGGAGATTGCCGATCGTATCATCGTAATGGAGGATGGCAGCATCGCCAAAGATGGCAGCAGCCAGGAAGTTTTACCGCATCTGATGTTTGGTGTCGACAAATGTCAGTTTTATGGAAGGAGGCTAAGCTTTTGAACCCCGTTTTAAAAGAAATACTGCAGAAGGTTTCAGGCATAGACAATGTACCTGAGGGAGCCTATAACTTCCGCATCAACGGAATGAGTGAACTGCACAGCAACAGTGAAAACACAGAAATCGTCAGTAAGCCGGATAAGGCCGGTATCGATATTATTGTAAAACCTAACAGTAAAGGTGAACTGGTTCATATCCCTACCCTTATTGACCACAGCGGTCTTTCTGATCTGGTCTATAACGATTTCTTTATCGGCGAAAACAGTGATGTTCATATCATCGCTGGCTGCGGCATCCATAATGACAGTCTGCATGCCACTCAGCATAACGGTATCCATACTTTCTATGTCGGAAAAAACGCCCGAGTAAAATATGAGGAAAAACACTATGGTCAGGGTTCAGGAACCGGCAATAAGATAATCAGTCCTAAAACCGTCATTCATCTTTCTGAAGGCAGTGTGCTAGAGATGGATAGTGCTCAGATTGACGGAGTCGACTACACTAAACGTCTTACTGAAGCCACCATAGGCGCTAACGCCTCTTTAATCAGTAAGGAGGTCATTCTCACCACCGGCCATCAGACAGCCTATACCGACTTCCGTATTGAGCTGGACGGCAAAGATTCCAGCTGCAGCATTGTCTCCCGTTCCGTAGCCAAAGGCGAATCGAAGCAATACTTCTATTCCGTTATCAATGGCAATAACGAGTGTAAGGGCCATTCAGCCTGTGATGCCATTATTATGGACCAGGCTGTGGTTAAAGCGGTACCGGATGTCACTGCCAATCATGTCGATGCTCAGCTGATTCATGAAGCGGCCATCGGCAAAATCGCCGGAGAACAGATCATCAAACTGATGTCTCTAGGCTTGACCTATGAAGAGGCGGAAAAGGAAATAATTGAAGCCTTCTTACGCTAAATAACAAAAGTTAAAAACCTGATTGCAAAAGGTATTCCCTTAATCGAATCAGGTTTTTTTATCTAATCTCGCCAATCTAGGCTGAGTTTATTACCGATTAACCAACCTTAATACAGACCCCACTCAGCCAGCTTTTCAAAGCCGCCAAGACTATCAATGTATTTCTTTGCAATCCTGACAATCTCACTATACGGTTTACCATCAACCCTTTCATCTCCGATGGCACAGCTAAGCTGGATAGTCTGGCCGGTCTTCTGGGCTTTTAAAAAAGCATAGATATTTATCGAGACATCACCTTTGGACAGATCTTTGCCATGGAGCCCGCCTCCAGTGACGCTATCGGCCATATCACTGCCCAGCTTACGATTGGTAGCTCCCGTATCCACATCTGTACCTCCGGTCCACTCACCCAGAGGATTGATTATCGCCTGTGGATACAACTGTCTTAACTCTTTATCAGCGGCATTACTCTGACAGATAATCAGCTTTTCTTTATCCAGGATGTATTTTCCGTCACTCTGATAGCGCTGATAAATATCACGGGCTATTCTGGATAATCTTTTCTGTTCTTCCGTTAAAGGTACTCCTTTAAATATTCCGTTGTCACCACATCTCAGCCGGTCTTTCTGATTGGCAGCCAGATACATATCCTGTTTAACCACTGTCTGGTCAACCTCTACTGCACCGGCAATCCTTTTAACAATACCTTCCACTTCAGCAGCACTGAAAACTTCACTGGTCTCCGCTATGATATGACATCTTCCATGTCCTATCAGAACCTCCACCGCTATCCTGCATTCACTGTTTTTTTCGTATGCCCGATCCACCAATGCTCCGGCAATACGATCTGCCAGCTTGTCCGGATGGCTGGGATTCACTTTTTCAATCATGTTATCTTCCTTCTTTCTTTAAGACATCTAATAAAAAACACCCAAGATAACTTCCTGAGTGAAAAAGTTATCTTATCGCTCTAGCTTTACCACCTAATCTAATAGGTTGGTGTGACTTCACTGGGCTAGTCCCTCCGTCACTCTCTATAAGATGTGTTTTTATTATACTACAATAAACATATTTTTACTATTGACTTTATAATCTCTTTTAAATTTCAGATCACTTTCTTAACTGTCGCTTTTTCTATCGGCTACTGAAGAAAGCGTTTATTTCACAAAAATATACAGTCCTCTATTACTTTTATCAGTACTATTTCCCGCTCTTTAATAGCTGTCAGCAAAAACACCGCATTCATTACGGTGTTTTTATTTAAACAGTCCTGCTCTTTAACTTTTTCTCTAATGGAAGCAATATATGCAATAAATAGGATAGGTGCGACTTGATAGCTGAACTGTGGTTTTACAGCTTGGTAAACGACAGTTTTAATTTGAGAGGGTTTTTAGAAAAAGTTACCGGACTAACTCATAATCCACTTACAACTGGTTAGTCATAACTAACTCTAAAACATTTTACCTCTTCTGTTCTTAAATTTCAACTGTTTTTATAAATAAAAATGAAATTCTTATCAATATTTCGGTATTATAAGATAAAAGGGGCAGAATTATGAAAAAGAAAACAGTTATTAAATCTTCACTGCTTTATGGCAGCAAAGAAGAAATCTTTAACAGATTACTAGAGGTAGAAACTCTGCAGTATATCGCAACTCCTTTTGCCCGCTTTATCTCTTTAGATAATGACCGTAAACCCAAATGGCAGGCAGGATCAACTTTTTCCTTTTACTTTTATCTGTTTGGATTTTTACCCTTTGGCGTACACACGATTAGGGTTCTTTCCTGTGATATCGATACCGGCATCAGCACCAGGGAGCATAACCGGCATGTCCCTGTCTGGAACCATCGCATCTACCTGCAATATGTCGATGATAAGACGACCCGCTATACTGATGAAGTGGAAATAGAAGCCGGTTTTAAAACACCACTGGTAGCTTTATGGGCTAAGGCCTTCTATACTCATCGGCAAAGGAAATGGCATAATCTGTTATCGACAGAAACGAGAGACTGAAAGACTATTGTCTAAATAAAGTTACACATTTTTTACCCTCATTTTACATTCGTCCAATTGTTTCTATGATAGACTGAAGTCATGGAAGAAAAGACAAAAGACCTTTTAGGCAACGAAAAAACACCGATTAAATTAACAGCCGAAGAGTTTGACGAATACTCAAAAAATGTTAAAAGCATCTATTTCAGCATCAGTTATTTTGCTAACAGCTTCTTGCTTTCAGGGGTCGCAATTTTACTCTTTGAGGCTTTGCAGGCTTTAAATATTATCCCTTATTCTGACATGGTAAAATACATTCTGTCTGGAATATCGGTGATTTTATTAATTTTATCATGGGTCTTAGTCTTTAAAAACATTGTCGACAAATCAAAGAAGATTTATCTGGACCGGATTATTCTGGTTAATGCCAATTTACTGGCTAAACTGAAAGAGAAACAGAAACGGTTTAAGCTAAGAGTTATCCTTTTAGCCTTTGCGACATTAATCTTCGCTATTCTGGGTGTAGCTCTGATGGTAATTACTCAAGACAGATACCCCTATGTTCCCGGTTATACAACATTAAGTGTCGCAGCAATGTTTTTATTAATCATTATTCCTTTATTCTTTACGATATACTTTTATTCTGATATCTACATTATTAACTATATCGACAGAAAATATAACTACAGCAACTAGTTAGAATTTTTGTTTATTTCCTTCGAAAAAAAATAGGACTCCAAGCCTATTTTTTTTCTGCCTCTTATAAGCATTTCTACCTATTCATCTGGATTTTAAGATTTCCTATTGCGGTTGCTTCAATCGGTAAGGCCACAACTTTCTTTCCCGTTGCCTTTTCAGTCAGCTGATTAAGAAAATGGTTCTTAGCTCCTCCGCCTACAATATACAGCTTCTGGTAGCTTTTGCCAGTATTATTCTCCAGTTCTTCAATAGCCTGTTTATATGACAGAGCTAAAGAATTGTACCCGCAGCGGAAATAATCATAGACCTTTTCCGGTTTTGTCTTCAACAGTTTATCAAAGGCTTCTTTCATACTGACCGGAGCTAAAAGCGAACTGTCATTAGCCTCAATTGTTTCTTCAAAACTGCTTTTAATCGCCTTTTCAACAATCTCATTTATCTTTTCATCAGGACAGATTTCCCTTTGCAGTTCATTGATCAGCCACAGACCCATAATATTCTTCTGATAGCGGTTATATCCTGCTCCTCCCTCATTGGAATAGTTGGCTTTCATACTATTGATATCGGTAAGCGGTTTTTCGGTTTTAACTCCCAGAAGCGACCAGGTGCCTGAAGAAATATAGAGTTCATGATCCTTCATCGGGATTCCTTCGACCGCACTGGCGGTATCATGAGTTGCACACAGGACAACTCTGATACCCTCATAATAGCCCAGTTCCTCTTGAGGCTGTGACAGTCTGCCAAACAAGGCAGCTGGCAAGTCCAGCCTCTCAACAATAAACTTATCAAACTGTAAACTTTCACAGTTGACCAGACCGGTGGTTGTCGCATTGGTGAATTCCTTTTTCTTTACACCTGTCAGTTTATAAAGCAAATATTCCGGTATCATCAGAAAATCGGTAACATCCTGCAGTCGTCCCTGTTTTTTGTCCGCATACAGCTGATAGATGGTATTGAACGGCTGAAACTGACACCCTGTACGCTGATATAGCTGTTCAAAAGGGATGATTGAATGAACTTCATCAATTACTCTGCCGGTTCGCTTATCCCTGTAGGCATAGACCGGAAGCACTTCCTTTTCTTCTTTCAGCAGAACATAATCAACCCCCCAGGTATCTATAGACAGCGATTCAATCCGGTATCGCTTTTTGGCTTCTTTTATCCCTTTTTTAACTTCTCTTAATAGATAGGCTACATCCCAGATCAGATGACCGTCTTCTTCTATAATGCCGTTGTTAAAGCGATACACCTCTTCAGTATGTATTTCTTCGTTATCTTTCCAGCCGATGATGTGTCTTCCGCTGGAAGCTCCAATATCAATTGCCAGGTAGTATTTCATCAGCTAAACTCTCTTTGAAAGAACATCTCTTTCATATTTTTCTATTTCTTTAAACCATTCCCCATCTTTCGGTCTGTTACATCTGAGACAGTACTCATCCCATACTTCATTAAAAGGCATGGTTTTCAGCTCTTCCTGTGTGACCAGCAGTTTGGTAAAGTTCTGCTCGTCCTGAAGCTGCTTTAACTGCTCTGTTGGCTGCAACAGGCCATACAGCAGGGCTTTCTGAACATTTCTGTATCCTGTTACCCAGGCTGCCACTCTGTTGATAGAGGCATCAAAATAGTCCAGAGCGATGTTAACTTTGTCGATACCACATCGTACTATTTCCCTGGCAATCTCTTTGGTTTCATCATCAAACAGCACCACATGGTCGCTGTCCCATCTGATTGGTCTGGTGATATGTAAGGCAATCTCATCAAAGAAAGCTAACAGCGCCGGTATCTTATCGGAAACAACTTCGGTCGGATGATAATGACCATTGTCCATCAGAGGGATGCATTTGTCTTTATTAAAGGCAGCATAACTCAAGGCAAATTCCGCTGAACCGGCAGTATAGGCTTCTACACCAATACCGAAAACCTTAGATTCAATACAGGGTTTGACTTTGCTGAAATCATAAGGTTCTTTCAGTATCTCATCCAGACTTTCCCGATAGCGGACTCTGGGGCCTAATCGGTCTGCCGGAATATCCTTAAAGCCATCACCGGTCCAGATGTTCATCACACAGACATCATTTAACTCCTGAGCCAGATAACTGGAAATGCGAATACAGGCCTTGCCATGATCAATCCAGAATTTTCTGGTTTCTGCATCTGGCGAAGACAGGGTTAGGGGATCACATTTTTCATGGGAAAAGAAGGTTGGATTAAAGTCACAGCCCAATCCTCTTTCCTTACAGAAGGTAACCCATTTTTTAAAATGTTCAGGTTCCAGTCTGTCTCTATCCGCCCAGGTTCCTTCTTCAAAAATAGCATAAGAGGCGTGAAGGTTCATTTTTGGTTTACCCGGAATCAGTTTTAACACTAAATCAATATCCTCCATTAACTGTTTATAGCTGGCTGCCCGACCTGGATAATTGCCAGTGGTCTGAATGCCGCCGGTCAGTGGTTTGCTAGGGTCAGTGTCAAAGCCTCTGACATCATCTCCCTGCCAGCAGTGCAGGCTGAGGGAAACATTTTTCAATGTTTCAATTGCCTTTTCTGTATCTATTCTTAGTTTCGCATATCTTTCTTTAGCTTCAGCATATCTACTCATCTTTGCACCTCTTAACCCTTTATCATCCTGATAATACCTTTAATAAAGTGACCGTTAGCCATTTCTACCAATCCTTTGAAGACTCCTCCTTTAATACCGCCGCTTATCTGCATTGATCTTAAAGGTGCTCCGGCACTGGAATTCATCAGCATTACGAAATCAGGATTATCGTAATCGATTTTACCATCAAAACCTTTAGAAATAACCTTCTCAACCGCCTTGTACATTATCTTCATTATCCAGGAATGATCTTTCATTTCCATAACAGAATTGTCCATTGTAAACTGTCCCTTGATCAGTCTGGTAGGCTCGTACTTTATTTTCAGCATTGTCTGCCATTCTGCTTGAGTAACATCACCTTTACAGGTTTCATACCAGCTGCCGTTCTGCCAGTCTGGAACAGCAGCTTCTTTTCCATCAACATCAATGTCCCTAAAGAAACAGATATCTCTGCTTGATGTTCCGATTTCTAGACGATAGCTGCCTTTAACCTTTTTAAACGCCCCATCCCAAACGGCAAAATCATCATCTGTCAGTTCAAATACAACTTCTTTCGCTTCGGCAGGCTTTAGATTTACCTTCTCAAAATGTTTAAGTTCTCTTAGAGGTCGATGTAATTCAGGATTGTTCTGTCCAACATAAAGCTGTACTACCTCACTACCGGCATATTTGCCGGTATTGGTGACTTTTACTTTTACTCTTCTTTCATCCGCTTCAAAATCCTCAAGTTTAAAACTGGTATAGCTTAAACCATAGCCATAAGGCCATCTGACGTCTATCTCAGCTTTATCATAATAGCGATAGCCAACATAGATACCTTCTAAATATAGGGCATCTCTGCTCTTGGCATAATAAGAGGATGAAATAACATCACTGTAATTATATGGCCAGCTTTCCGACAGTTTTCCAGATGGGTTTGCCTTACCAAACAGTAAATTGTGGATTGCCCTTCCTGTTCCCTGACCCGGTAGGCCCAGATATAGAACTGCCTGAGCATCATCTGCCCAAGGGCATTCTACTGCACTGCCACACAAAAGTACTACCACAGTATTCTTATTGGCTTTGACAGCTGTTTTAATCATCTCAATGTGCCCCTGCGGCATTTTCATATGTTCTCTATCAAAGCCCTCTGATTCAAACCTGCTTGGCAGACCGGCAAAAACAACCACAGCTTCCGCTTCCGCTGCCTTGCTATGCAATTGTGAAAGTAACTCCTCAGTTGTATTGCCATCAGTGTCACAACCTAAAGCGTACTGATAAGCACCCAGATAATCAATCGGATGCTCGAGGTTTGTCGGGTTGACATGGCTGCTGCCGGAACCCTGATAGCGGACATCTTTAGCCATATCACCAACAATCAGAATCTTCATATCTTCTTTTAAAGGCAGGATACCATCTTCATTTTTAAGCAGGACAGCTGATTCTTCAGCGATTTTAACAGCCAGTCGGTGGTTCTTCTGATAATCGGCCTTATATTCCTTTTCAAATAGTTCTTTGGCTTTAAAAACAATTTTCAATATTCTTTCACAGCACCTGTCGATATATTCTTCAGCCAACTCGCCTTTTCTGACAGCTTCCATTACATCTTTTTCCATATAATCGCTGCCTCCTGGCATCATTAAATCATTTCCGGCAATAAAAGCCTTGATTCTATCATTCATTCCCCCCCAGTCTGTCACTACTAAGCCATTGAAGCCCCACTCTTCTCTTAAGATATCATTTAACAGCTTCTTATTATCACTACAATAAACACCATTGATTTTGTTATAGGCACTCATAACAGTGGCTGGATCAGCTGTTTTTACCACAATTTCAAAAGCTTTAAGATATATTTCTCTTAATGTTCTTTCATCGATAACGCTATCTGAAAGTAAACGATTCTTTTCCTGTGAATTGCAGGCAAAGTGTTTTACTGAACAGCTGATTCCCTGTGACTGCAGACCCCTGACAAACTCAGCTGCCAGTAGACCTGTCTGAACTGGATCTTCACTAAAATATTCAAAGTTTCTGCCACAGAGCGGGTTTCTTTTAATATTGACTCCTGGACCCAGTACCATTGCCACTTTCTGATCAAGAGCCTCCTCGCCGATAGCCTTCCCCATCTTATACAGCAGCTCTTTATCCCAGCTGTTAGCAGTCGATACCGCTGACGGGAAACAGGTTGCCGGAAGCGAATCATTGATGCCCAGCATATCAGTGCCACTTCCCAATTCCTGCTTTCTAAGCCCGGCCGGGCCATCACACATAAAGAAGGAAGGAATGTCATGTTTCTTGAAGTCTCTGGTTTCCCAGAAAGACTTGCCAACACATAACTGGATTTTCTCCCGTAAGGTCATTTTCGCCACTATTTCTTTTATTTTCATAATATTTATCCTTTCTTCAAATATTAATATTTGCTTATTCATTATAAATTTTAAGTCCCGGCTGCTGATTGTATGTTTTTCCCGAAGGAAGAATTACTTCGGCAGTGCAGTTAGCCGGTATATCAATAATATATTCATATCCGCCGGCAGTTTTCTGCCAGCCTGATTTTATCAGACCATAGATACTCTGATATTGAGCATTAGCATATTTAAAACTGCCGCCTGGTACCGGTCTGATCACAAAGTGATTTTCATAAGAAACATTAATCCCGCACATAACCTCAAATAGCCAGCTGCAGAGAGCTCCTTTAGAATAATGGTTTAAAGAACACAGACCGGCATTGGAGTTGGCATTACCTTCCCAGGCTTCCCAGATAGTAGTAGCTCCATGCTTTGGCATTGCCAGCCAGCCTGGCAGCTCTTCATTCTCTAACAGTCGATAAGCATATTCCTTATCTATTCTTTCCAGCACATACAGGATAAGCGGTGTTGACAAAAATCCTGTCCCCAGTCTCCAGCCATAATTATCCAGGGCTAAAATGAGTCTTTTTTCTGCATATTCTTTCTGCTTCTCATTTAACAGGTCAAAGTAAAGCGGTCTGACAATTCGAGCCTGACGGTCAGTATCCAAAGTATACCTTGGGCACTTTTCTCTTAATGCCTGATATGACTTCCGACACTTTTCGCTAAAGCTTTTATAAGTTTTCGCTTCTTTTTCATTGCCTAATGCCATCTCAATTTCAT
The DNA here is from genome assembly GCA_029974225.1 of Erysipelotrichaceae bacterium. Lineage (GTDB taxonomy): Bacteria > Bacillota_I > Bacilli_A > Erysipelotrichales > Erysipelotrichaceae > UBA1783. The sequence continues at coordinate 22,666 of JARKSP010000074.1, forward strand.
TCATCAGGTCCATTATATAGATAGTATAAGCGGTGGCTGTTTCAGGATGAGTAATTAAAAAATCTCGCCAGTGCATCTTATGCACATCTTCCGGTTCAGCCCATTCACCATAGTGCTGACCGGCGTTGTTCAGATATTTCTTATCTGCTTTATCAAGCTCTAATCTCATAGCCAGCAGGGAAAACCTGCCACATCGGTTGCAAATGAAATCCGCATATTTTCTCATACCGGCAAGATATCTTTTTAAAATATCCCGATCATTGTATTTCTTATAAAGAATATAGGGCATGATTATTCCCGCATCAGCCCAGCCACTTGAACCGTTCATCGTATACATATAGAAGTCTGCTCCGCCATCCGGAACTATATGAGGCAGACAGCCATCTTTTCTCTGCCAGCAGTACATATCCCTAATGAATTTTTCCGCAAATGTCCGATAATCAAACAGGTAGGAAGCGGTGTTGCAGAAAATCTGAGCATCGCCAGTCCAGCCATGTCTTTCTCTGGTTGGACAGTCCGTAGGAAGGTCATTGCTGTTTCCCTTTGTGCTCCAGATGGTGGCTTCAAAGAACTGATTCAGCAGTCTGTTGGAACTGTCAAACCAGCCTGTCTGTTCCATGTCGCTGTAAACAGCAATCGCAGTAAAGTCGGATGTATCGAAATCTATTTCCGTTTCTACCAGTACATATTGAAAACCAAAAATTGCAAATCTGGTCTTATATTCATTTAACCCTTCCTGACAGACGTATTTAATTTCCTGCAGAGGGGTTGTTTTTCTTTTTGTTTTCAGCTGAATGTTTCTTTGCGTAAACTCGCCAGCAAAATCCAGCATCTCGCCAAAACGCAGATATAATGTCTGTCCGGCTTTGGCCTTAATCTTAAAACTGATATAACCAGCCATATTCTGAGCAAAATCTAAAACCTTCTTACCTTTGGGAGTGATAATCAGTCTAGGCTTAAAATGTTCATGCTCTTTTACCAAAACATTATTAGCAGCTGCCGGAATAACATTATGCCTTGTTTCCCTGGCAAAGCCACTGTAGGAAGGAAACCTGTTGGCATCGACAATCTCCCCATCCTTATTATCGGCAAAACAGATACTGCCATCGTTAGACCATTGCCAGCTGCCATCAGTAATAACAGTTTCTTTTACACCATTATTATACTCCATCACCAGCTGGGCTAACACCTTTGTTTCCTGGCCATACTGATTCCTTAACCCCCATGAACCAACCGAACCACGATACCAGCCATCTGCCAGCAGCACTTCTATAAGATTCTGCCCCGCTTTCAGATAGGAAGTAACATCATAAGTCTGATAGTGCATCTTTTTGCGGTAATCGGTGATACCGGGAGTCATTACTGCAGTTCCAACCTTTTGACCGTTTATGGCAGCCTCATAAAGCCCGCAGGCAGTAATATACAGCCTGGCCTTTTTTATCTCTGCACAGTAAAAATGTTTTCTGAAACAGTCAACCGGATAGCGTTTTTTCTTATTGACTCGGTAATTGCCGGTTATCCATTTAGCTGGCCATTCTTCATTTTCCGGTAAACCGGTTTCAAAATAGGCCTCGGCATACTCGGAAGCATTATCATTTTCATCGAATATTCTGACTCTCCAGTTTACCCTGGTACACCAGTCTACCGCTTTTTCTTTCCAGCGGTAATTCATTGAGGAGCTGTACACTTTGCCCGTGTCAACAAGCAGATTGCCATATTCATCCCGGGCAGTCAGCTGATAGGCACTCTGTCTGATGCATCCTTCAACATTCCAGAAAAGACGTGGAGCAGTAATACTGATACCAACAGGGTTGTTCAGATATTCGGTTTTAAGTCTTACTGCCTTCACTTTGATATCTCCTCACAAAACAGAAATCTATTCATTGTCTTTAACCTTTCTGGCCCGGATTTCCTTCTGCATCTGAGGCAGTTTTTCTTCCAGGTCCATAAAATATAGAATCACAAATACGATAATATAATGAATGATCGGCACAATGTATCTGACAAAATACAGCCAGTTAATAACTCCCTGGGGCTGATTTACTCCCAGATGAGCCTGATAGCCAAAGAAACTCAAACCGGTTTCATATACTCCCGCAAAAGCTCCGGAAATGACGGTGGCGATGGCGGTGGTTACCGCTAAAGCCACAGTTCCTTCTGGCCTGAAGTGGAATTTATATTCTATTTCATCATTGGCTGATAAAAGAAGTGAATCTAAGACATAGACACTGGCTAAAGTGCCAACATTATTGATAAAGAAGGCAATAACAGCCCCAATAAAATTATCTTTAACGAAAAGTCCCATTATGCAGCCGATAACAGAAATAAGTGTAAAAGCCATTGTAGTCTTACGGACGGTAAATCTCTTGCTCAAGGGATAGACTACCAGGATGCCAAGCCCCATTGGTAAGCCGGATGCTATTGTATAGAATAGGTTATAGTTGTTTTGAGCATCAGCTCCTAATATGACAGTGCAGAAGTTAGTGTTCAGGTTATAGCCCTGCAAGTTCGCAACAATTAAATTTAAAGTTGTTATCACAAAAGCCATGTTCCAGTATTTACATTTAAACAGATCCAGAAATCTCTTCCAGTCTGTACTATGCTCTTTGCTGTAGATAGCTCCTTCAATATCTTCAGCTTCTAAGGTTACTCTTTCCTTGGTATAGAAATAATTAATTAAAGATAACGGAATGCTGAATAAAGCAACAAGGCCAATAATCATCAGCCAGTTTTCTTTGGGATAACCATGAAGCATGGTGTAGTAAAGAATTGAACCGACAACCAGGGTAACAGCTATGCCTACCAACATAAAGTTAGATACTCTGTCAAATAGATTAATCTGGTTACGATCATTCTGGTTTCTGGTAGCTAAAGTAATCATGTTTTTTCTCAGCAGAAACATTGTTATACCGAAACCATTATATAGAATATTGAATAAATAAACCCAAATCAGTTTTCCCGTTTGTCCGATTTCTGGAATCGCAAACATAAAAAAGCCAGAAAAAGCACACAACAGCTGACCAATCAGAACAAAAGGCCTGATCTTACCCTGTGATGAAATGCTGCGCTCTACGATGTAAGCGACCAGTAGACCAGACAGTATTGAAACAATTTTCGTCACCCAGGACATGACCAGGTAGGTACCTACACCAAATATCTGGTCAATATAGAATATTTCAGTATAATACAGTTCAGCCAATTGATTTACAACCGCCTGCAAGGCAAGCATGCCGAAAGGACCAACCAGAAAACCGAGAATCTTTTCTTTCATGGTCATTTCTTCAGTTGTAATTTTTGAGTTCATGAACGGTTTTTCAAAGACACTGTTTTTCATAAATTGTTTTTTCATATTATTATCCCTCTTTTACACCTATATCATAAAACATTAAAGTCCACACTTTCTTGTATATTTGTTTTATTTCTGATATATTTGTCATATAATGAAAACGCTTACTTTTGATCTGGCCTATCTTTGTCGCAAAATGACAGATATGTCCGGACTGCCTATCAGAATATATGAAAACAGTCAGCTTATAAACCGGTTTTCGGTGGTGGATTTTTTAATTGACCCGGCAGATCTTTATATAGAAGTTCTCCTGAACAGAGAGACAAATGTTTCATATTTTCTTACTGAAAGATATGAATACTATGGAATTATTAAATCTGATGCAACAGCAATCATCATCGGGCCAGGACGAGAAGCTCCTTTGGATAATCAGCAGCTTCGTGATTTAGCCTTTCAGCTTAACATTACCAACAGGGACTATGGAGTTTTTTCTGACTTCATTTTATCTATTGTCCCCATGCCTTTAGAAAGTATGATTCAGATGATGTGCACGATAAATCACATTCTTAATGGTGATAAACTTAATGTTTCTGATCTGCATCTTAAGGAATCGCCTGCATCAGAAAGGGCTGACTATTATCAGGAATCAGGTTCAGCTGATGCTTATAAAGGCTACAATATTGAAAGACAGATATTGAAGATTGTTAGAAACGGTGATTTAGAAGCACTGGAAGAATGGGCAAGACAGGCTCCGACATTAAGGAGCGGCAAACTTTCTGACAATCTTTTGAGACATAGAAAAAACACCTTCATTGTAACTGCTACTCTGGCAGCCCGAGCAGTTATTGAAAGTGGAGTAAAAGTTGACGAAGCCTTTAAGCTTAGTGACCTGTATATTCAGAAATGCGAAAACTGTCGCCATCTTGACGATATAAACTATCTGCTTTACGAAATGATCTTCTCCTATACTAAAGAGGTTAACAATCTTAAAAAGTTAACTACTCAGGATAGAATATCCAAAGATGTTTATTATTATATTCTCAGCCATATATCAGAACCTATAAAAACCAGTGACATTGCTCAGGCAATGTATATTTCACGCAGTCATCTGTCTACTCTTTTCAAAAAGGAGACTGGAATAAATCTTAATGATTACATCCATAAAATAAAAATCGAAAAAGCCAAAGAGTTACTGTCAGACAGCTCTAAAAGCATCACCTTAATCAGTGACTACCTTGGTTATTCTTCCAGTTCTCACTTTAATCGTATTTTTAAACAGCTGACCAAAGAAACTCCTAAAAAATATCGCGAAAAATGTCAATAGCATATTAAATCAGCCCCAGAAATTGGCAATCAGATAAAAAAAATCAGGACCATGATAGTTTAAACGATGAAGCTAAACTTTTTTCCTGATTTTTTATTTAAATAAGTTTGAATAATGCTGCAATCAGCTCTAATCTCTTCTGAATAGGTCTCTGGTATAGACCTTTTCTTCAACATCTGATAGTTGCTCATCAAATCGATTGGCAATTATGACATCACACATATTTTTGAACTCATCAATGCTTTTTATCACCTTTAAATCACAGAACATCTCCTCGTCTTCCAGGCTAGGCTCATAGATAACCAAAGTGGCTCCTTTGGCTTTTAGCTGGCTGATAACATCATGAACAGCACTGTATCGGAAATTGTCGGAATTACTTTTCATAATAAGACGGAATATACCGATGACAACATCTGTTTTTTCTGCAGTGGTCAATCCTTCTCCAGCGGCATAATATCCTGCTTTTCTTAAAATTCTGTCAGCGATAAAGGTTTTTCTGGTCATATTGCTGGCGACAATAGCGCTTATCATATTTTCAGGAATTTCCTGATAATTAGCCAGTAACTGCTTAGTATCTTTTGGCAGACAATAGCCACCATAGCCAAAAGAGGGATTATTATAGAAGTCTCCCACTCTTGGATCTAAAGATACTCCTTTAATAATCTGACCGCTATCCAGACCTGTTAGTTCCGCAAAAGTATCTAATTCGTTAAAATAGGAAACCCGCATTGCCAGATAGGTGTTGGAAAAGAGTTTTACCGCTTCAGCTTCGGTTGTTCCCATAAACAAAACCTCGACATTTTCTTTAAGAGCGGCATTTTTCAAAAGCTGGGCAAAATCAGAAGCTGCCTTCCTGTTGTCATCATAATAGCCAACAATTATTCTGCTCGGATAAAGATTATCATACAGGGCCTGTGATTCTCTTAAGAATTCTGGACTGAAGAGGATATTGTTTTTGTTATATCTGGCAATAATCTTTTGGGTATAGCCGATTGGTATTGTTGATTTTATAACAATTGGCACGTCCGGATTTACAGCTATCACCTGCTCAATAACACTTTCAATTGAAGCGGTATCAAAATAATTTCGGTCTTCATCATAATCAGTAGGGGTGGCAACAATAACAAAATCCGCCTTTTTAAAAACTTCATCTCCCTGAGAGACTGCTTTTAAATTCAGCTTTTTGTCATTAAAATACTTTTCAATATATTCATCTTTGATTGGTGAAATCCTGCGATTTATATTGTCCACCTTTTCATGATTGATATCAACAGCTATCACCTCATTATCAAGCGAAAGCAATGTTGCCAGACTTAATCCCACATAACCTGTGCCGGCGATAACTATTGTACTTAATCTGTCTTTTTCCATCTTAAAATGACCCTTTCTTTAAATGTCCAGTTTTGTTTTAAAATAATCTATAGTTCTATCAAGACCCTCGGATATTGACACTTCTGGCTGCCAGTATAATTTGCTTTTTGCCAGTTCTATAGCCGGCTTTCTTTTGACCGGATCATCAGCCGGAAGCGGCATATAGACAATTCTGGAAGCAGAACCTGTTTTTTCAATAATCATTTTTGCCAGATCATACACTGTCATTTCATGTGGGTTGCCTAAATTAACCGGACCGTTAAAATCATTGTTTCCCATCATTTTAATCAGACCCTCTATCAGATCATCAATATAACAGAAACTTCTTGTCTGCATTCCGTCACCATATAGGGTGATGTCATCATTTTTTAAGGCCTGAATTATAAAATTAGAAACTACTCTGCCATCATTTTCCAGCATATTAGGACCATAGGTATTAAAAATACGAACTACCCGAATATCAACGCCATATTTTCTCTGATAATCAAAAAAAAGTGTTTCAGCAATACGTTTGCCTTCATCATAGCAGGCTCTAGGGCCGATAGTGCTGACATTACCCCGGTATTCTTCTGTCTGGGGATGGACTAGAGGGTCACCATATATTTCACTGGTACTGGCCTGCAGTACTCGGGCAGCACATTTTCTTGCCAGCTCTAAGACATTTAAGGCACCCAGAAAACTGGTTTTAGCCGTCATGACAGGATCATACTGATAGTGTACCGGACTGGCTGGGCAGGCCAGATTATATATCTCATCTACATCCAGCTGGATTGGATCTGTAACATCAGCATTGATGAATTCAAAATTATCGTCTGCACACAGCACATCAATGTTATCAAAAGTTCCGGTAAACATATTGTCCAGACATATCACTTTATGACCCTGATTTAGAAGCCTTTTGCATAAATGTGAGCCAATAAATCCTGCACCACCGGTAACCAGTATTCGTTTCATATCCTTCTCTACTTTCTATTTAATATTAAGCCTGTTTTTAACAAAACTACCTATTAAAGTATGACAAAAATCTAGCACTTTTTCAATATCTGAACAAGCAATCCTGGTTAAGACCAGCTAAATCGCTATCTCTATTTCTAAAAATCTATCAACACTTACTTCAAAATCTGTTTAGTCGCAATCCATATTCTCTCTGGCAGGGAAAGTCAAAATATCCACTCGAATAATGAGTGGATATTTAATCAATTTATAGATTGGACTATGTCCCTAAAATTATAGCAGTGCTTCAATAGTTTTCACTAGATCCTTACCGGTTAGATTATACTCCGCCTGCAGAAAATCAGGTGTTCCAACCTGTCCGAAGCGGTCTGTCACACCATGTCTTTTGAAGACAATGTTTACATTGTGTTCAGCCAGAACTTCGGCTACGGCAGAACCTAAGCCACCGATAATACTATGGTTTTCAAATGTCACTAAAGCTTTTTTACCTTTGACTCTTGATAGAATCAGTTCGACATCAAGAGGCTTGGTTGTGTAAATATCAACCACTTCTACTGAAACGCCCTTTGCTTCAAGTTCTTCAGCAGCATCCAGAGCATCACTTAAGATCTGACCAGCCGTAATAACCAGAACATCTTTTCCTTCTTTAACGACAACGCCTTTACCAAAAGTAAATTCTGAACCAGGCTCATAGACATTTCTGACCGCTTTTCTGTTAAGTCTGATATATTTAATGCCTGGCTCACTGGCAGCCTGTCTGATGGCGCTTTCTAATTGTGTTGTATCAGCAACATCAACAATAACAGCATCAGGGATTGTTCTGTATAAGGCTACATCTTCAAAGCTGGTGTGCGTACCACCATTTGGTCCAACGGTAAAGCCAGGGTCTGAACCATAAATATTGATTGTGCTTTTAGCATAGGCACCGGACAGATAAATCTGGTCAAACACTCTTCTTGATGCAAAAGGGGCAAACGAATGGATAAACGGTTTAAAGCCTTCGATTGATAAACCGGCAGCAATACCGACCATATTTGCTTCAGCAATACCAACATTGATAAATTTATCCGGATGGCTCTTTTCAATAATAGTTGAGCCGCTTGGAGAAGCCAGATCAGCATCAAGGAATACTAGCTTATCATCATGATCCATCAAATCAGCAACCGTCTGACAGAAAAATTTGCTGAGTTCTTTTCCTTTTTCTTTCCTATTTTTAACCAGTTTTATCATTTAGCTTCCTCCTTTGCGATGAATGCCTTCAGTTCTTTTACTGCTTTTTCTGAAGCAGCATTGATTTCATCATTATTAAACTTCACTGAGTGATTAGAGAACAGATCTTCAAAGTATTTGATACCCTGACCTTTGATTGTGTCAAGCACGATACAGACAGCCTGATCTTTTACTTTTTTCAGTTCCGTAATTGCTTCATCAATGGCATCAACATCACCGCCATCAACTCTTAAGGTTTTAAAGCCAAAGCTTTCCATTTTAACTTTTAAATCAAAAGGATTCATGATGTCTTTAGTATAACCGTCTAACTGTCTCTTGTTATCATCGATAATGACAATACAGTTATTAAGTTTATTCTGGGCAATATACATGAATGCTTCCCAGCACTGACCTTCATTCAGCTCACCATCACCAACAATCATATAGGTATAAGCGTTTTTCCCCTTATACTTCTGACCTGTGGCAATACCGGCGGCAATGCTTGTTCCCTGACCTAAAGATCCGGTTGTTGCATCAACACCAGGAGTCAGGTTTCTATCAGGATGGGAAGGCAGTATTGTACCGCCATCATTTAAAGTCAATAATACTTCTTTTGGGAAATATCCCATTTCCGCAAGAGCACTGTACCATGCCGGTCCGGCATGACCTTTAGAAAGAACAACCATATCGCGATCTTCTTTCCCAGGATTTTTTGGGTCTACATTAAGATGTTTACCATATAAAACCGCAAACAATTCGCAAACTGACATTGAGCCCCCTAAATGGCCATATCCCCGATGCATCAGCATTTCTAAGATGTCTAGGCGAATCTTTGCTGCTAATAGTTTTAAATTTTTGTTCTTATTCATAATTTCTCCAATTATTCTCTAAAAAAGAGGCGGTACTTTTCCGCCTCTTATAAATTATTAGATTTTAGAAGGTTCCTATACTCCGATATGGAATTCATCGCCTTCCATTTCAAAGGCAGCTTGTAATTTTTCAAGTAGTTCTTTCTTTGACATGATTTTATCAAGAACTAATACCCTTGGATAATTTTTCAGTTGTGGATAAATATCTTTACCGACCACAAACAGGTCTGCAGAGTTAACATTGACTTCTGATAAAGATGTGTGTTCAGCAACACAATCTGTGACACCGAGTTTTTTCAATGCCTCATTTGTATTAAGCTGGACCATCATTGAACTTCCAAGTCCGCTTCCACAACAGCACATGATTTTTCTAATCTTAGCCATGAACTTAATTTCCTTGCGTTAAATCAGATTGGCTATTATTTCTTGCGAGTAACCAATGACAATGCAATTGGAGCAAGATAGACCGCAACACAGATTACTAATAAAGGAATACCTTTAACAGCAGCTGCAATGTTACCAAATACCAGTGCCATCCAAGAGAAGTCAGCATCAGAGAATGTAGTATTAGCAAAACCTAAGGTTCCGAATACTGGCATAACGATTGCTGGTAAGAAAGTGATTAATAAACCATGGATGAATGAACCTAATACAGCACCCTTAATTCCACCTTCAGCGTTACCGAATACACCTGCAGAAGCTCCACAGAAGAAGTGCGGAACAACACCTGGAAGAATCATTGCGATAGCAATACCTGCATTATTCATAGCACCAAGTACTAATAAACCAACTATACCACCTAGGAATGATACTAAGAAACCAATTAAAACTGCGTTAGGTGCATATGGATATACAACTGGACAGTCAATTGCTGGAATAGCTCCAGGAACAAGTTTTTCAGCGATACCCTTAAATGCTGGAACCATTTCACCAACAATTAAACGTACACCTGATAAGATAATATAAATTGCTCCAGAGAAGCTTAAGCCTTTAGTAATAGCCCATACAGCCCAGTGAATCTTAGTTTCACCAGCAACTAACAGGTCACTTAAGTGGCCGAATCCAGCTGGATCAGCATCCAGAACTCCTCTGCCTACTGAGATTGCAGTAACAATCAGGAAGAATACTACCATTGTCAAACCAATAGAAACTGTAGTATCTCTCAAGAAAGTTAATCTCTGAGGGAAGTTAATGTCTTCAGTTGATTTAGAACCTTTGAATAATTTACCAACCTGAGCACTTACCCAGTAGCCGAATCCACCAAAGTGTCCAAAACCAAGTTCGTCAGTTTCAACAATTTTTTCCATTGTTGACTGTAAGAACCAAGGTGAGAAAGCACTAACAAATGCTAACAAACATCCGCCAGCCAGATAAAGTGGGAATCCTTCCAATCCGCCAACACTTAATACGACAGCAATCATACATGCCATGTATAATGAGTGGTGACCAGTTAAGAAGATGAAGTTCAACTTAGAAAATCTAGCTAATACAACGTTTAAGACTAAGCCTAAAACCATGATATAAGATGTAGCTAAGCCAAAGTCTTTAAGCGCCAAAGCAACAACAGCTTCGTTGTTTGGCACAACACCCTGCATATTGAATGCATAGTTAAACAGTTCACCAAAAGCGTTCAGTGAGCCGCCTGTTAAGAAGCCCGCACCAGCAGATAATACTAAGAAGCCGACGATAGTTTTAACTGTACCCCTTACTACGTCTTCAATAGGTTTACCTTGCAGTACGAGGCCTACCAATGCCATAATACCAACGAGCATCGCTGGAGTGGCAAGGATATTAAGAATAAAATCTAACATAATTACCTCCTTTAGTTATAGATTTTTATTGAGCATCAGCGTGAGAAATAAACAGGTTGTAAATCTCTTCTGCCGATGTTGCCTCCAAAAATTTTTGTTCGTTGTCTGAATCCCCAAAAATACTAGAGATAGCAACCATTCCTGTCATATGTGCAGTTGAATCAGCAGCACATAAGCCAATCAGAACTCTGACGTCATTTTTTTCTTCTGAAAAAGCAACCGGCTCTTTCAGTAAAGCACAAGACAGCATTGTTTTATGAACAATATCATCATTGCCTGAAGCATGTATTAAAGCCATATGATCAGTCAACACATAATATGGACCATACTCTTCTGTCACTTTTATGACAGCATCTTCATACTCTTCAGTACAGGCACCAGCTTTTACCAGAAGGTCAACTGATACATGTACAGCTTCTTTCCAGTCCTTAACAGAATCCAGAATGACACAATTTTCCAAACTAATTAAATCTTTAATCATTTTTTTCTCCTTTTTCAATTAACAATGATCATCTTAATCTCATCTTGATTGTGAAATTATTTAGATTAATAGTTAAAGTTATATAATTTTACCATCCGAAATACAGCAATGTCAATGCAATTTTGTGAAATTATGTGATAATTGCGGTATTTGTGGTGGTTTTTTTATATAAAACCATCATTCTGTATTTATCATTTTTTTCACAATCCCAGACCACTCAACTCTCACTTTAAATCCCTAAATTTAAAAAAGATTCAGCCTTGAGGAAGTGAGTCATTTCAACCTACAAAATAAAAACTTCAAGCAGATGACAGGCAGTGCTGAAATTAAAATTGTAAATTCCTAATGAGATATTCTGATACTCTTTTTATATATTCCTCATATAAATAATACAACAATATATGCTATATTTCAAATTTCACAGAAAACATCATATTCAGTTTTTATTTCTTCAATCTCTAAATCAAGAATGTCATTGAAAGGCTTTTTCTGACTGAGGTATTCTACAAACTTTAATCCCAGATAATATCCGGCATCGGCATAGCCGTTATAGGAAACCCAGTCACCGAAATATCTTTGAGAAAATCTGTCATTCATCTGTTGAAGGTCCTTTTTTAAAATCCCTTTTTAATTGCGGAAGCATTGACTGCAGACCTTCTCTGCAGGCATCTGATTTTTGATGATAAAAAGAAAAATCATTCGTAATGCTCTCTTGAAAATACACAGCAATACCTTCTGTATACAGCTGCCATAATAATTCATCAGCCCTGTTATCAAGCTTTCTATTTAAGGTGCCATACTGGCTCTGATAGACATGACCCAGTTCATGATAGATAAGTTCCCTCATTTTAACAGGATCATCCAGATGCAATTCGAATATTTTTTCTAAACCCAGCAGAACAAATGTTTTACCTGAGTGCTCAAAAACCCAGCCGGCACCATTGCATAACCCCAGATAGAGAACGATTTCACATTTAAGATTTCTTTCGAATTTATTTCTTATTATTTCATCCACATCTTTCAGTACTTCATAAAATATAATTTCCAGTCTGCCTATTCGTTCCTGCTTCTTGCAAACCCTGTTTACTAGCGGATAAATATCTTTTTCAAAATCATAGCCACTTGAGTCTTCTAAAATGAACCGACTTAATCCTGGCAGAACATGCTCTACATATTTCTGCCAGCTTTCGATTGATAGGCGGTCATTTATAAACAGCTGATCCAGATTTTTTACTTCACTTCGATATATCATTTACACAAACCTTTTTACCATATCAATAATAACTCCATAGGTTTTAAATAACTACTTTAAGCACCTTTTATCCTCTTAGCTTCAAACCTTATATTATATAGATTATCAAATAGACGCAATGTTGCGATTGCTGTCTGAAATCAATGACCTGCATGTTTTTTAATAAATCGAAAGGTTTAATTTATCTGATAGATATTCTAGACTTTTAACCGCAACAATACTGTTTCCGGCTTCATCTAAACGGGGACTGAAAGCTGCCAGGCCCAGCTGACACCTGGTACAGGCAATAACTCCGCCTCCAACTCCGCTTTTAGCCGGCAGACCGACCAGGGCGGCAAATTCACCAGAGTGGTCGTACATACCACTATGAGCCATGATTGAACGTAATATTTGGATATTTTCTCTACGATAGAGCTGTGCTCCTTTTGAAATGCTGTATCCGTCATTAGAAAGCAGATGGGCCAATCTTGCCATTTCAACAGTGTTAACCATGATAGTGCAGCATTTATAATATGTCTCGATGACTTTCTTTATGTCTGTTTCTTTTGATAAAGTGCCAGCCTGAATCATCAGATTAATACCCGAAAAATTCGTATACCCGCCAGATAGTTCAGGTAAAAAGATCTCTTTGCTATAGTCCAGTTCTGCATTTCCGGTAATCTCTTTTAGATGGTTTAAAATGAACTCAAAAGTTTTATCCTGATAGATTTCAGATAACAGAGCTATCGTTGCCACAGCACCGATGCTGACCATTGGGTTTCTTGGTTTTCGCTGACCCAGTTCCAAATCAATGATGCTGTTATAGGGAAGAGCTGTAGGCTTAATGTCAATAGTCTTAACGATTTCATCTAATGGTTTATGTTCCAGCAAGATTAGAAATGTCAGCACCTTTGAAATACTCTGCATACTGAAGCGCTGTTCTGCATTACCGGCTTTGTAAATGTGACCATCTTCGTCAATCAGAGCCAGCGCCCAAACATCAAGTTCACTTTCATCCTTAACACCTAAAAAATCCATAGTTGAGCCTTGTCCCAGATATTCTAAGCCAAAATCCAGGGACTCCTGCAATATTTCACTATAACTAAATGTGTTTTGAATTCTTTTTTTCATAATTTACTCCCAAAGTCAAGGGATGACAGCAAAACCATCATCCCTGATACTTATCTTCTTTAATACTTAGCTTCAGAAGGGATAAACTTACCGTGACCTTTTTCTCCCTTCAGCACTCCATCCTCAACAACTATCTTACCACGTACCATCGTCAAAACCGGTGCGCCCTTTATTCTCCAGCCATCATAAGGCGAAAAATCTGAAAGACTGTGTAAGTCATCAATGTTCAGCTGATATTCTTTGTCTAAATCTACCATGACAATATCCGCATCATATCCAACATCAATCAGACCTTTTCTTGGCAGCAGGTTGAAGTGCTTGGCACAATTGTAGCTTGATATTTCAACAAGTTTTTCCAAAGTGATTCTCCCTTTGTTTACTCCTTCGGAAAGCATCACCGGCAACATTGTTTCAATGCCTGCCATACCAACTACTGCTGACCAGAACTCTTGTTTGTGCTTTTTTGCACATGGAGCATGGTCAGAACCCAAAGTATCAATAATACCCTTATTAATACCATCCCATAGACCCTGATTATCCTTTTTGGTGCGAATCGGTGGATTGACCTTACTCAAAATTCGATCCGCATCATCATAATTCATAACTAAATATTGCGGACAGGTTTCAGCAATAATATTAATTCCTTCACCACGTAGTTTTTCAATCAGTTCAGGACCTTCTTCAGTACTGAGATGAACGATATAGAGAGTTGCTCCAGTAATCTTAGCAAAGTATGCACAGCGAATAATAGCTTCCAACTCTACAAAGTTTGGTCTGGTCTCTGCCCAGCGTACGATTTTATTGAATTCTTCATCTTTCAGGATACGTTCTTTATACTGGAAGAATATTTCTATATTTTCTGCATGAACCTGAGCCTGAGCATATGGAGAGGTTTTAGAAATCTTATCAAAACCAAAGTAAATAATGCCGTCATCGATACCAACTTGCGGCGGAACCGCTTCTTTACCGCGATAAGGGATATAAAACTTGAAACCAAGGATTCCCTTTTCATACAGACTTGGAATTTCCTCAAGATTTTCCGGAGTGTATAATGCGCATTGCAAGGCACAATCGATATATGAATTTGCCTCAAGAACCTCAATTCTTCCGCCCTTGTTGAAAACCTGTTCTTCAATCGGACCATTATCGAGATTCATCCTGTCAATCATCGTAGTCACTCCGCCATAAGCGGCAGAAACTGATTCTCTTTCATATGATTGTTTAATATCCCAATCAGGCCATCCAATATGAACATGGGTATCAATCAATCCCGGTATCAGATACTTCCCCCCGGCATCAATTACATAGTCGGCATCTTTTTCTGAAATAGATTGAGCGATTTTTGTGATTTTTTCACCGCTTACCAGGACATCAAGTTTTCTTGTACTGTCCGGACTGACAATTTGACCATTTTTAAAAAGTATTCTACTCATATTTTACCCCCTTTACCTATTGTTTAATGTAAACACTTTTATTTAACATAATTATAATATATTTATGGTCAATATTCAAAAAACGTCCTTTATATCAGTTATCCGGAGATTATAAAACCCTCCTCTGTAGTTTTTAATTGCAGATTCTGCCTTTCTACAAAAGAGGGTTTTTTCAAATCTTCAAAAATCTTATCTTACTTTTATAACTGCCGATTTCAGAAGCAGTGTGCCAAATCCATCCACTCTTCCCTGAATATCATGACCATCCTGCGGATATTCAAGGATTGTTATATTTTTGACCTTGGTACCCTGTTTGATTGTATCTGAACCAAGTTTTAGATCCATAGCTATAATCGCTTCAGTTCCGTCTAAAATCTCATTTCCAAAAGCATCTCTCAGTTTGGCAGCTTCTTCAGCAGCCTTCCGGCTTTCTTCTGTCCATTCATGAAAACACATCGGACAGACAAGCATAGTACCATCTTCATAAGTGTACGGCTGATCACATTTAGGACAATTAGGCAAACTCATATTTTCTCTCCCTTCTGCATTTTAATTGTATCTTGCTGAATGTTTATAAATACGGATTTAATAATATCCGCAACAGAAAAACTTCTATGTTTAATTCTATCATAAAACTGTTAAATTCAGTAATATCAGGTAAAAGCCGGCATATTATGAAACAGACCGAAGGAAAACGATAGTAAATCAACAGTGGCGGAAAAAATCATAAAAAAAAGTCACTTCATAAATGAAGCAACTTCTTCAGGCAGGTTTAATCGTTATCTACATAGCTTATACTTTTAGCTGCCGCAATTTTCTTGAATTCCTTTAACAGCGGATGCTGTTCCCATCTATGTAAATCCTCAGTTATCTGATAGGCTATCATTTGATATAAAGGCAGGTAATATAGCGGCGTCAATAAAGGAGATAGATTGGTGTCTGCATAAATACTGTTTTCATCAACATCACTTCCCATAAAATAAACATTGTCACTTACAGCTCTGCTGGCTTTGTAGATTGTTTTTAATCTTTCACTGTCTTTATCATTGGTATCTATTACAAAAACAGTATATTCAGGGCTTAACTGCAGATTCGGACCATGAATGTATTCTTCAGCATCATAGGCAAAAGCAGGAACTTTAACAGTTTCCCCAATTTTCAGAGCCGCCTCCAAGGCAATGCCCATACCGGCACCACTGGAACAGACATAAACTTTCTGCATTGAAGAAAGTGATTTGTAGTGCTTTCTGATAAAGGCGTGAGATTTTTCCTGTATTTCTTTATGCAGTTCTGCTGAATCGACAATGGCAGCGATAAATTCATCATATTTCTTCTTAGAAATTCTTTTCATCTTTCTTGCTGTATTTAAAGCAAAGGTCATCAGAAACTGAACCAGTGCAACAACACCAACAGTTACATAACCTACAGTTTCGATTCCGACTTTATAGTCAATTAAGATGTCTGTATATTTTTTAAAATCACTTTCCACATCACTCGTAATTCCAATAGCCTTAATTCCCAGCTCCCTGGCTCTCTTTAAAGCTTCTATTGCATTAGTACTATATCCACTTTGAGAAATCACAAATATGAAGTCATTTTTATTATGCTTATAATAATTTGTAAAATTAGAAGGTGAAAGTACATTTACTCTTACGCCTAAAATGTCCTCCATAAATGGCTGGGCACAAATTGAAGAGTTAAAACTTGAACCGCTGGCAACAATATATATCTCATTATATTTGTTTGATATATATTCATCAGTTAAAGTTTTGGTAAGTTCTTTTGGATTTTTAGCATTTTCTATTATCTTTTCTGGTGTCGCCTCAATATAATCCAACATTGTTTTTTTCTTTTCCATTATAAATAAATCTCCTTTCTTTATACTTATAGATTAGCACAATAATTTACAATTATCACAAGAAATCACAAATAAATCACAAAAAATCACAAAACTAGTTTTCTTTTTCGAAATATGGTTTATAATGTACTCATAAGGTTTTTAAAATATAATAAATTTAACAAAAGGGGGATTTTTATGAGAAAACCAAATATTTTACTAACAAGGATTGACAACAGACTTGTTCACGGTCAGGTAGGGGTAGCTTGGATAAATTCACTTGGTGCAAACTTAATAATTGTTGCTGATGATGAGGCTGCCAATGATCCGGTTCAGCAGTCTGTCATGTCTATTACAGCTGACATTGCTAGAGTTGGAATACGGTTTTTCACTATTGAAAAAACTATTGAAACTGTCTGGAAAGCTAGTCCGAAACAATTAATATTCCTGGTTGTAAGAAATCCTCAAAGTGCAAGAAGACTTGTTGACGGCGGAGTTCCGCTTGATAAAATCAATGTCGCAAACATGCACTTTGAAGAAGGAAAGACCGCTCATCCAGGATCACCTTATGTATACGTTGATGATAAGGACTTAGAGGATTTTGAAGCAATGAAAGCAAAAGGGGTATCTTTGTTCATTCAGATTTTGCCGGGTGATAAAATCTACAATATGTAAAAAGGAGGTGTAAATTGTGGAAATAACCTTGGTTCAAGGCTTATTGTTGTCTTTAATTGCATTTATATGTAGTTTAGACCAGCAAGCAGAAGTATTTTTAATTTTTAGACCAATTGTAGTATGTTTCTTTTCGGGAATAGTTTTAGGAGACATGCCATTGGGACTATCTGCAGGAGCAGTAGCTGAACTTGCTTATTTGGGTCTGCTTACGATTGGTGGTACCGTTCCGCCTAACCCACTTATTGCCGGTATCATGACTGTTGTAATCGCTCATACCAGCGGTGTGTCTGCAGAAGCAGCATTAGGTTTATCGTTACCTTTTGCTTTATTAGGGCAATGGATTGGTATGATTCTAAGTACTGTATATTCAGGATTGATGCCTATAGCTGATAGATATTGTGCTGAAGCAGATGTATCGGCACTAGGCAGATTAGTTATTATTTCAGCAATTGGTAAATCTTTAGTAACTGCAGTAATCATATTCTTGTCAGCATACTTAATGCAGGCACCGATCACTGCACTGGTTGAAACGTTCCCAGTATGGCTGATTCGTGGATTCAGAGTTGCTGGAAACCTGTTGCCAGGTGTCGGGTTGGCATTGCTGCTTAAAGTTATGCTGAAGATTGACAATATTGCATATTTATTCATTGGCTTCTTAATTGCAACATATATACCAATGGGTAACGTATTGCCAATAGCAATTTTAGCTGTTTGTATCACATTCTTAAGTTTTATTAACAGCAGAGACAGAAAAGCTTATGATGGAGGTGTTGACGATGACGGTATCTAGAAATAAATTAACTAAAAAAGACATTACAAACATGGGCTGGCTTTCAATGCTTTTACAGTTTGGATTTAACTATGAAAGAATGCAGGCTATGGGATTCTGTTACACAATGGCTCCTTATTTCAAGAAAATCTATGGAGACAATAAAGAAGAGATTGCAGCTGCCATGACAGATAATATCGACTTCTTTAACACAGAAATGCACATGGCAACCTTCTTAAACGGATTAGTTTTATCTTTAGAAGAAGCAGGCGAAGATAGAGAATTAATCAGAAATATCAAGAACGGTTTATTCGGCCCTCTGGCTGGTCTGGGTGATGCTATATTCTGGTTTACACTCTTGCCAATATCAGCAGCTATCGCAGTTTCACTGAATAGACAAGGCTCAGTTCTTGGACCAATTGTATTCATGGTTATCCACTTCTTTGGTGCAGTATCAAGAATACCTCTGGGACATCTGGGATACAATTTAGGTACAAATGCTATTGAGCTAATTCGTGAAAATGCTGCAACTATTACCAAAGCCGCTGGTGTACTTGGTGTTATGGTTGTTGGAGCACTTATCCCATCTTACATTGATTTCTCATTCCCAGAAACCTTTGTAATATTTGATGTTGTTCCAGTTCAAGGAATTTTCGATACAGTTTTACCTAATATATTACCTTTAGGATTTGTATTATTCCTGTACTATTTAGTAACTAAAAAGAATGTTAATGCTGTACACTTAATCTTTGGCATTATAGTTGTATCAATCATACTCGCATTCTTAGGAATCATGTAAAAAACTAAAATCACTTGTTAATTCAAGTGATTTCAGATTGTTGACAAACAGACTTTTTTAAAAAAGGTCTGTTTTCTTTTTACCTTAAAATCAGGGATTGTTGGTATTTTTAGATAAAAAAACAAAGAAAGGGACTGATTATTGTCCCTCCAATGGTCCAGTAATGCCATCTTTTTCATGTTATGGCATGAGAAAATCATCAGCGCCTGATGCTGATTCTTTCTGAGTCCCTTTAATCGGGTAAACCTCAGACCATGATTTTCCTTATTGTCCGCAAACACTCTTTCGATTGTCTGCTTTCTTTTCGGATATATCTGTCTCCAAAGTTCACTTTTCCTGAAGAGGTTGGCCTGTTCTCTATGGTTTTCCCAAATGTGTCTGGCTACTACTTTTCTATCTGATTTAGTGCACCTGTCTTTAAATGGGCAGCCTGCACAGCTTTCACAGGCTCTGTACTGCCTGTATCCTTCTTTTGAAGTTGTACTATATTTCAATACGCATTCCATCGGACAGATATAGATGTTTTCCTGTTCATCATAGATATATTCATATTTTTTAAAGTATCCCTTTTTAGTCATCGGTCTGTGATATGGCACTATGACTTTTTGATTGTTGTCGATTATTGTCTTGCATATTGCCGAGCTGTTGTATCCGGCATCTAAACATATATTCTTAATTTTATCTTTATATTTTTCACTCAGCACATTGTAGGCTTCGAAGAAGCTTACTGAATCATGTATGTTTCCAGGCACAGCTGCGGTTGTCAGCACAAAGACGTTACCGTCACAGAACGTCTGATGACTGTAGGCGAACATCTGTTCTCTTTCACCTTTATGATACAGACCGCTTTCCGGATCTGTCTTTGATTCCTTGATATTCTTTTTCTCTATCACCTCGACTTCCTGACCGTTTTCATCAAAGATTGTCTCTGTTCTGGCCAGACTTTCAAATTCTTTTTTCCATGTGCATTTCTGTGTTAAAGAAGTCGATATTATCTGTCATGGCAGCTGCAATCTCTTTTTTATTGTTTCCATATATTTTCTTGAAATAAGGAGCCATCGTGTAACAGAATCCCATAGCCTGCATTCTTTAATAGTTAAATCCTAACTGTAAAAGCATTGAAAGTCAGCCCATGTTTGTAATGTCTTTTTTAGTTAATTTATTTCTAGATACCGTCATCGTCAACACCTCCATCATAAGCTTTTCTGTCTCTGCTGTTAATAAAACTAGCCAGTGAAAATAACATCAGGGTAAAAGAGATAATGATTAGATAAGTTTTTTTCATATAAGATCCTCCTTGATTACAGTTATATTCTAACAATTTTATAAAAATTGGACTGTGACATAATGAATCTGGTGATTAAAATGAGTAATAAAAAAAGAATAATGATGGTGTTGGAATACTTAAAAGAAAACACAAATTATGATAATGGAGCCAATGCGGAAACATTGATTTCTTATCTGAAAAACCAAGCTACAGATGTAGAAAGAAAGACTATCTACAATGATGTAAAACAGCTGGATGAGATGGGCTATTCAATCGGTAAAAATAAAGAAGGTTATTATTTTGATGATGAAATGTTTGAAGCCAGCGAGCTGAGGGTGCTTATTGACATGGTTAAGGCTATTACATTTTTAAGTGAAAAAACAAGTAAAGAAATTATAGATAAAATAACTGCTCTTACCAATAAATTTAATAGAGTTATCATCAATAGTGGTGACTATATTAAATAAGAAAACAGAGTATGCTGATCTTCTGGTCAATGTTGAAAAACTTTCAGAAGCCATCAATCAATAAAGAGCAATCAGATTCAGATATTATGATCTGGATGAAAAAAGAAAGAAGAAGTATCGTGGTCGAAATTATACCTACTATCCAATCAATATGCTGGTGGATGATGACAGGTATTATTTAATCGTTTATGGTGAAAAATATAAAAGTTTCAATAATTTCAGGTTAGACAAAATGGATTCAATTGAAATATTAGATAAAACCTATGATGGAATTGAATTTGATGTCAATGAATATATGAGACAGACCTTCGGCATGTTCAGCGGGGAAAAAATGTCGGTAAAACTGAAGTTTGACAAGAGGCTGTTTTCGGAAATTGACAGTCAGTTTGGCGAAGAGATGATTCTGACGGAA
>JARKSP010000083.1 GCA_029974225.1 Erysipelotrichaceae bacterium
TTTTCAACGTTTTTAAAAAGTGGTCTTATCCCAATCGAGGTTATTTCTGAGGCACTTGGTCATTCTTCCATCGAGACAACCAAGATATACTTGGATTCATTTGAAGATGATGTACTTGAATTGATTGCCAAACGACTTTCAGAAATTTAACCGTAATGCTGTGAAAAAGACAACACCGATATATGATGATAACCTCGAAGTCCAGTTAACCGATATATTGTGCAAATTGGATGAAAATCCGAAAGTAAACATCAACCAGATTGGTTCATCTGCATACAAGGGACATCTATTAGCAGATACCGAGGACGGGTTTCAAAAATTTATTCATTTGAATCTGTATCTCAAATTTATCGAATACTTTGACAATTATAAAGTCAGATGCATTAATACTTATGCCGTCAAAACTAATTTCATCCCTGTCGTTAAGCGATTGCTTTCGCAATATAACGATGCAATAGATAGCCTTTACTCATCAAATGTCCGTGAAGAATGGTCAAGGTATTTTGACGATACACTGGTTTCTGACAAAGAAGACAACCTGAAGAAACAAGCATTTCAGTTCTTTTATAATGCTTCAGCAGTTCAAATATTCTATTTGGGTAAACTGGCAGATAAAATGAAGGAGTACATAGCTGAATTTGACACTGTTATTCCCAAACCTGAACCAGAATATTATTTTACAATTCGTTCTGAGTTTGCATCGCAGAGGCATAATATCCTGTACGACATTCATAAGAACCTTAAAGCAATGAAATATGTTGATTGCACCGCTGAGGCTTTCAGAAAGGTGTTCACTACCAAAGAACCGCAACCAATTAAATGGTTAAAATCTGTAAATAGTTTAACATATTTTATTAAAACATTGACTGGTAAGTTCCTGATTGAAAAAGATGACCCGTCAAATGGCTTTATTGCTGAAAGATATATTCATGTTTACAAGAATGAAGAATTTTTCCCCAGAACAAAAATTCGGCATGACAAAGACCCAAGTACTAAAGTTACCGAGTTTATAGATAAGGTTATTGACAATGCCATAAAGGCATATTATAAGAAATAGCATTTTCTACTTTTCCCCAGCCGACAGGTACTAAGAATTGCTAACAACACTGGTAATCTGCATTACCAATGTATGCTTCATTTACATTCTATTGTAGCCATTCAAAAGCCGACAGCCTGAGGTGTCGGTAATATTCCATTTTATAAATTTCGAATTTTTGCATCGTAAATGTTTGATTATGATGAACAAAAACGATGTAATAACATTTGATAACCTGCCTGAAGCAGTAAAGCATCTTTTGCATGAGGTAGCCGACATAAAGAACTACCTGTTAAACCAAGCAGCAACTCCTGCTGAGACAAAGCAACTCGCACCAGACGGAGATTTTTTAACGGTAAGTGATGTAAGTCAGATGCTGAATATTTCGAAGGGTGCTGTCTACAATATGACCAGTACCCGCCAGATTCCATTCTTTAAAAAATGCGGAAGGGTTTACTTC
>JARKSP010000089.1 GCA_029974225.1 Erysipelotrichaceae bacterium
CTTTCAAAGCTTTGATTGCCTGGATTCTGTTAGCACCCATACAGATTGATGCTACATAGACGTGACCATAACTCATAGCAATCTGACCCAGGTCTTTCTTAGCAACTGCTTTACCACCAGCCGCAAACTGAGCAATAGAAGCAGCTTGAGAAGATTTAGAAGATTGTCCACCAGTATTTGAATATACTTCAGTATCTAATACCAGGATATTAACATTTAAGTCGTTTGCGATAACATGGTCTAATCCACCGTAACCGATGTCATATGCCCAGCCGTCACCGCCAACAATCCAGACTGATGCAGAAACCAGATCATTAGCTTCATCAACTAATTTATAAACATCCCTATTAGCTGATTTAGCAGCTAATTCTGCAATCTGAGGTGCCAGACGTTTTTCTTCTGCTCTGTTACCGTTGTTAGCCAGATAGTCTTCAAACAATGCTTTTAATTCTGGTTCTACAGAATCAAGATTATCTTCCATTACCTTTAACAACACTGCTCTCTTATAGTTTCTAGCTAAAGCCATACCAAAGCCAAATTCAGCATTATCTTCAAACAATGAGTTAGCCCAAGCCACCCCGTTTCCTTCTTCATCGGTGACAAATGGAGTTGAAGGAGTTGAACCACAGTAAATTGAAGTACATCCTGTTGCGTTAGCAACCATCATATCCGGACCGAATAACTGAGAAACTAATCTATAGTAAGGTGTTTCTCCACAACCTGGACATGAACCTGGAACTTCCAGATAAGGTTTCAAAAATTGAGTTCCCTTAGGAGTGTCATCAACCAGCTCTTTCTTGTATTCTGTTTCTTTGAATAAGTAATTTGCCAGCGGAGCATCATCTAGCACAGTATGAACATCAACCATTTCTAATGCAGCTCTAGGACATTCTTTCACACACAATCCACAGCCGACACAGTTATCTGGAGAAACCTGGATTCTATATTTTAATCCTTTAGCTTTACCAACAGCATCGATAGTTGCGAATTCAGCTGGTGCATTTTTGATTTCTTCTTCAGTTAATGCAAACTGTCTGATTGTAGCATGTGGACAGACGAATGAACAGAATCCACACTGGATACAGTTTTCCGGAATCCATTTCGGTACAAATGATGCCGTATTTCGATGCTCGTGATAAGCAACATTATTTCTCATTGTTCCATCTAAAACACCGAATTTAGTAAAAGCACTGACTGGCATATTGTAGCCATTAAGTGAGTTATAGCCATATACATGTTCATCCATGTAAGCATCACCGGTAACTGGTTTTGCGAAATAAGGATCTAAATCAGCCCATTCTGGTTTAACTGGAATTTCAACCAGGCCGTCTTTACCGGCATCGATTGCCTTATAGTTCATATTGACCACATCTTCACCTTTTCTGCCATATGATTTCTTAGCAGCTTCCTTCATCAGAACAAGAGCTTTGTCATAAGGCATAATCTGTTCATTTAAGGCAAAGAAGGCAGATTGTAATGTTGTATTGGTTCTTCTGCCCATACCGATTTCTGCACAGATCTTTGTTGCATTGATGATATAGAACTTAGCATTTTTCTTAGCTAACTGAACTTTCATTCTGTTAGGCAGTAATTCTTCAATATTGTCAGGCTCAACAGTGGTATTCAATAGGAAAGTACCACCATCAGCCAAATCTTTTAAGATATCATATTGCTGAACATATGAGTCTAATGAACAAGAAATAAAGTCAGCATTGTTGACATAGTAAGTTGATTGAATTGGATCTGGTCCAAATCTCAAGTGGCTTCTGGTAACACCGCCAGCTTTTCTTGAGTCATATTGGAAATAGGCCTGAGCATATAAATCAGTATTATCACCAATAATTTTTACTGAGTTTTTGTTGGCACCAACTGTACCATCAGAACCAATACCCCAGAATAAACAAGAAGTGTAAGTTCCTCTGATGGTGAAGCTAGGGTCAACTTCCAGTGATAAATGAGTGACATCATCAACGATACCAATTGTGAACTCTTCTTTTGGTTTATCCTTTAACAACTCATCATAAACAGCTTTAATCTGATTTGGAGCTGTATCTTTTGATGCAATACCATATCTGCCACCGATAATTTCAATATCTTTATCTTTCAATACGTATAAAACATCCAGGTATAATGGTTCACGAGAACCGATTTCCTTAGTTCTATCTAAAACAGCAATTCTCCTGGTTGTCTTAGGTAAAACATTCAACAGGTATTTAGCACTGAAAGGACGATACAGGTGAACATTGATGACACCAACCTTTTCTCCCTTTGCGACTAAAACATCAATAACTTCCTTAATAGTCTCAACTACTGAGCCCATTGCGACAATAACTCTTTCCGCATCAGGTGCACCATAGTAAGAGAATGGTCTGTAGTCTCTGCCTGTCTTTTTAGAAATTTCAGCCATGTAGTCATTGGCAATATCTTCTACTGCCGCAAAATGCAGGTTTTGAGCCTCTCTGGTCTGGAAAACAACGTCATCGTTTTCAGCTCCCCCTCTGGTAACGGCGTTTCCGTGTGGGTTTAAAGCATTCTTTCTGAATTTTTCCAGTGCTTCCTTGTCAACTAAACCTTTTAGGTAGTCATAATCTAAAGGTTCAACTTTTTGAACTTCATGAGATGTTCTGAATCCGTCAAAGAAATGAATGAATGGAACTGAAGCTTTAATTGCTGATAAGTGCGCTACTGCACCTAAATCCAAAGCTTCCTGAACTGAACTTGATGCCAGCATTGCACAGCCAGTCTGCCTTGCAGCATAAATATCCTGATGATCACCAAAAATCGATAATGAACGAGTTGCAATCGTTCTAGCTGCAACATGCACCACTGCCGGCAATAATTCACCAGCCCATTTGTACATGTTTGGAATCATCAATAACAAGCCTTGCGAAGCAGTAAATGTTGTCGCCAAAGCTCCCCCCTGTAGTGTTCCGTGCACAGCACCAGCAGCACCTGCTTCTGATTGCATTTCAGCAACCTTAACAACACTACCAAACATATTTTTGCGACCTTGTGTCGCCCACTGGTCAACTACTTCTGCCATATTGCTTGACGGAGTAATTGGGTAAATTGCAGCAACTTCAGTAAAGGCGTATGCCGAATAAGCAGCAGCTGTATTACCATCCATTGATATAAATGTTTTTGCCATCTAAAAGCCTCCTATTTTTTTATATTACTCTTTTCATTATAGACTAAAAATGATTTTCTCTCAATACATAAAGTGGAAAGAGAGCAACACTTTTGTCAATATGAATCTATTTTAAAAATACATTTTTACGAAATATCATCACTATCTCTTTTATCAATCTTTTAGCTTACTTTTTGTTTTTATCCGAAAAAAGACCGAAAATCGAACCACATATGCCACCGACAATATGAGTAAATTGAGAAATACTGTCAGTAACCATTATCGCATTGTAAATTTCTGCACCTAAATAAATAATCATTACCAGAACCAATGTCAAAGGAAGTTTACCGCTTTGAACTGATGTAACCGAAGAAAGAACAATTAGCATAAAGACAATTCCTGAAGCCCCGCATAAGGCGACACTAGGAAAAAGTACATTATTAAGGATTCCGGCAATCAGACCGGTAGCCAGAATCATAACCATTAATTTTTCAGAGCCATACTTTTCTTCCACCATTGGTCCCAGCAGAAGTATAAAACTCATATTTCCAATAAAGTGGTCCCAGCCTAAATGACCAAAAATATGCGTAACCATTCTAACATACATCATAGGACTTAACAGACTGTCATTATAAGTCATCGCAAAAGCATACAGAAATCTTTCGCCAAAAATATTGTAAAAAATCAGAACAACAAAACAGATTAAAGAAAATGTTAAAGTTACCGGAGCATTGTATTCAATTCTTTTTAATAATTTCATAATCTACCCTTCCTTTTGTTAAATTATACACTAACAGATAGTAAAAAACTAACCTTTTAAGCAAATGTTCTTATAATACAGTTGATTTTATTCTGTGCTGTGCTTATTACCTTTTTATATTTTTCCTATTTAGTTTATAATTAGATACAGGGAGTGATAAAATGCCATTTTCTTTAGATTTAAATCAGATACTTTTAATCGCCATCGTCATCTTACTGTTTTTGACTGTCATACTATTGTTTATCAACAGCAGCAAAATCAGGAAACAGGAAAAACTGATTGATGAAAGATTAGACAAATACCTGGTAGATATCAACAACAATACCAATTCATCACTGAACACCTTGTCCAACAGCCTTTTCAATTATCTTCAGGCTGACAGTAATGCCCAGATTGAAAGAATTGATAATTCCAGCCGAGGTATAACCGAAGGCTTGAAATCTCTATCCAATTATCTGGTCGAAACGCAGAAGCAGAATAATGAGCATCAGATAAACAAACTGGAAGCGATCAATAATACTTTAGTCAGTAATGCTTTGATGGAAAACCAGAAACTGGAAAGTCTGAGAACCACAATGGAAACCAATCTCAATAATATCCGGCAGGACAACAATAAACAGTTGGAACAGATGAGAAAAACAGTTGATGACAAGCTCCAGGAAACATTAGACAATAAACTCTCTCAATCCTTCAAAACAGTTTCTCTGCAATTGGAGAACGTTTATAAAGGACTAGGAGAGATGAAAAATCTGGCTACGGGTGTGGGTGATTTAAAAAGAGTCTTAAGCAATGTCAAAACCAAAGGAATTCTGGGTGAAATTCAGCTTTCATCAATTATTACCGATGTTTTAAATAGTTCTCAGTATGAAGAAAACATCAGCACTGTTCCTGATAGCAGCGAAAAAGTTGAATTTGCGATCAAGCTGCCTTCTACTGATGATGGTTTCATTTATCTGCCAGTTGACTCCAAATTCCCGACTCAGGATTATCTGGCTATTCAGACAGCTCTGGAAAACGGTGATAAGGAAGAAATTGAAAAAGCCCGCAAACAGCTGGCTGCCACTTTAAAAACACAGGCTAAGACTATCAGGGATAAATATATCAGCGTCCCGGCCACTACTGACTTTGCGATAATGTTTTTACCGACCGAAGGCTTGTATTCCGAAGCCTGCAATCTCAATATGCTGGAGATTTTACAAAGACAGTATAAAGTAACCATTACCGGTCCCAGCACTCTGGCAGCACTTTTGAATTCTCTGCAGATGGGCTTCAAAACTCTGGCTATCCAGAAACGAAGCAGTGAGGTCTGGAACCTGCTTGGTTCGGTTAAAACCGAATTTGAAAAATTTGAAGGTGTCCTGACCAATGCTCAGCAGTATATTCAGAAAACTTCTGATGAGCTCGATACTTTGGTGGGAACCAGAACCAGAGCTATCAACAGACACCTGAAAAACATTCAGACCAGTACTGTTCCCTTAAGAGAATTTGATCAAATAGAAAATAAGGAGGTTGATTAAAATGTGTGTTTTCTGTTCAATTGTAAAAGGTGATCTTCCTACCAACCTGGTTTATGAAGATGATATTGTGATGGCGATTTTAGACATTTCCCAGGCCACAAGAGGTCATACTTTAGTTATTCCAAAAAAACATTTTGTCAATATTTATGATGTCGATGAAGATACCTTAAAACATATGATTACAGTCTGTAAAAAAATGGCTATCCTGTTAACGGATAAGCTGAATGCCGATGGCTGCAATATTGTTTCCAATAATAATGAACCAGCCGGTCAGGCGGTACATCATATTCACTTCCACGTAATTCCGAGATATATCGGCGATGATTACTATATTCGTGGTCAGGCACATAATTATGATTTAAAAGAAATATTAGACACGATAAAAAAATAAAGACCTTGAGGTCTTATTTCGGACTATTAAAAACGGCAATTATTTACCAGATTGCCGTTTTTTGATGTGTCGAAATAATTTTAAGAACATTGCTGTCATATTTATCAAGAGTTTTATACTGTCTTTTGAAAGTAATAATAAGTTTCATCATCACCGATAAGTGTCATGACTGAACTGATCATTTTATAGGAAGCAGTATTTTCACGATAGCAATAAGCGGTTATCTGTTTAAGCCCGATGTCGTACAAGGCATAATTACTGATAGTCTCAAATGCTTCCCGACCGTAGCCTTTACCCAGATACTCCGGTAAAAGCCTGATACCGATATTGGCACTTCCACGAAAATCAAATTCATTTATGACCGCCTCTCCAATCATCTGGCCTTCCAAGCGGATTGCCATGCTTAATCCCACCTTATTCTTAAAATCGGAAGTTGCGACATGATAGAAATAATCATAAGTAAGCTGGCCTCGCAAGTCGTTGCGATAATCATAGCCCCAGTATCTATTAAGTTCCTCGTCAAGGCACAGGCGATTATATTCAGGAATATCATCTTCGTTTATCTGGCTGTAGGTTAATCTTTCGCTTTCTGCATACGGTGTCTTTTTAAGCCTGTAAAGTTCACTATGCACCTTCACCGAGATATTCTCTTCGATTTTTAGCGGTTGGTACTGGGTTTTTGAAATTCTAAGTCCTTGATTGCCCGCGTCATCTTCCCGGTTGATATATTTTACCTCTTGTCCGAATCTCTCGGCAAAGCTTTTTACCATAAACTGATATACTCCGGGATAGTCATCAAGTGCTTTTTCTATATGAATTATTAAGATATCACCTATAATTTCCCCGAAGCAGAAAGAAATGATTTCCCCCTCCAGTTCAATCACCGCAGCAAAGTCAGAATCCGAACAGTGAAGATTAGACATTTCACGGGCTTTTTTCAATTCATAACGGGCGGAAAGAATGTTTTCTTTATGAAAATCATCCTCAAAGCGGCTCCAGAACCGGGCAAGTTTTTCTTTTTCTTCAGCGGTATCGTTTAAAGGTCTGAATAAGGCATTGGGAAACAGTTTTGTAAACCTGTTAACATGATTACGCTGGCCAGAATATTTTTTTCCGGAAAAAAGTCGCAGATCTTCTGCTAAATATATATATTCACTTTCGTTGCGATTTAAACTTACATTATAGTTGTCGTAGCGCAAGGCTACTAGCGGCATCATTTCACGGGGAACAACATAAAAAGAAAGTGGTATGGATTTTTTGGCACAGTATTTTTCAATTGCTTTAAGAGCGACATAGATATCTCCATCATCTTCGAAACAATAAGGAAAAAAGAATTTTTCCCGGCCTGAAATACACACTCTTATAACAACACAACCGGCTATGGTGACATAAGAAGCATTGAAGTATTCTCGCCACATTAATAGATATC
>JARKSP010000105.1 GCA_029974225.1 Erysipelotrichaceae bacterium
GAGAAGCTGGCTATTATCCGGCGGTCTACAGTTATGCCTCAATGATGTCGAAATATAACTTTAAATATGATGTCTGGATTGCTCAGTGGGATACTACTTATCCTCAGGTCTATCAGAATCAGTACACAATATGGCAATTCACTTCCAAAGGCAAGGTAAGCGGGGTGGGAAGCAATAACGTTGATGTCAATATCTGCTTTGTAGATTATCCTTCCATCATAAAAGCAGCACATTTGAATGGCTATTAAAAAAATATGTAGTATAATATAGTCAGTAATACAATGTTAGACAGGAGAAGATATGGCTATTTCATTAAGAGTAAGTAAGGAAGAGGAAAAACTATTTAGAGATTATGCAAAGTTCCATGGTATTACTGTTTCTGAGTTGATCAGGACTGCAGTAATAGAGAAGATAGAAAACGAAATCGACCTTAAAGATTTCGATGAAAGTTTACAATTATATCAGGAAAACAAAAAACTTTACAGTCTCAATGAGATTATAAAAGGTGATAAGTAAATGAACTTTCACGTCTATTTTTCACAGTTTGCCTATCAGCAGTTAAATCAGTTTGATGATGCCAGTAAAGTGATTCTTTTAGGCTGGCTTAAGAAAAATCTGGAAGACACTAATGCTCCCAGATTATTAGGAAAACCGCTGAAGAATATTCTGTTTGGTCATTATAAGTTTATTGTCGGTAAATTCAGACTGCTAATACTGATTCAGGATAAAAAACTGATTGTCTTAAAAATTAATCAGACCGGATGAAAAATAGACCATCCGGTCTATTTTTTTAGTAGTTCTTCTTATTTTCAGTACCTTTTAACAGTCGTTCAATATTGTCTTTATGCTTATATACAATCAGTATCCAGATTGCCAGCAGAGCAAAGGTCACATATCTCTGACAGACAAAGAATGAAATGATAACTGATAGCAGTGTTGAAACCAGAGAGGCAAGGGAAACATATTCGGTAACCTTACTGATTAAAAACCAGATTGCCACCGGCAGTAAAAAGACCAGCAGAAACGACTTCAGACTATGGATTGAAACAGCCAGAATAATACCAAAGGTGGTTGCGACAGCTTTACCGCCTTTAAAATTGGCAAAAAGCGGATAGCAATGTCCTAAGGGGACAAAAATACTGGTCAGACAGGCAGCTTCATAATCAAATCCTGATAGAATAAGAAACATGAAGAATCCCTTTAAAGCGTCCATAATCGCCACAGCGTAAGCGGCTTTTTTACCTAGAGTTCGTCCGGTATTGGTTGCACCCAGATTTCCTGAACCATGTTTTCTGACATCAGTATTGTAAAATACCTTGCCGATAACCAGAGCCCAGGGAACAGATCCGACGATATAGTTCAGAATAGCAAAAATAATTAATTTCATAGTATCACCGATTAATATTATATATTAGTTAAAAAAATGATGCAATTTATATGGTATAATATTTGTGTATGAGGTGTTTTTAATTATGGCCAAAAATGTAAAATCTTATGATGAAAGCAGCATTCAGATTCTCAAAGGACTGGAAGCTGTCAGAAAAAGACCAGGTATGTATATTGGCTCAACAGACCAGTACGGTCTGCATCATTTAGTTTGGGAAATCATGGATAATGCTATCGATGAGGCTTTAAACGGGTTTGGTGACTGTATTAGACTGACCATTGAAAAGAACAATGTTATCTGTATAGAAGATGAGGGCAGAGGTATGCCTACAGGAAAACACAGCAGTGGTGTTTCTACACTGCAGGTTATTTTCACAGAACTTCATTCGGGTGGTAAATTTTCCAGTCAGCAGGGATATAAGGTAGCCGGTGGTCTGCATGGTGTCGGTGCCTCAGTAGTCAATGCGCTAAGTGAATGGCTGGAAGTAACAAGCAGTTATCAGGGGAAGGTCTATCGGATGATGTTTGAAAAAGGCGGTTCTAAAATCGGAAAACTGGAGGTTTTGGGCAATACCGGTAAAAGCGGAAGCAAGGTCCGTTTTTTAGCTGATAAGAAGATATTCAATCGTATTGACTATAACTATGCCACCATCAAGCAGAGATTAAGGGAAAGCGCTTTTCTGATGGGCGGTTTAAAGATAGTTTTAAAAGATGAGAGAAGTAATCAGCAGGAACAGTTTCACTATGAAAACGGTCTGCAGGCCTATATGGATTATCTTCGTGAAGATAAGACTCCTGTTTCTCCTGTAGTGATGTTTAAAGGAGGAACCGATAAGATAAATGTTGATATCGCTTTTCAGTATACTGATTCCTACGATGAGGAAAATGCCTATTCCTTTG
>JARKSP010000088.1 GCA_029974225.1 Erysipelotrichaceae bacterium
CGGTCGCAGGTTCGAGTCCTGCAGGGTCCACCAAAACCTATAACGGAGGAATACCCAAGTGGCTGAAGGGTCCGGTCTTGAAAACCGGTAGGTCGGTAATGCGGCGCCTGGGTTCGAATCCCAGTTCCTCCGCCAGTTATTTATATCGCGAGGTAGAGCAGTCTGGTAGCTCGTCGGGCTCATAACCCGGAGGTCGGAGGTTCAAATCCCCCCCTCGCAACCATGGTCCGATAGCTCAGTTGGTAGAGCAGTGGACTGAAAATCCACGTGTCGCTGGTTCAATTCCGGCTCGGACCACCATTGAAAATCTGGAGTAGCAGTTAGCACTACTCTTTTTTCTTGCATTATCTGGACTTTGTATTATTATATTTATAATTTGTGAGGTTTTTTTATATGTCCATTATTATCCATTCAATAGAAATTGTCGCCCCGCTTTTAATCTTTGTCGCACTGGGGGCTCTACTTAATTACAGGAAAGGATTGTCACAAAATACCATTAATGAGGTAATTGCGCTAGTCTCCAAGTTTTTTTTACCGGCAACAATATTTATCCATATCTACAACAGCAACATCCGGAAAGATTTTGATATCCGGCTTTTTGTTTTCATCACTTTTGTCTTTATTCTGGCAGTGCTGATCAATAATTTCTATATCAGTTATTTTGTCAAAGACGACAGACAGAAATCAGTCTTGCTGCAGGCTTCTATCCGCAGTAACTGTACTCTGTTTGCTTTGCCTCTTTCGATTTACATCTATGGCGACTCTATTGCCGGAATGGCTTCACTGGCGGCAGTGATAATAACCAACTTAAATAACCTCTACTGTATCTATGTCTTTGAACACTTTCAATATGCCGATATCAGCTTTACTACCCTGCTGCTTAGAGTGCTCAGGCATCCTTTAACCATTGGCCTGCTACTGGGTTTATCTGTTCAGATATTACAGTTCAGACTGCCGGCAGTAATCTTAAAATGTATCAGTCAGATTTCGCAGATTACTTCTCCTGTCGCTCTGATGATTATCGGTGCTTCCTTTATTTTCCGCCACAGCAGAGAAACCGTCAAAAATATCAGCCTGGCAGTAGTTTACAAGCTGGTAATCTATCCGGCTATCGGACTTGTTCTGGCTTACTGGCTGGGTTTCAGAAATGAAGGCCTGGTAGTTATTGTGGCCCTTTTAGCTTCACCAGTAGCGGTAAATTCTTTTTTAACCGCGAAAAGCTATAATTGTGATACTGATCTGGCCAATGCTGCTCTGGTTTATTCCTATATGCTGGCAACCGTTACCCTGCCGATATTTATTTCTCTGATAACCTATCTGAATCTGATTTAAAAAATCTTTGTCCTAACAAAGATTTTTATTTCCTGTATTTCAGTAATTCTTCAATCTCTTCCCGGTTCAGCGGACGATATTCTCCTAACAGCAGATTATCAACCTTCAAGCCGGCAAACTCCACTCTTTTGAGATAAACTACCTGACAGCCGATTTTTTCAAACATTCTTTTTACCTGATGATGTTTTCCCTCCCAGATTGTCAGATAGCCACTATAATCATCAATCTTCTCAAATATCGAACCTCTGGTTTTATATTCCTTAAACTCCATTGGTTTTTCTAATAATTCTTTAGCTTTTTCAGGCAGAGCATTATCTAATCTGGCATAATACTTTTTAGCTATGCGATTAGCCGGAGCCAATAGAAAATGGTTGAGCTGACCATCGTTGGTAAGCAGCAGTGCCCCTTCGGTGTCTTTATCAAGACGACCGACAATAGCCAGGTCTTTGCGATACTCTGTAATCAGATCCAGGACAACCGGCTGGGCTTTGTCTCTGGTTGCACATAAGTAACCAGCTGGTTTATTCATAAGATAGTAGACAAACTTCTGGTAGACAATATCTGAATCTGCAACTGAAACAATGCTGTTTTCATTGACCCTGCTGTCAGCTTTTCGGATGATCTGGCCATCTACTTTTACTTCACCTTTGCTGATCAGCTTTTTGGCTTCGCTTCTGGTGCCAAAGCCATGATCA
This sequence comes from Erysipelotrichaceae bacterium, assembly GCA_029974225.1. Taxonomy (GTDB): domain Bacteria; phylum Bacillota_I; class Bacilli_A; order Erysipelotrichales; family Erysipelotrichaceae; genus UBA1783. The sequence continues at coordinate 2,028 of JARKSP010000088.1, forward strand.
GCTAAAAATTTATCCAGTCTTACCGCCATCTGAATCCCACCTCATACATATTTTTCATAATCCCGTTATCCACCTTACCAAAGCCTAGCGAGTATCCAGCAACACAGACTAAAACATAGCCCTGAAAATCATACTCTTTAACTTCAATAGTTTCCCCCTTAAGATATTTTATCACTCTGATATCTTCAGTTTTCAAATCAATCACCTGCCTGAACTGTTCTTTTTTAAGTGCTAAAGCCAGGGCTGTGGCTGGCACAAAACGTTTGTTTCTGACTGTTCCTATCAGAAGTCCACTTCTGATGGTTCTGATTCGGCTTATATTGAGCCTGTGATGATAGATAAAATAGATTTTGTCATTAATAGCTTCAAAATATCCTTTGGTTAAATCAAAATCCACCAGGGTAAAAAAATCCTTTAATGTATCCGGGATAGGACATTCTGGATGACTGACCACTTCATCTGACTTCTGTTTTTCCCCTTTTTGCAGCAGACAGATGAAATGCCCTTCGCCCTTAATATTGAAAGGATATAGTCTGATACAGTCTTTTAAATGCTCATAGATACCTTCACTGAATTTTTCATACTGAATTTCTGGTTTTATTACTTTTAGTTGCGGATATTTTTCTAAAGCATAACTGATGACATCTTCATTTTCTTTCGGGGAAAAAGTACAGGTCGAATAAAGCAGCTGACCGCCTTCTTTTAACATCTCAATAGCGGCAGCCAGTATTTCTTTCTGCATCTTGCTGTAATAATCATTGCTTTTATTATTCCAGCTTTTAATCAGAGACGGATCTTTTCTAAACATCCCCTCACCAGAACAGGGAGCATCGATTAAAATCTTATCAAAACTGGCTGGCAGTCTGTCGGCCAGCTTTCTCAGATCTTCACAGATAATGTGACAGTTTCTTATTCCGGCCAATTCGACATTTTTCAGAAGACCCTGACATCTTGAAGCACTGATATCATTAGAAATAAGTAATCCGCTATCATTTAAGCTGCTGGCCATTTTGGTAGTCTTGCCGCCAGGAGCTCCGCAGCCATCCAATACAATATCGCCTGCTTCGATTTCCAGTACTTCTGCCGGCAGCATCGCTGAGGGTTCCTGCAGATAGTATAGTCCGGCATAGTAATAAGGATGCTTAGCTGGTTTATCAGTCTGGCAATAATAAAAACCATCACTGATGAAAGGAATCTTTTCCAGTTTAAAAGGAGCTATCTTAAGAAAATCGGCTACCGTAATTTTTAAAGTATTGACTCTTAAACCCAATACTTTTTCCTCATCAAAACTGGCTAAATAATCCGGATATCTATCCTGCAGTAGTTCTTTCATATTTTTCAGATATTCTGAGGGCAATCTATTTATCATAAAATTCTTCCTTTTTTTAATTATATAGGAAAATCGGTTATTTTATATTATAATTTATATCTGAAGCAGCTGCTTTAATATCGTCTTGAAAAGTGATATCTCAAAAAACAAATTAATTGCCCCGATTTTGAGCTGAAAGAAACCTGTTTTCGGAAGCTAAACAAAAAAAGCGGTGGGCAAACCCGCTTTTTCTGAGATAAGCAACTTTTTAATGGGGAAAATGTAAGTTTCTAACGCTTATCCCACTTTCATTATAAACCTAATAAATTAAGATGTAAATATCTTTTCATATATATTTATATATCTATATGTTTAAATGTGCTGGAGGTAAATATGACCGAACTATTGTTGAAAACATTTGTCAGAAACTATCAGGAAAAAGATAATACTGAGGTGAGAAAAAATGTCGGTTTTTTAAGCAGTATTACTGGTATCATCAGTAATATCTTCTTGTTTTCAGTCAAATATATCATGGGGACAATCTCTAATTCTATCGCTATTATATCCGATGCCTTCAATAACCTTTCTGACTGTTTAAGCAGCTTCATTACCTTAATCAGTTATAAGCTGGCAACTCAGCCTGCTGATAAGGATCATCCTTTCGGGCATGGTCGAATTGAATATCTTTCTTCGCTGATTATTGCGGTCATCATAATGCTGGTAGGCTTTTCCTTTTTGAAAACTTCCTTTAATAAGATACTTAATCCCGAAAAACTGAATTTTAATCTTATCACCGTTGTCTCCCTTTTGATTTCAATTGCGGTAAAACTATGGCTGGGTATTTTCAATAAGAAACTAGGCGCTCAATATAATTCTTCAATTATGGCGGCTACTTCTAAAGACTCGTTCAACGATACCTATATTACCCTGGTAACCCTGTCATCTTTAGTCGCTTCTCTATTCACCTCTCTGCCGATTGATGGTGTTATCGGCTGTCTGGTTTCTATTCTGATCTTAAAAGCCGGTTATGAAATCATTAAAGACACTGTTGATACCCTGATCGGTACCCAGGCTGATGAGGAAACGGTCAAGGCCATTACTGATCTGGTTCTATCCTACGAAGATGTTATCGGAATCCACGATCTGATTGTTCACAACTATGGTCCCGGCAAATTAATCAGCTCTCTGCATGCGGAAGTTGACAGCCGCCGCGATCTTCTGGAAGTCCATGATACCATTGATTTGATAGAGCGAAGGTTATATGAGGAATTAAACATCATGGCTTCAATTCATATGGATCCGATTGAAGTAGATAATCCTTTAGTAATCAAATATAAAGAAATGGTAACTGATATTCTTAAAGAAATTAATCCGGAACTAAGTTTTCATGATTTCAGAATAGTTACCGGTGCCACTCATACCAACCTGATCTTTGATCTGGTGATACCGCACGATTATCAAAACTCAACCAAACAGCTAAAGAGTCTGATTGATGAAAAAATAAAAGAAAAAGACGATAGTTTATTCACCGTCATTTCCTTCGATACCCACTTTTAAATCACGTTAATCCGTGATTTTCTTATTTCTTTTCCAGCAGATAGTTTTCTATTTCACCGGCATCAGAAAGTATTACTTTTGCGCCTGCTTCCTTTAAAAACTGATAATCTCTAAAACCATAGCTGACAATAATATGATCCATGCCACTGTTTTCAGCTGTCAGCAAATCAACTTCACTATCACCGATATAGACACAGTCTGACACTTCAAAACCAAGCTCCCTGACAACTGAAACAATCGCCTCTTTATCCGGTTTTCTCTTAATGTCTTTTCTCTCTCCGCCGGCAAAATCAAACAGACCCTTAAAATGGCTTTCAATCAGAATATTTACCTGCCGATCTCCTTTATTGGAAATAACCGCCAGTTTCATTCCTGCTTCCTTTAAATTGACCAGCATCTGGTAAATGCCGGCATATGGAATGGTTTTAATATCACAGTGAGTAGAATAATACTCGATGTAATCCCTGTATATCGCAGAAAACCTTTCTGGTGAAACCTTTCCGTCAATAACACAGGCAATCAGATTTTTGCCCCCATAGCCCAGGAATGCTTTAATCTCCTGTTCGCTTTTTCTATTAAAACCATACTTTTCTAAAACATAGTTTACCGCAGCAGCAATATCAGCCAGGGTATCCAGAATGGTCCCGTCTAAATCAAAAATTGCCAGTTTATAGCGCATAATTACCCCCTATAAATTCTCTATTATCAGTGTCAGTTTTTCAACAATCCTATCCAGTGTCAGACTTGGAGTTTTTCCTTTAGCCTGCTCTGGCAGATAGGGAACATGGATAAAGCCAGCCCTTATCCGGTTCTGATAATGATTAAGCAGCATATAAATCATATCATTGCAGACAAAAGCGCCAGCACTTAAAGAAACTTCACTGTTACTGACGCTGGCCAGTCTTTCAACATCCAGATTGATGAAGATTCCATCACTGCCCTTTTCATCAATTCTGACACCCGCAAATCGGTTTCCGGCATTATCAGCGATTCTGCTGCAGCGATAATTGATAGCGATCTTTTCCAGAGTCACATTGCTTCGGCCCCCAGCCTGACCGACACAAAGGATGACATCCGGTCTTATTTCCTCTGCCTTCTGACGAACCGTTTCAAAAGCCTGATTGTAGACCACCGGAACCAGTAATTTGGTCAGTTTAAAATCTCCGATTTCAGCACTTAATTTTTCAACTGCCGAAGCGGAAGAGTTGATTGCTTCATTGTTAAAAGGCTCAAAGCATGTTATCAACAATTTTCTGCTCATAATCCGATACCCCATCTATATCTATCCCCTATATTGTAACATTACTGAAATTATTATGGGAATTGTTTTCTCTTTTGATTATCTTTTTTATTCTGCCTTTGCAAACTTTTTACAAAACCGTAATTGTAAAGTAAAATATAGAAGAGGCCATTATGAAAAGAGTTTTGCAGTTTATTGTTGATAAGAATTCTGACAGTACTGATGTCGCTTCTTTTTTATTGTCCAAAAAGATTTCTGGCAGCTGTATCAGTGCCTTAAAAAGAGAGAAACAGGGTATTCTGGTCAATGGTGAAATTCAGTTTACTGATTATATTCTGAAAGAAAGTGATGTGGTAGAAATATCTTTAACTGAAGAAAATGATTATTCTCAGATTATTCCTGTCAAGCTGGATTTTAAAATCATCTACGAAGATGAAGACATTATTATAATTGATAAACCGGCTAATATGACAGTTCATCCTTCCCTTAAATACTTTAAAGAGAGTCTGGAAAATGGTCTGACCTACTACTTTTTAACTAAAAATGAGGATGTTGTCTGCCATTTTATCAACCGCCTGGATAAGGATACCACCGGTCTGCTGATTGTCGCCAAAAACCGTTTTTCCGCCAATATTCTGTCACAGGCTCTTTTAAAAAAAGAAATCAAAAGAGAATATCTGGCTCTGGTTGAAGGAAAGCTGCTTAATAAATCCGGCAGCATCAATGCCCCCATTGAAAGAGAAAAGGAAGGCTCCATAATCAGAACCGTGGACTTTGAAAAGGGTAAGCAAGCTATCACCAATTATGAAGTGTTGAGCTATAATCCTCAGACTGATGTCTCCCTGCTGAAACTGGAGCTATTGACCGGTCGAACCCATCAGATCAGAGTTCATATGAAATATCTTGGTCATCCCCTAGTTGGCGATGAACTTTATAACAAAACCTGCAGACAGCTGAAGCGGCAGGCCTTACATAGCTGTTATTTAAGTTTTTATCATCCGATATCCCATAAACCGCTGAGTTTTAAAAGCGAGATGCCAACTGACTTCACTACTCTGCTCAATAAATGTTATAATAAATAAAATTTGAAAGGTTCGATAAACTGATGGATTTCACAAATAAAAAAGTATTGGTAATGGGCTTAGCCAGAAGTGGACTGGCCGCAATTAAAGTTTTAAGTAAGCTGAATGCGACAATTGTTTTAAGCGAAAGCAAGGATAAACAGGAGCTGGCAGAACTACAGCTTCTGGAAAGTCTGAAGGTGGAAATAGTAAAACAGAGTATTGAAGTCTTTACCAGAGATTATGATCTATGCATTAAAAATCCAGGCATTCCTTTTGACAGTGCGTTCATCAGACTTCTAAAAGAGCGAAATATTCCGGTAATTACGGAAATTGAACTGGCCTATCTGGTCAGTAAGCCCCAGCATTATATCGCTATTACCGGTACCAACGGTAAAACAACCACTACTACTCTGGTTTATGAGCTTTTAAAGAAACAGTATGGTGCGAAAGCTCATCTGTGCGGCAATATCGGAACTCCGCTATGCGATATCGTTTTAGCAGAAAATCTCATGGAAGAAGCCGGCCATTACATCGCTTTAGAAATCTCCAATTTTCAGCTGGTCAATATCGACAGCTTCCGACCGGAAATTGCGACCATCCTGAATCTGACACCAGACCATATCGATTTTATGGGCAGTCTGGATTTCTATTACTATTCAAAAACTCTGGTTTATAAAAATATGCAGGATGGTGATACTTTTCTGCTAAACAGTGATGATGAAATAATCAGTGAATATGTCAGAAAATATCCTGTCAGATGTAACATCAGCAGTTTCTCACTGGAAAATACCAATGCTGATAACTTCATTTTTCAGAATCACCTATATATTGATAATAAAAAGATACTGCCTTTAGACTGTATCAGGCTGGTTGGCAGACATAACCTGCAGAATATTATGGTCGCCGTCAGCTGCAGTAAAAAAGCAGGTGTTTCCAATAAAAATATCCGGGAAGTTATTTCCAGCTTTAAAGGGGTGGAGCATCGTCTGGAATTCGTCAGGGAAATTGATAATATCCGCTACTATAACGATTCTAAGGCTACCAATACCGATGCGACCATTACCGCATTAAAATCTTTTGACAAAGGAGTTATCCTGCTGGTTGGCGGCTTTGAAAAAGGTTTGGACATGAAACCACTACAACCCTACTTAAACTGTGTAAAAAAGATTATCGGTTTTGGTGCCAGTGGCAAAAGACTGGTCAATGACCTGGCTGGTTCAGAAGGCATTGTGGTTGATGATTTAAAACAGGCGGTCTTAAAGGCCAGAGAAATTGCGGTGGCTGAAGATGTAATCCTATTATCACCTACCACTTCTTCTTTCGATCAGTACAGCTGCTTTGAAGAAAGAGGAAAACATTTTAAAGAAATTGTAAATTCCTTATAGAAAGGATTCAAATGGAAAATAAAAACAAGCCCATTGGAATATTTGATTCTGGTGTTGGCGGTCTGACAGTTGTTAATCATTTGCTGGAAGTTTTACCAAAAGAAAACTTTATCTTTTTTGCCGACAGCGCTAATGTTCCTTACGGCAATAAAGATACAGACACGTTAAGAAAACTGGTCCTCGATGATATTGATTTTATCTGTAGCTTCGATATCAAGGCCCTTATTGTAGCCTGCAATACTGCGGACAGTGTGATTGATAAAAAGATTAGGGATCTGGTTCCGGTTGATATCATCGGACCAATAGTATCAACTGCCAGGCTTGCCAGCCAGAAAACAAAAAATAAAAGAATTGGCGTTATGGCTACGGAAGCAACCTGCAATAGCCAAAGTTATATCAAAGCCCTCAGCAGATATGATAAAACTACGGAAATCTATCAGCAGCCCTGTCCGCTTCTGGCCAGCTATATTGAAGATCAGGACTGTTTCAGCAATGAACAGGTAATGACTGACCTTCTGAAACAGTATTTAACACCCCTTCTGGAAAAAGAAGTTGATACCATTATCCTGGGATGCACTCACTATCCGCTGGCACTAAAGTATCTGACTGCTTTGGCTCCCAGTATTAATTTTGTTTCCTCATCACTGGCGATTGCCTTGGAAACCGAAAAACTGCTGAAAAAAAATGGCCTGATAGCTGATAAAGTTCAGACCAGAGAAATCTATACCAGTGGCAAGGTTAAAGAATTCAAGAAAAAAACCAATCTGTTTATCACTAAGAATATCAGAAAAACAATCAAAAAAGCCTATTAGAAAAGACTGACAGTCAGTCGGCTGCTTAAAGGCTTTTTTTTGGACATATCAAACATATTCTGGGCTGAAAAATTAATGGCTGTTCAACAAAAAAACAACTTTTCAGTTGTCTTTCTACTTCTTTTCAATAACTCTGTTTTTTCTGGCAATGAACTCTTTAAACTTCTCTTTTGAAGTATTGACAATCAGTTCTTCATCAAAGTCAATTTCTTCCAGAAGTTCGATAGCCAGATCAAATTTTCCTACCTGGGAAGGGTCATGAGCATCAGAACTGACAATGATATTGGTTCGATGCTCCATGCACAGTTTCAACATGGTACGATAGTTTTCGTAACAGTTAAAGCGCCGGTGTTTTTCGACCAGTGAATTATTATTCAGTTCTAAGGCAACATCATATTTTTTTGCCGCTTTGACCAGTCTTTCATAATTTACCGGGGAATCATCACTATCGGGATGAGAAATGAAGTTCACCTTTGGATGCTTCATACATTCAATCAGATTATCGGTATTTTTTTCTGCCCCGACATCTTCATAACACATTAGGTGAATACCAACGATTCCGTAATCCAGAAAATAAACATATTTATCCGGCAATGAAATTGTGCCATTATTCAAAACATTTAATTCACAGCCATGGAACATTTCCACACCGTTTAAAATTCTGGGCACTGTCTTTGTAAGCCCCCAGAAATAAACCGGTGAACAGGTTCCTTCTATGCCCGGACCATGTTCAGAAATCCCCAGAAGTTCAATCCCCTTTTCCGCAGCCGCTTCAGCCATTTCCCTGATGGTCCCATAGGCATGACCGCTGGCAAGGGTATGAGTGTGAACATCGCATACAATCTTATACTTCATAATCCCTCTTTCTATCTAAACTCTTCAGCCACCCGCTTCAGAACTTAACCTTCTATTTCAATATTTCCATAGTAACATTTTGCCTCTTTAAAGTAAATAAAACCCTATGATCACCATTTCTGAGGCCGTTATTTCTTCTATCGGCCGACAATAAACACATAGCTGGTGGTTGCGCTGCCGCCGATATTAAGCATCATACCATTTCTGGCATCCTTTATCTGATAATCACCGGCTGTTCCGCTGACCTGCTTATATAGATCAAGGAACATTCTGGCACCGGAAGCACCAACCGGATGGCCGCAGCCGATAAGTCCGCCACTAGGATTAACCGGTTTACTGCCGGTAAAGGAAATTGTTCCATCTTCGACAGCTTTGTACTCGTCACCGGCTGCAGTAATGCCAAAAGCCGAAATAGCCGCATATTCACTGGAAGTAAAGCAATCGTGGGTTTCAAACACATCGATATCATCTACCGTCAAACCGCTGCGATGATAAGCATCTAGAACGGCCTGACGGGTCCAAGGCAGAACATAGTCACTGTTTTTGGCTTCGGCAATCTTTTTATCAAACAGCATCGGTGCAACCCTGTGACCATAGCCTTTAACAAACGGCTTATCCTCAATATTGTTTTCCTTTAGAAACTTTTCCGATGCCAGAACCACCATTACCGCACCATCAGTTATCTGAGAGCAGTCAGAAGCTGCCAGTCGGCCTCCAACAAGCGGATTAGTATCAGTTGCCCTGGCTGAGGCCTGCTGGAAATTCATAAACCACTTCCTGGTCTGCGAAAGCGGATTCCTTTTAGCATTCTCGTAATTTATTACTGCTATACTGGCCAAAGCATCCATAAAACGTTTTTCATCAACATCATACTTTGAAAGCAGTTCATCAGCCAGACGGCCAAACAATCTGGGAAATGGAAAAGCTATTTCTTTGGCTTCTGCCTCATAGTAGGCAGCCATGCCCAGAAAATCACTGCCGGTCTTACTGTCGACTGTCTTCATCAGTTCAAAACCTACAACGATGGCCAGATCATAATCATCATTCTGAATTTTAGTTATTGCAGCATCCAGAGCTGCTGAACTTGAAGCACAAGCTGCTTCATAGCGGGCTGAAGGCACGCCATTAAAACAGGAATTGGCCTCTGTCAGCAGAGCGCCCAGATGTCCCTGTTCAATATACTTTTCCGCAATAAAGTTACCCACAAAGCAGGCCACTCTGTTTTCTTCATTTAAGGAAGTTACTGTTTCTTCATTTATACCGGCACCTTTAAACCCATCAGCGATGATTTCTTTTAAAAGAGCCATTACGTTCTTTCCTTCTTTTGTCCAGTTGCGCTCAAAATCAGTCTGAGCTCCACCAATAATATAAACCTTACTCATACCTGCACCTACCTTGAAGCCCTGAAATATCTGCGGTAATCATATTTTGAGGGTTCTACTTTAGAAATGATCTCTTCAAAATCATACCTTTCAAGATATTCAGCAGCCAGTTTTTCTTTGGCTATCTGCTTAAAACCTTTTACTGTTTCAAAAGCTTCCAGCATAGCCAGCGGAGGGCACCAGTTGTAACCTGTTGCCATGACATCATCGGCTGCATGAATACTGCCGCCAAAATCTAAAGAACAGCGTAAAGAATAGACGATATACTTCAAAAGCGCCTCACAGCATAGTCTTGCTTCAGCAGAAACATCCGTTAGCAGTTCTGCAATAGCTGAGGAATATTCGCCATTTTTAATAAACGCATTCATCTTTCCGGCAAAAGCAAAATCATATTCAGTCTGCTCTCTATAGCCATCAGTCATTATATCGTAAACCAGAATCCTGCTTTTACCGTCTTCAGTTTTTTCGCGTCTGTATAGTCCGCCTTTAGCTGATTTTCTCCCCAGTCTGCCCTCTGACACCAGTCTTCGGGCAAATTCAGGAAAGACAAAGCTATCTCTGGCCTTATCTTCAGTGTTGAAATAAACATTATCCACAATGGCTTTATGGACATCCAGTCCGACAAAGTCTGAGGTTACCAGCGGATACATTGCTCTTCCGCTAAAGGGACCAAAGATGGCATCAACATAATCTATTCCGCCCCTTTCTGCCTTATCCTGCGCCAGCTGCATAGCCTGATTGATAAACTGGAAACCAATCCTGTTACCCAGAAAAGCAGGCACATCAGCTACTTCAACGACTGTTCTGAGCAACACTTCTGCCAGATAGTCTTTTATATCGTTAAGCAGTGCTTTATCACTGTATTCAGTAGGAATCACTTCACATAGAGTCATATAGTATGGCGGATTAAACATATGAACTCCCAGATAGCAGCCACGCAGCTCTTCTGGAAGCTGCTGAGCCAGACTGGTAATGGAAAGGCCTGACGTTCCCGAACATATTACTGTTTTTTCCCTGATATTTTCAGCAATTTTTCTGGTCACTTCAGCCTTAGTTTCAAAATTTTCAGCAACGCTTTCAAATATCAGATCCGATTCAGCAACACACTTGGACAGTAAAGAATAATCCGCCGGAATCAGATTTGCGGTTATCGCAGTTGCCCTTACTGATTTTGCGGCTTTTTCTACTGCTGCCTTGGCGTCTTCAATATTTCTTGAAACCATATAGACTTTAGCATTGCCAAAAGAGGCGAAGATAGCGGAAACATTACAGCCCATGGTACCGTTGGCACCAACTACTGTTACCGTTTTAATAGTTCTCATTCTTTTTCCTCTCCATCAAAAAATTTAATCGGCCTGGCTGGACTGCCCACGGCTGTACACTTTGCCGGCAGATCCTTTACCACCACGGCACCGGCACCAACAATTGTTTCCGAACCAATCTCTTTACCCTGAATTATCTGTGTGCCGGTTCCCAGTTCCACACATTCTCCAATCAGCACATTGCCGGAAACATTGACACTTGGATAGACCGTTACATAGTCCTTAAGCTTTGCATCATGTCCGACAGTACAATCCAGATTGATAATTACATGATTTCCAATTTCAATATTGACAGTCAGGATGCTGTGGGCACAGATAATTGAACCTGCACCGATATTAAGACAGTCTGACCTCTCCACACTTGGATCAATCAGGGTGGCAAACTTAACATTATAATTTTCTTTTATTCGCTCGATGATGCTTTTTCTAACCTTGGCAGCTCCCACCGCGCAGACAAGATAGGCATCCGGATAATCTGCAATTGCACTGGTGGTTCCCAGTACAGCATAGCCGTTAATATGCTTCCCCTGAATACTCTGATTATCGTCAATGAAACCCAGCAGTTTCCAGGTTGGTTCCTGTGCATTAATTCTTTCCACCAGCCAGGCAACTTCACGACCAAAGCCACTGGCGCCGATTATAATTAAATCTTTCATTTGTCTTCCCTTTCCTTTGTCCTGCTTCTTGCATCGTTTTTCAAATTTCTGCCAGAATCAGGTGTATAGTTAAATATCTTGCATAATCAACCATCTTTCAGATGTCAATAAGTTGCTATAATTATTTCACAGACATTGAGTATAATCAATGCTTCTCTGTTTACAGTTTTATTTTTAAAGAACTGGCTGGATAAAACCAGCTGTTTTATTCTTCAAGCGGCTTATACAGCAAAGTAGCTATCGCAAATGGCAGCTGCTTTTCCCAGGTTGCCTCGTTATGTAAACCTTTTTCTACAATTCTGCTGGTAACCTTAACTCCTTTTTCAATCAGGACAGTATTAATTTCACAAAATGCTGGAATGCATTCTTCAGGAATCAGATCATCGGTTCCATAGTCGGTATAAAGGACTGTACTATCAGCAATTTCACTTTCTTTTATTATTTCTAACAGAATATCAGGACTAAACATATAGGCTGGAGATAAGGCAGCTCCCTTAGAGAAAACATGATTATATTTAACAATTCCATAAACTGTCATTAAGCCTCCCATTGAAGAACCCATCAGAAAGGTATTTTTTCTGTCTCGTAAAGTACGATATTTCCGATCTATTTTTGGTTTCAGCTTTTTTATAAACCAGTGGAAGGTGTCATCGCCATAACCTGGACTTTCTTCTGTCTGACCCGAACAAACATGGGGATAAGGACAGTATTCCATTTCTCTTTCCTCATTTTCGCCAAAATGACAGCTGACAGCGCAGACTATCAGTTCAATTCTATTTCTATCCAGATATTCTTTCAAACCCCAGCTCTTGCCATACGTCGCATCGCCATCATAAAAAATATTCTGACCATCAAACATATATAAAACAGGATATCTCTTTTTAGTCATACCGTATCCCTTTGGCAAATATAGATATACTTTTCTTTTTTCTACTCCAGTAAAAGCTGGATAATTAACATACCATTTTTTAATCATCTTCAAATAACTCCCCCACTATTCTATCACAAAATAGTATCCAGGTTACTGGATACTAATTTATTCTGTTCTTAAGGCATCGACCGGATTTTTATTGCTGGCGCTTCGGGAAGGAAACAGACCGGCTATATAGGTTAAGGCGATACTTATAATAATTAATACTCCTCCACTGTTAAGCGGCAATACAGCTTTTAATGAACTTATCTTTGTCAGTTTATATAAAATCTGATTGATTGGAATCAGAAGCAGATTGCTGCCGACAACGCCAATAATTCCTGAAAGCAGTCCGACAATAATTGTCTCCGCATTAAACACTCTGGCGACATCTCTTTTACTGGCCCCAACCGCTCTTAAGATGCCGATTTCCTTTGTTCTTTCCATAACCGATATCAAAGTGATTACTCCAATCATAATAGATGAGACAATCAGGGAAATTGAAACAAAAGCAATCAGTACATAAGTGATGGCATCAATGATTGTCTTGATTGAGCCCATCAGAATTCCGGTGATATCAACATAGGAAATCTCTTTCTCCTTATCATCCACTGTCATATTATACTGCTCGATAAAATCCGCAAAGGCTTCCTTGCCCTCAAAGTTTTTAAAATAAATAGAAATGGAAGTAGGATCATCAATATCCTGATATCCTAAGACCAGCAGATTGTTTTTATATGTTTTTGAATCAGTTGAAGCCAGCATCGTTTCCATCAGTCTTGACAGCTCCTCCTGGGAGGTGGTGAACTGGAAAGCCTGGGCAAATTTAGCGGTATCAATCTCCATTATGTTTCCGCTGAACATATTCATTATCGGATGAAGAATTGCCTGAGTCAGGTTAGCGGTATTGGTCACAATCACATTAGCCATTAAAGAACGGACTAATCCCGAAGCAATTTCATCAAAAACCAGATTCATATCCATCTGCGGATCATAATCAGGGGCATCCGGATCAGCTAAAAAGAGCGTCTGGACATATAGTTTAACCAGCATTGGAGCCTGCTCTTTTAAAAAACTGCTGTTTATCGGCACACCTGAAGTGACGCTCGAAGCTGTATGCAGAATTCCGGGCAGAAGCTGCTGATATAGAGGAGTCAGAATATCATAACTCATATGATAGAGAACATTGATATTATAAAGCGTTAAAGTAAACTTTTCTGACAAAAAATACTGCTCGGTAAAACTGTCAATATCAGCGGCATTAAAAGTAATGTTTCCCTCAGCTGAATAGGCCTCAATATAACCGTTTAACATATCGATTGACAATTCCAGCAGAACTGACTCTAAAAGGCTTCTGGCTGATAAGGTATCGGTCGTCATTGAAGCAATCATCTTCATTGTAAACTCAGCGACAGTATTCTGAATTCTATCAGCATCCAGGGCACTACTGTCAATATTCAGCTTAAAGGCACTTTTCAAAACCCGCTGATCAATGGCAATCATATCATTAAAGTCAATGGCTGGTTTTTGATCATCCTGCTGATCAAATCTTTTCCCGGAAAAGATATCAATATCCGGATTAGCCAGCTGTCCCTGCACAATTTCACTCTGTTTAGCTTTTTCGATAACGTATAAAGTCAGATCCTTGGTATAGTTGACCCCCGGCTGTAAAGCCATGGAACTGGTTCCCGCCTTAAGACAGACAATTCCCACTACCTTGAGTTTTTCGCTGTAATCATAGACATTCTGCATATAGTCGGAATCTGCTGACATATCTTCATAGATATCATATTTTTCATTATACTTAAAAACCGCACTGTTACTGATCAGTCTTAAATCAAGGTTCAGCAGATCATCATAAGTAATAAGCAAAGGCTCATTTTTGATTGCTGGTTCTTTACCGCTCATGGCATCATTGATTATCGTCTTCAGCTCCGAAAAATCCCTTAATCCCAATGAGTACACCAGCAAATCCGAAATACTGTTGGGTTCAGATAATACAATAATCAGTTCATTGTAGTTTTCCGGCCATCTGCCCTTTAAAACATCATAGCTTGTCTTCAGCATTTCGATATCATCCAGCATTTCATTAAAGATTCCTCTTGATGATGACATTGTTGAAAACATCGAGGTTGATGGTCGGCCTTTGGAGCCATGCATCATATTGTTGGGATTAATCTTAACAGTATTGCCGGCACTATCAACAGTATAAATATTAGGCACTACTGAATAATCATAGGTCACCAGTGAAGTGCACTGTTCAATGAACTGTCGGTTTTTTTCAAAATACTTTTTCAGAGAAGCTAAATCATTGGTTTCTATCGAAGAGAACATCGTTGAAATATACTGCTTTTCTTTAACAGTCTCACTGCCGTCCCCTTCATCATCATCAGTTACCAGGCTTAGTATCGCCCCGGTGGCATCTGCAGTTTCAGAAGTAATCGTTAAGGGATAGGAAGACAGTGTGTCTTCTTCAACCTTATCAATATATAGCTGAAATCCGGTTGAAACTGACAGTATCAGAGCTATTCCCATAATTCCTATCGAGCCGGCAAAAGCTGTCATAAAAGTTCTCAGTTTTTTGGTCAGCAGGTTTTTAAAACTCAGGGCGGTAGCGGTTAAAAAGGACATTGACCTGTTTTTCAGCTTAACCGGCTTTTCAACCGGCTGTGTTTCAGAAATATACACCTTAGAATCAGAAGTAATTCGGCCATCGGCCAGTTTTACAATCCTGCTGGCGTAGCGGTTAGCCAGTTCCGGATTATGAGTTACCATAACAACCAGTCTGTCTTTAGAGATGGTTTTAAGGATTTCCATCACCTGCAGGCTGGTCTCACTGTCCAAAGCTCCCGTTGGTTCATCAGCCAGAAGAATTGAAGGATTATTTACCAGGGCTCTGGCAATGGCCACGCGCTGCATCTGACCGCCCGAGAGCTGGTTGGGATTTTTATTGATATGTTCAGCCAGATCAACCTGCGCTAAAGCCTCCGCTGCTCTTTTCTTTCTTTCAGCCTTGCTGACGCCGGACAAAGTTAAAGCCAGTTCCACATTTTCCAGCACTGTCTGATGAGGAATCAGATTATAATTCTGAAAGACAAAACCGATGGCATGATTTCTGTAGGCATCCCAGTCTTTGTCCTTATATCTTTTAGTACTGACACCTCTGATAATCAGATCGCCGGTAGTATACTGGTCTAAACCGCCGATGATATTCAGCATCGTGGTCTTGCCACTTCCGGAATGACCTAAAATAGCGACAAATTCACTTTCTCTAAAGGAAATGCTGACATCATCTAAAGCGTTTTGAATCAGTTCACCTGTTTTGTATGTTTTGGTTATATTTCTAAGTTCCAGCATTTCTTCTCCTTTTTTACAGTTATATTTTATCATATCTGATAACACTGTTTACAGCAGTCTGATCACCTAAATAATTTTAACAACCAATTAAACCAGGGTCAATAAAGCCGAAGTAAAATCAGTATGAACATCAAAGATAGTTCTATTATGACTCCATCAAAAAAGAAGGCGGTTGCCTTCTTTTAGACTACACTGCTGGCTTTGCTTTCGGCCATTTCTTTGGCGACATTCATTCGAAGCAGGACAACAATCATCACAATGACTATAACAGCTGGAATCCAGCCTAAAAATGAGTTTATAGTCATGATGGTTTCTGGGGTCTGATTGATTTTCAACGCCTCATTAAAGCCGGCTATTTTCAGACTGAAGGCGATAAACTGAATTGCGGCCGCCTCCGCCAGTTTAGAAGCCAGATTATCACCGCTTGATACCAGCGAGTCAATTCGGCGACCATTCTTCCATTCAATAATGTCTGAAATATTATTTCTGTTGGTATTGAACATGATAAAGGTGATTGGACCGTTAATATCTAAAGCTAAAGCATTAAGATAGACATTAATCTTAGAAAACGGATTTATGATAAACGGAATCTTACCAACCAGCATTACAAAAGCTGCCAATAACATTGTTTTTCGACGACCCAGTTTTTCATCAATCATTGGCGTAATGATTGAAAGGAAGATAGTGAATACCAGATAAACAGCCAGGATTGGCATTGCGGCACTGCTTTCACCTAAAACATAAGCGGCATAATAGTTGATTGAGTTCATAACCAAAGTGTTATTAACACCATAACAGATGATATAAAACATATTCAGAACCCAGGATTTACAGCCAAACAGCATCTTATAGCCTTGAGCCAAAGAAATCTTTTCGTTGTTTTCAGAAATCTGACGCACTCTTTCCTTAGTAGTAAAATAATGGGTCAGTGAACCACCAATACAGATAAGACCCATGGTGCAGGCTGTTAAAAACAGGGCTCTGGCATCCTGAGAACCAATGATTGCTCCTTTACCCTGCAAGCCGCCAAACAGTTTGACCAGCGGAGTAACCGCAACCGAACCGATTCCCGTACCCAGAACTGCTCCCAGCGATCTGAAAGCATTGATAGAGCGTCTATCACTGTCATGCTGAGAGGCCAGAGCTCCCATGGAATTATAAGGCATTCCCAGAAAGGTATGGAAAGTTTCAAAGATAAAATAAATCGCCAGACCAAGGATGACTGACAAGGTCTGCGTTGTTTTAAAATCGCTAAAAAGCAGGACTATTGAAATAGCCCAGGGCACACAGAAAATCAGGTTAAACGGTCGTACCTTTTCACCATTTTTAAAGGTATGATTAGCGCTCCATAACCCGATCAGCGGGTCATTGATCGCATCCCAGATGGTTCCCAGCGTTAACATGGTGCCAGCCATTAAGACATCAATTTTCAAAACATTCGTCAAGAAAATAAGATAATACAGGTTTTTAAAGGTAAAAACCAGATTCAATGCTCCTGAGAAAGCTGCAAAACCCAGTTTCTCTTTTAATTTGATTATGCCCTTGTTACTCATAAATTCTCCTCCCTGGCAACTGCAAGCAGTTTTTCTTTTAATAATTCTTTAAACTTTTTTTCTTCATCCATCATCGGATTGTGACCTGAGTCTTCAAACCAATGCAACTCTTTGACTGGTGCTTCAATCATATCAAACCAGTCTTCAACCAGAACTGCCGGTGTATTCATATCCCAGCGGCCATTGAAAATAAAGATCGGAGCCGCAAAACTGGTACAGGTTTTGGTGAAATCGGTCTTGCCAACCTGAGTCCACATACTATTCAGGACCAGCTTATAGCCTTTAACATAGCCATAAATCTCTTTTAGGGTATACTCCCCGCTTTTTAATATCGGTTTGATAAAAGCATCCATGTAGGAACGTTTCCCTTCATTTTTGGAATAGCCGCCATATTTCATCATGATATCTCTTTGAGCCTTCATTCCGGCAAAGCCGCCTTTATAGATTCCCATCTCTGGTGGCCCGACTCTTTTAAGTATCTCTAAGGCTTTCAGATCATTAGCCCTGGTTACTTCTTCGATACAGTACTGCCAGCTGAGCAGCTCATTTAGATGACCATTGACAAATTGACCAAAACCCACAAAGGCGGCAATTTTATCCGGATATTTATGCAAAAGCCAGGTTCCCAGCAATGAACCCCAGGAGCCCCCGATAACAAAGATTTTCTTTTTACTGAATTTTTCACAGAGGTAATCCACCAGCTCTCTGGCATCTTCAGTCAGTCTTTCAATTGTCAGATCTTCTGTTTTAACGCCGAAGTAGGAGCCGGCTGTTCCTCTCTGATCCCAGGCTACGATGGTAAAATCATCCAGCAGGTCATCATTGGTCTGCATCACTGTATGTCGGTTGCTGATACCCGGACCGCCATGCAGAAACAGTAAAACCGGATTATTCTCATTCCGTCCTTTAATATGGATAGTCTGCAGCAGATTGCCTAAGAATACCCTTTCTTTGCTGTCAATCATCTTTTCACCACCTTATTTTTTCTATTATACACTACTTTAATAATAATTGAGCTAAAATATACATCTAAAATATTTATGGTTTTTAAAACAATAACAGGTAAATCTTCGGTATAATGAAGATGTTGATTATTAAAAATTCATGATTTGATAATAGAAGTGGAGGCCATATGGAAAAAATATTAAATATGTTAGTTTCTAACCCGGTTATTCTAATTGTTATATCATTAGTGGGATTAGCTCTTTTATTGTTTTCAGCCAAAAGAAAAGAAGACATCGACATGCCGGGTAAGCATCATCGAAGCTATAATCCAAAGGCACCTAAAGACATAAGTTCTTCGGAGCTAACCTATTTCAGTATGCATATCATTGGCGAATCTGAGACTGTCAGTGGCAATGTTGAAATTGTTTTAGATGCCTATACTGATAAAGATGAGTATTTATTAAAAAAAGCCAAAGACAGAATAGCAGAATTTGAAAAGCTTGGTTACATGCTGTGGCTGACGGTCGCAAATGATCTCTCTGAAGACTATGTCAGATTTGAAGCGGCGGTTGATAAGGCTTTTGTCAGAGAATTTGCCCAGCAGATTAGAAAGTCAGGGGTAATGAAATTAAACGGTACCTATGACTGGGTTGACGGACTGCCGGAAAATGCTGGTCACTTTACCCTGGCAGCCAGATATCAGACCAAAGAAAAAATTGGTCTTTCCATAAACGCCTATATTCCAAATCAGGCCGTCAGACTGTTTGAACATCTGAAACCACTGCTCATCAGTAAAATGAGAGAAAATAATGCCAACTACATACCTCTGCTGAACTATAATAAAATAATCGCTAATCCTAAAAGACTTATCCGTCTGATTTCTATCAGTCAGTCACATCCAAGGCCTTTAAACACCTTTAATTTTAACCTGGAAATAGAAGATGACCGGGCTTATTTATCAGGTGACTTTACCGACTATGATGGCAGTCACAGCTGTAAATCAGTAGAAATTGACCCTGCTGATCTGGAAATAATCATCACTGCCTTTTTAAGTAATAAATATGTCTTTGTCCCTGACAGTTTTCAGAAAGAAGACAATATTGCCATCCTTGAAGACTGTACTTTTTCATACTATGTATTTTTCCAGGGAATCAGTGAAGGTTATAGACCATATTATGGAACTTTTGATGAAAGTGCCCAGGATATGATAGATATATTTAAACAGGCTGTTAAAAAATACCGTCATTAGAATTTAGATAAAACCTGGACGGATAATGAAGAAATTATGGAACAGGTTTATATCGTTAATTTAAACCGGGCTTTTTAGTTTGATTTTTTAAGCTGTTGACATATAATAAGAGCAGCTGAAGGAGATACTTGATATGGAATTTTTATTGATATTTTTACTGCTTATTTTTCTGTTACTGCTGACAGCGGTTATTAGAACCATCCTTATCGGCAATAAGGAAACCTTTTATCAGTACTCAACCGATAAAGAAAGAATTGATCTATACTCCGAAAAACTTTCTCAGCTGATTCAGTATGAGACTATTTCTTATCGTGACAAACCGGAGGTAGAAAAGTTTCGCGGTTTTCACAGGGTTATCGAAAAGCTGTATCCCAATGTCTTTGCCAGACTGGAAAAAATTGAAATCGATGGCAATCTGATGATGAAATGGAAAGGAACTGACCCTACCCTTGATCCGATTATGCTGATTTCTCATCAGGACGTGGTTGAAGCAGGCGGTGAATGGATTTATCCTCCTTTTTCTGGCACGATTGCTGACGGTAAAATCTGGGGTCGAGGATCAGCCGATATTAAAGTAGGCATTATGGGGTTCTATCAGGCGGTTGAGGAGCTTCTTATCGCTGGCTATACTCCAAAATGTGATGTCTATCTGGGTTCAAGCTGTACTGAGGAAATCGGTGGTGATGGCGCCCCTAAAATGGCCAGCTGGTTCAAGGAAAGAGGTATCAGACTATATCTGCTGTCTGATGAAGGCGGCAGCATCGTCGCTGATCCCATTGCCGGAGTTAAAGGAAACTTCGCTGCTATCGGTATCTTTGAAAAAGGTTATGGTGATTTAAAAATCAGCGCCAAAAGCAGCGGCGGGCACTCTTCTACGCCACCCAAGAACAGCCCGATTGCCCGTTTAGCTAAGTTTATCACGGATGTGGAAATCAACAATCCCTTTAAAGTCAGGTTTTCTGCCGCTGTTGATGCGATGCTGACTAACCTGGCGCCCTACTGTTCCAGCTTTATGTTAAAAATGGTCATGGGTAATCTCTGGCTGTTTAAACCTCTTTTAAAACTTGTTCTACCAGGTATTTCTCCTCATGCGGCGGCAATGCTGCAGACAACCATCTGCTTTACCATGCAGAAAGGTTCTGACGGCTATAATGTAATTCCGCAAGAAGCCTATGTAACTGCCAATCTAAGATACATTCCTCATCAGTCGACTGATGAATCAAATGAAATTGTTAAAAAGATTGCCGGCAAATATGATCTGGAAGTTGAAACAATTGTTGCCGGCTACCCTTCTAAACCGTTGGATTTAAAAGGACCGCAGTATAATATGGTTGTTGATACCATTAAAAAAGTCTTCCCGGGAGTGGGAATTATGCCTTATGTAGTATGTGGGGGCACTGACTCAAGATTCTTTGGCGAAGTCTGTGATAACTGTGTCCGCTTTGCCCCGGTTAATTATGGTCCGGAGCAGCTAAAAGGTATGCATGGATTAAACGAAAACATTGACCAGGGCTGTCTGCCAATGGCTGTTGACTGGTACAAAGAGTTAATCAAGGCCCAGGAAACCAGATAAAAGGTTGGAGAAATTGATATGATCCCTCCAAAGTAGACACACGAAATATACAAAAGTGAGTTTACAGAGGAGGGATTTTATTATGGGAAGAAAACCAAAGATATCTTATGAAGAAAAGATACAGGCTGTCGAAGATTATCTAAGCGGAAAAGACAGTGCCGCAAACATTGCCAGAAGATTAAATTCAGGAAAAGGCGGAGACAATAAGATTCGGTTATGGGCTAGAGAATACAAAACCAATGGTCCAGAAGCACTCATATCTAAAAGAAGAAACAGCAGCTATACAAAAGAATTTAAACAAATGGTTGTCGAAGAATACCAGGAAGGTGAAGGCTCTATAGAAAATTTGGCGATAAAACATCAGATTCCAGCAGCTTCTACAATATTAAACTGGATTTCAAAGTATAATAACCTTAGGGAACTGAAGGATTACAATCCCAGACCGGAGGTGTATACGAAGATGGCATATCGCAAGAAAACGACTCTAGAAGAAAGAAAAGAAATAGTACAGTACTGCCTGGATAATAACAGAGACTACAAGACAACAGCTTCAAGATATGATGTTTCATATTCACAGGTATACAGCTGGGTCAGAAAGTATCTGTCAGAAGGTGAAGAAGGACTGTCAGACTGTCGAGGAAAACGTAAAGACGAATCTCAACTGACTGAACTGGAAAAATATCAAAGGAAAGTAAAAATACTTGAAGCAACCGTAAAAGAACTGCAGATGGAGAGAGAGCTGTTAAAAAAAGTTCAGGAAATCGAAAGGAGGCGATCTTTTCAAAAACGAAAAATGAAGTAAAATATCTGGCAATCAGAGAACTCAGTGAAGAAAAGAATTACAGTGTGCAGTGGATGTGTAAGAAGCTGAATGTATCCAGAGCAGCCTATTACAGGTGGCTGAACAGAGAAATACCGCAAAAGGAGCTGGAAGACATTGAACTGGGCAGACTGGTTTTGGAATATCATCAGAAATACAGAGGAATCCTTGGCTACAGAAGAATGACAATGTTTATCAATCGTCATTATAATAAAAACTACAGATACAGAAGAATTCGTCGAATCATGAGAATTGCAGGTGTAAGTTCAACTATCAGGAGAGTAAGAAAGTGCTGTACAGCATCAAATAAAACTGATCAGAAAGCTGAAAACATTCTCAATCGCAACTTTGAAGCCTTCGCTCCAAATGAGAAGTGGACCACTGACGTCTGTGAACTGAGGATACCTAAAAGTAACAGGAAGCTGTATCTTAGTGCATTTCTGGATCTGTATGATCGCTCTATTGTCGGCTGGCAGCTGAGCAAGACTAACGATAACAAACTGGTGTTTGATACCCTCAACAAGGCTGTTGAAGCTAATCCAGAAGCCCAGCCACTGTTTCACAGTGATAGAGGTTATCAATATACCAGCCCGGCATTTAGAAACAGACTCAAACAGCTTGGCATACAGCAGTCAATGTCAAGGGTTGGCATGTGTGTAGACAACTGCCCGGCAGAAGGACTGTGGGGCATTATTAAGGATGAGATGTATCAGATGTATGATATATACGATGAACAGTCCCTGATCCAGGCTTTAATAGATTATATGGAGTTTTACAATCATCATCGCTATCAGGAAAGATATGACTGTAAGACCCCTATGGAAGTAAGATCAGAGGCTTTACAAGCTGATATACCTAAGAGGTATCCGATACCTGTCAACAGACGTATTGAAAAATACAAAGCCGGTCTGGCAAGTAAAAACCCAACCGAATATTCGGCTGGGCTAGAATTATTTTAGATATTTCCCGTGTCTACTTGACAGGGAGCAGATCAGTAT
>JARKSP010000010.1 GCA_029974225.1 Erysipelotrichaceae bacterium
TAGCGGTGTCGATATTGAAATCAAACTTTAGGAATTAGGAGGAGACATCATGAAAGGACTAATGGGTAGAAAACTTGGTATGACTCAAGTATTCACCAGTGATGGGACACTCATTCCAGTTACAGTCGTTAAATTATTTACAAATGTTGTTACCCAAAAGAAAACCATGGAAAACGACGGTTATGTAGCACTACAACTTGGAATGGAAGACCTAAAAGAACACAGAGCTACAAAGGCTAACAAAGGCCATGCTGCTAAGGCTAATACAGCACCAAAAAGATTTTACAGAGAAATCAAAAGTGATGAAATGGCTGATTTAGAACTTGGCACAATCGTAACTGCCGATTTATTTCAGGCAGGTGATAAAGTTGATGTTCAGGGAACATCTCGTGGTAAAGGTTATATGGGCGGGGTTTACCGTAATAACCAGAAATTATTATTTGCCACCCACGGTGCCGGACCTGCTCATAGAACGATTGGTTCACTAGCAACTAACGGACGTACTAATTCTCGCATCAATAAAGGCAGAATTATGGCTGGTCAGGAAGGTAACTATACTACTACAAACCAAAATCTTGAAATTATCAAAGTTGATATGGAAAACGATTGCCTGTTAATTAAAGGCAATGTTCCAGGGCCAAGAAGAGGGCTTGTGCTAGTAAAAACAACAGTTAAACCTATTAAACATGTTGATCCGGTTGAACTGGTCAACTATGAAATTTAAAAGGAGGCTCACATATGTCATTGATTGTAAAAGTAACTGACCAAAAAGGAGCTCAATTACATGATATCGAATTAAATGCAAATGTATTCGGTATTGAGCCAAATCAGCAGGCGATGTTTGATGCAGTAATTATGCAGCAGGCTTCACTAAGACAGGGAACTCATGATACCAAAGGTAGAAGTGAAGTTTCTGGTACTGGCAAAAAGCCATATCGCCAAAAAGGCACAGGTAGAGCTAGACACGGTTCAAGAAGAACACCACAATTTGTTGGTGGCGGAGTAGTGTTTGGACCAACTCCAAGAAGCTATAAATACAGAATCAACCGCAAGGTTGCAAGACTGGCTTTAAAATCATATTTATCAACATTTGCTGCTGAAGGAAATATTAAAGTGGTTGATAAGATGGTGTTCGATGCCCCAAAGACAAAAGATTTTGTTCAGGTAATGAATAACTTAGGCGTCGACAGAAAAGTATTATTCGTCTTCGATATGGAAGAAGATTGGGAAAATGCAGAATTAAGTATGAGAAATATTCAAAATGCTACATTCACATTCGCAGATGGTATCAGCTGTTTAGAATTAGCTAATTCATATACAGTTGTTGCTACTGAATCAGCAATCAGTAAGATTGAGGAGGCATTAAAGTAATATGGCAGCAAGAGATATTATAATTCGTCCAATTGTGACTGAAAAAACAATGTTAGCTCAAGAGCAGGACAATAAAGTAACCTTCGAAGTTGCTAAGGGAGTTAACAAAACCGCTGTAAAACTGGCAGTTGAAGAAATCTTCAATGTCAAAGTTGAAAAAGTAAACATTTCCAACACACCTGCTAAAATCAAAAGAGTTGGACGTTATGTCGGTAGAGTCAATGGTTATCGCAAGGCAGTTGTCAAACTGGCTGAAGGGTACTCAATTGATCTATACGATAAGGACTAATAGTTAGTTCCTGAAAAATCTATCGGAAGACAACGCTATTTCCGGACAATTGCGTATAGGAGGAAGAAAAAGTGGCAATTAAAAAGTATAAACCTACGACACCTGGTCGTAGAGGAATGACTACAATTGACTATAGAGCAGTTTTAACTGCAAAAAAACCAGAACGCTCATTATTAGCTCCTAAGAAGTCACAAGGTGGTCGTAACAACACAGGTCGTATCACTACCAGACATCAGGGCGGAGGACATAAAAGGGCGTATCGTATCATCGATTTCAAACGTAACAAGGACAATATTCCAGCAAAAGTTGCGACAATCGAATATGATCCAAACAGAAGTGCATTTATCGCACTGTTAAATTATGTTGATGGTGAAAAACGTTACATCATCGCGCCAGAAGGCTTGACTGTTGGACAAACAGTTATTTCAGGAGAAACCGCAGATATTTTAACAGGTAACTGCTGTCAGCTGAACAGTATGCCAGATGGCACCTTTATTCATAACGTTGAATTAAAACCTGGTAAGGGCGGACAACTGGCAAGAAGTGCTGGCTGCAGCGCTCAAATTCTGGGTTCTGAAGGCAAATATGTCTTAGTCAGATTATCTTCAGGTGAAGTTAGAAAAATTTTAGGTGTTTGCCGTGCAACTATTGGTGCAGTAGGCAATGCTGATCATAGCCTGGTAAATATTGGTAAAGCTGGAAGATCTCGCTGGAAAGGTGAAAGACCGACAGTTAGAGGTTCAGCAATGAACCCGGTTGACCATCCGCATGGTGGTGGTGAAGGCAGAACTCCAATCGGACGTAAAGCACCAATGACACCATGGGGTAAAAAAGCCATGGGTGTAATAACTCGTAAAAGTAAAAAGAAGAGCAGTCAATTAATTGTTCGCCGTCGTGGCAAGAAGTAATGAAAGGAGATAGATTAAAATGAGTCGTAGTTTGAAAAAGGGCCCATTCGCCGATAAACATTTACTTAAAAAAGTAGAGGCAATGAATGCTAGCGGAAAAAAAGAAGTTATTAAGACCTGGTCTCGTCGTTCAACGATCTATCCATCTTTTCTAGAGCATACCTTTGCAGTTCATAATGGTAAAGAGCATGTTCCGGTCTATATTACAGAAGATATGGTTGGACATAAATTAGGTGAATTTGTTCAAACAAGAAAATTTGGTGGACATGGCGATGACAAAAGGACTAAAAGATAGGAGGAAAAGTTAATATGGAAGTAAAAGCAATTGCAAAGAACGTCCGTTTGACTCCTAGAAAAGTCAGACTGGTCTTAGATTTAGTAAGAGGAAAAGACATTAAGGAAGCTCTGGCTATCTTGAAGTTTACTCCAAGAGCTGCCTCACCAGTTATAGCTAAATTAGTTAAATCAGCTGTAGCTAATGCTACAAACAATCACAACTTAGTTGAAGATAGGTTATATATAAAGACTTGCTATGCTGATGAAGCTAGAACGTTAAAACGCTGGAGACCAAGAGCTAAAGGTTCAGCATCACAGATTTTAAAGAGAAGCAGCCACATCACAGTAGTGGTTGAAGAAAGAGAATAGGAGGAAGATTTATGGGTCAGAAAGTATCACCTATTGGAATGCGCGTAGGCGTTATTCGTGATTGGGGATCTAGATGGTTCGCAGAAAAGGAATATGGCACTTTATTGCAGGAAGACATAAAGATTCGTGAATGCCTGTTCAAAGAATTAAAAGATGCTGAAGTAAGCAGAATTGAAATTGAAAGAAGTAAAAACAGTGTTCAACTATTCATCAAAACCGCAAGACCTGGTGCTATCATCGGTCAGGATGGCGAAAGAGTTGAAGCGTTAAAGAAAAAATTAGAAGAAATCATCGGTAGCAAAAGATTAAACATTAAAGTAGTTGAAATTGCTAACCCTGATTTAGATGCTCGTTTAGTAGCTAGATCAATTGCTGATCAGTTGGAAGGAAGAGCTTCATTTAGAACTGTTCAGAAAAAAGCGATTCAAAAAACCATGAGATCTGGAGCGAAAGGAATCAAGACCGCTGTTTCAGGAAGACTTGGTGGCACGGACATTGCCAGAAGTGAAGGATATTCTGAAGGTGTTGTACCTTTACATACCATCAGAGCAGATATTGACTTTGCCCATGAAGGCGCTCTGACAACCTATGGCATCTTAGGTGTCAAAGTATGGATCTGTAGAGGAGAAGTATTAAGAGGGGAAATGGTAAAAGAACCAGAAGCTCCAAAATACAATGTCCCTAGAAGCGCTCGTAGAAGAGCTCCTAGAAGCGATCGCCCAAAAAGAGATACTAGAGCTAGAGCAGGCGATAGTAAAAAGGAGGTTGCTGAATAATGTTAATGCCAAAAAGAACAAAGTACAGAAGACCTCATAGAGTTAGCTACGAAGGTCGTAGCAAAGCTGGTAGAGAAGTACATTTCGGTGAATATGGCCTGGTTGCTGAACAAGGCGCTTATATCACCAACAACCAGATTGAATCTGCACGTATTGCCATGACTCGTTATATGAAGCGTGGCGGTAAGGTATGGATCAAAATCTTCCCGCATCTGGCTAAAACAGCTAAGCCGCTGGAAGTTCGTATGGGTTCAGGTAAAGGTGCTCCAGATGGATGGGTTGCAGTTGTACAGGCTGGACGCGTTCTATTTGAAGTAGCTGGTGTAACCGAAGAGGTAGCTAGAGAAGCATTACGTCTGGCAGCTCATAAGTTACCTATCAAGACTCGTTTTGTAGTAAAAGGACAGGAGGAAAAATAGTTTATGGAAAAAATGAAAGAAATCCGTCAATTAAGCAATGAAGATTTGCTGAAACAGATTGATACCTTAAAAGAAGAACTATTTGACCTGCGTTTCAAACAGGCTACAGGCTTCTTGGAAAATCCTGCTCGTATCAGAGAAATTCGTAAGACAATTGCGCGCATTAAAACAGTTTTGACAGAACGTCAAAAAAATGCCTAAGGAGGATCTGAAAAATGAAAGAAAGATCAGCTCGTAAAGTTTACCGTGGTGTTGTGGTCAGCGACAAAAGTGATAAGACTATCATCGTTGAAATTATGACTTCAAAAGACTATGAAAAATATGGTAAACGTGTAAAATATACCAAAAAATTTGCGGTGCATGATGAAAACAATGCTGCCGGTATTGGCGATAAGGTTATCATCATGGAAACAAGACCTTTATCTGCAACCAAACGTTTCCGTTTGGTGGAAATAGTGGAAAAGGCTCAGGTGTTATAGGAGGTAATGGCAAATGATTCGAAATGAAAGTCGTTTAAAGGTTGCCGATAATACCGGAGCCAAGGAATTGCTGGTTATCCGCTGTTTAGGCGGTTCAGCCAGAAAGTTTTCTTCTATCGGTGATGTTGTAGTATGTACTGTTAAGAGTGCTACTCCTCACGGCACTATTAAGAAAGGTCAGGTTGTTAAAGCGGTTATCGTTAGAACTACTTACCCGGTAAGAAGAGATAACGGTACGTATATTAAATTTGATGATAACGCAGCAGTTATCATAAAAGAGGACAAGTCACCAGTAGGGACTCGTATATTCGGACCTGTAGCTAGAGAAGTTAGAGAAGCTGAATATACCAAGATTGCTTCCCTTGCTGCTGAAGTCTTATAGGAGGCAAAATAGTATGAAAATCAAAAAAGGTGATAAAGTACAAGTAATTGCTGGTAAGGATAAAGGTGTTACAGGTGATGTTTTAGCTGTCTATCCTGATAAAAATAAAGTTGTTGTTGAAGGCGTTAATATCTTAAAGAAACATGTCAGACCTTCACAGATGAATCCAGATGGCGGTATCTTAAGCCAGGAAGCACCAATTGATGCTTCTAACGTTATGGTTTATGACACCAGAAAGAAAGTTGCTGGAAGAGTCGGCTATCGTTTTGATGGTGACAAGAAGATAAGAATTAATAAAAAGAGCGGTAATGAAATTAAAACCGCTAAGAAGTAAGGAGGAGTAAGATGAACCGTTTAACTCAAAAATTCAATGATGAAGTTGCTAAGAATATGATGGAACGTTTTAACTACTCTTCTGTAATGGAAGTTCCAAGACTGG
Source organism: Erysipelotrichaceae bacterium (assembly GCA_029974225.1). GTDB lineage: Bacteria > Bacillota_I > Bacilli_A > Erysipelotrichales > Erysipelotrichaceae > UBA1783. The sequence goes on from JARKSP010000010.1 coordinate 5,709, forward strand.
AAAAAATCGTTATCAATATGGGTGTAGGCGATGCTGTCGGCAATCCTAAAGCTTTAGAAGAAGCGGTTGAACATTTGACACTTATTTCTGGTCAGAAGCCAGTTATCAATAAGGCTAAAAAATCAATTGCCAACTTCAAACTGCGAGAAGGCATGTCGATTGGCTGCAAGGTCACTCTAAGAGGCGAAAGAATGTATGACTTCTTTGATAAGCTGATTTCTATCGCTTTACCACGTGTGCGTGACTTCAGAGGAGTTTCAAAAACTGCTTTTGATGGTAGAGGAAACTACACTTTAGGTGTTAAGGAACAATTGATTTTTCCAGAAATCAGTTATGATAAGGTTAATATTACCAGAGGAATGGACATTGTTATCGTAACATCAGCTAAAACAAATCAAGAGGCATATGCTTTACTGCAAGCATTGGGAATGCCTTTTGCAAGATAGGAGGATGAGGAAAAATGGCAAGAAAAGCAATGGTAAATAAAGCTAAAAGAGCTGCAAAATTCTCAACTAGAGCATATACAAGATGCCAGCGTTGTGGCAGACCTCATTCAGTCTTGAGAAAATTTAAATTATGTCGTATCTGCTTCAGAGAATTAGCATACAAAGGCGAAATTCCAGGAGTCAGAAAGGCTAGTTGGTAAAAGGAGGAAAAACACTATGACAATTACAGATCCAATTGCTGATATGCTTACACGTATCAGAAACGCTGTTCAGGCTAAACACGATAGTGTTACTATTCCTTGCAGCAAGCAAAAATTAGAAATCGCTAGAATCTTGAAAGGGGAAGGCTTCATTGAAGACTATGCTGTTGAAGTTGACGTCAGAAAAAATATTGTCGTAACATTAAAGTATGGGAAAAACGGCCAGAAGGTTATTAATGGAATCAAACGTATTTCAAAACCTGGTCTGAGAGTTTATGTTGAAGCTAACAAACTGCCAAGAGTTCTAAATGGTTTAGGTATCGCTATCATCTCTACCTCTAAAGGTGTCATGACTGATAAAGATGCCAAGGTTAAACATGTCGGCGGCGAAATTCTCGCTTATGTCTGGTAGAAAGTTATTTAAAGAAAGGAAGACAAAATATGTCACGTATCGGAAATAAAACGATTACCATTCCTGCAGGTGTAGAAATTAGTATCGCTGAAGGTAATGAGGTGACTGTTAAAGGACCTAAAGGAACTTTAACTCGTCAGTTCGATGATAGATTAGAAATCGTCGTTGAAGGTACAATCGTTAAAGTAAAACGTCCAAACGACGAAAAAGCAATCAAACAATTACATGGTACAACCAGATCATTATTAAGTAATATGGTTACTGGAGTATCAGAAGGATTCGTTAAAGAATTGGTTATTGAAGGTGTCGGTTATAGAGCAGCTGTTGAAGGTCAGACTTTAAGACTGAACATGGGTTACTCTCATCCGGTTATTATAACTGCTGAAGAGGGATTAACCATTGAATGCCCTAAACAAACACAAATTATTGTCAAAGGCATCGACAAGCAAAGAGTCGGTGAATTAGCAGCCAATATCAGAGCTGTTAGAAAACCTGAACCATATAAAGGTAAAGGTATTGCTTACAAGGGTGAAAAAATCCGTCGTAAGGAAGGCAAGACTGCTGCTGCAGGCAAGTAGGGAGGGAGTGTTAAGATATGATTAAAAAAACACCAAGAAATAAAGAAAGAATTCGTCGTCATATTCGTGTTCGTACCAAGATCAGTGGTACAGCAGATACTCCACGTTTAAACGTATTCCGTTCAAACGCTCATATCCATACACAGATTATTGATGACACAACTGGAACAACCTTAGTTTCAGTAAGTTCAGTTGATATGAAGCTGGCTCATGGCGGAAATATCGAAGCTGCTAGACAGGTCGGCACAGAGATTGCTAAAAGAGCCCTGAAAAAAGGCATTAAAAAAGTTGTATTCGACCGTGGCGGCTATATCTATCACGGCAGAGTCAAGGCTTTAGCAGAAGGCGCTAGAGAAGCTGGATTAGAATTCTAAGAGGAGGAAAAACAGTGACAGAAGTAGAAAACAAAGTTGTAGAAGTTGCTGAAGCTTCTCAACCAGCAAAAGAAAGAGTCGACAGAAGAAGTCGTAAAAGTGGCGACAGAGGCAGAAGAGTCAGAACTGAGCGCCCTGAAAAAGAATTTGAAGAAAGAGTTGTAAAAATCAATCGTGTCACCAAAGTTGTTAAGGGTGGCAGAAGAATGAAATTTACAGCCCTGGTAGTTGTCGGGGACAAAAAAGGCCGAGTCGGTTTTGGAACCGGTAAAGCGAAAGAAGTACCTGATGCTATTAAAAAGGCTACTGAAAGAGCAACTAGAAACATTATCAGAGTTGCCCTGGTTGATACTACCTTGCCTCATGGAACCGTTGGCAGATATGGTGCTGCTGAAGTGGTTTTAAGACCAGCTGCAGATGGCACCGGTGTTATCGCTGGTGGTCCGGTACGTGCAGTTCTGGAATTAGCCGGTGTTAATAATGTTCTTTCAAAGTGTATTGGTTCCAGAACTCCAGTCAACCTGGTCAGAGCGACAGTTGAAGGATTGAAATCAATGATGACAATTGAAAAAGTTGCTAAACTAAGAGGCAAAATGCCTACTGAAATTCGTTACTAGGAGGTTAGCTAAATGAAATTACATGAATTAAAATACACTGAAGGTTCTCGTAAAGACAGAACCAGATTAGGTAGAGGTCACGGTAGTGGAAAAGGCAAAACTGCTGGTAAAGGTCACAAAGGCCAATTGGCAAGAAGTGGTGGACAGGGTAAATTAGGTTTTGAAGGTGGACAGACTCCATTGGCAAGACGTTTACCAAAGCGCGGGTTTACTAATTATATGCGTAAAGAATATGCTGTAGTTAACTTAGAACAACTGAACAGATTCGAAAACGGAACAGAAGTTACGGTAGAATTATTACAAAACTGTGGAATCGTTAAGGATTTAAAGAGTGGTGTCAAGGTTTTAGGTGATGGCGAACTTGAAAAGAAGTTGGTTGTTAAAGCAAATAAGTTCTCTAAATCTGCTGTAGCAATGATTGAAAAAGCAGGTGGAAAAGCAGAGGTGATCTAATATGATCAAAACTCTTGTGGACTTATTTAAAAATAAGGATATCCGAGCAAAAATCTTGTTCACATTAGCTATGCTATTTGTATTCAGAGTTGGAGCAGCAATTACCGTTCCGGGAATTGACACTTCAAAACTGATTTCAGGATTATCAGGCAACTCTCTGGTTGCCATGATGAACATTATAGGGGCAGGAAGCTGGCAGACATTCTCAATTTTCTCAATGGGTGTCGGACCATATATTACTGCCAGTATCGTCGTTGAATTATTAGCGATGGATATTATACCTCCATTAGCTGATTTGAAAAAAGACGGACAGAAAGGTCGTCAGAAACTCGACCAGATTACTCGTTATGTTGCGGTTGCCTTAGGCTTTATGCAAGCCTATACCCTGACGATGACATTTGATATTTCATATGGCATCCTGGTTGATGGCGGCCCTTCAACATACTCGTACATTGCAACAATCCTGACAGCTGGTACTTTTTTACTAGTATGGATTGGTGATAGAATTGCGGCATTTGGTATAGGCAATGGTATTTCAATGATTATCTTTGCCGGTATCGTCAGTTCAATGCCTTATCAGTTCACTGCATCATTTATGACTTTGGTAGATTTAACAGCTGATTCAGCAGCCATATTTACTGGTTTATTAAAGTTTGCATTAATAGTTATTATGTATGTAGCTATTATTGTGCTGGTAATCTTTACAGATACAGCACAAAGAAAAATTCCGGTTCAATACACTTCAAGCTCAAGCAGAAGAGGAGCCAGGGATATCAACTACTTACCATTAAAAATTAATAGTGCTTCAGTAATGCCGGTAATCTTTGCCTCTACTATTATGGTAGCGCCAAAAACTATCATGAATTTAATTAGTGGAGCAAGCTGGTTTAAGCTGACAGATTTTACCAAAACGTTAATGAACGTATTTGATTATATTTCAGACTTTACCAAGCCTGGAGGATTAATTCTTTACGTTATTATGATTTATGCATTTACTTTCTTCTATACCCATATTCAGGTTGACCCTGAAAAGATCAGTGAGAATTTGAATAAGTCAGGGACATATATTCCAGGAGTAAGACCTGGTAGTGAAACTAAAAACTATATTACAAAGGTTTTAAATAGAATCACTGTTCTTGGCGCCCTGTTCTTATGTTTCATTGCATCATTGCCTTATCTGTTAAGTATGTTTACAGATATTCCGAGCACAATTTCAATGGGCGGTACATCAATTATCATCGTCGTTGGAGTAGCTTTAGAAACTGTCAAGGACTTAAAGAATCAATTGACTCAAAAAGAGTATAAGGGCTTTATGAAGAGGTAGTTAGATGATATTAAAAATTGTAATTATGGGCCCTGCTGGATCAGGAAAAGGTACGATGTCAGATTTGATAAAGGATAACTATCCAGTAAAGCATATTTCCAGCGGAAGTATGTTCAGGGACGAAATTAAACAGAATACACCACTGGGACAAAAAGTCAACAGTTATTTAACTCAAGGCATACTTGTCCCAGATGATGTTACCATTGAGTTAGTTAGAAACCGCTTATCTCAGGAAGACTGTCAGAACGGCTATCTTCTTGACGGGTTTCCTAGATCATTAGTTCAAGCGAAAGCAATTGAAGACTTGGGAATTAATGTGGTGATAAATTTGACAATTGATGAACAGCTGCTGGTAGACAGAATTGTCTATCGCAGATTATGTGAAGATTGCAAAACTATCTATAACATTAAACTAAATCCATTAAAGGATGAAGAGCATTGTGAAAAATGTGGTGGAAAATTGTATCAGAGAAGTGATGATACCTACGAGAAATTGATGGTGAGACTTGAATCTTATCTCGAAGAGACTCAACCGGTTATTGATTATTATCGTGAAAAAGGTATTGTCTATGATGTTGATGCAGGACAGTCTGTAGAAGATGTTTACAAACAAATTGATGAAATCTTGACAAAAATAATGGAGGAAAGAATCTAATTAATGACAGAAAAAAATGATGTAATTGAAGTCGAAGGCATAGTAGAGGATACTCTACCAAATGCGCAATTCAAAGTGAAACTACCTAATGGACACACTATTTTAGCCCACGTTTCTGGTAAAATCCGTATGAACTACATTCGCATTTTACCAGGCGATCGTGTCACACTGGAAATTTCACCTTATGATTTAACACGTGGGCGTATAACGTTTAGACATAAATAGTCTAGGAGGAAACAATTTATGAAAGTTAGACCATCAGTCAAACCAATCTGTGACAAGTGTCGTATCATCAAACGTAAGGGACGTGTCATGGTTATTTGTGAAAATCCTAAACACAAACAAAGACAAGGTTAATTGGAGGGAAATTAAATTATGGCTCGTATAGCTGGAGTAGACATCCCACGCGATAAGTGTGTTGGTGTCGCATTAACTTATATTTATGGAATCGGCGCAACTACGGCAAAGAAAGTGTGCGAAGCTGCAGGTGTAGACACTTCAATCAGAGTTAAAAATCTGACAGCTGAGCAAGAGGTTGCAATCCGTACAGAAGTCGATAAAATCAAAACAGAAGGCGATTTAAGAAGAGAAACAAACTTAAACATTAAACGTCTGATGGAAATTGGCTGCAACAAAGGTAAACGTCATCGTATCGGTTTGCCAGTAAACGGTCAAAGAACTAAAACAAATGCACGTACACGTAAAGGACCACGTCGTACCGTAGCTAACAAGAAGAAATAAGCGAGGTAATATTATATGACTGCAAAGAAAAGAACAACAGTTAGAAGACGTAAAGTTAGAAAGAATATTGCCAAAGGTGTCGCTCATATTCATTCTACTTTCAACAATACAATCGTTACAATCTGTGACGAACAGGGAAATGCTGTAGCATGGTCAAGTGCCGGAGCATTAGGATATAAAGGTTCACGTAAATCAACACCATTTGCCGCTCAGCAGGCAGCAGAAGCAGCAGCTAAGGCCGCAATGGAATTCGGAATGAAGTCTGTTGAAGTTAACGTTAAAGGACCTGGACCAGGAAGAGAATCAGCAATCAGAAGCTTACAGGTTGCAGGTTTAGACATCAGTTCAATTAATGATGTAACACCAATTCCACATAATGGCTGTCGTCCACCAAAACGTCCACGTGGTTAAAAATCAATAAAGGAGGAATAGTTGATGCAACAATTTGAAAGAGCAGAATTAGAAGTTCAACAATATGTTGAAGACCAGCATTATGGAAAATTCGAGTTTGGACCTCTAGAAAGAGGGTTTGGAACAACAATCGGTAATGCAATTCGTCGGGTATTATTAGCTGCTATGCCAGGCGGCGCTGTATATTCAATCAAAATTGATGGAATTTACCATGAATTTACAGCTATTCCAGGAATCGTTGAAGACGTTACTGCTATCATCCTGAATTTGAAAAACATGGTGTTAAAAATTGAAGATGAAGATGATTACACATTAAGACTTAATGTAACTGGTCCTGCTACAGTAACAGCCGGAGATATTATCTGTCCTACCTATGTAACTGTATTAAATCCAGAATTAGTAATCTGTCACATCTCAGAAGGTGGAAAACTAGAGATGGAATTAAAAGCCCGCAGAGGCAGAGGCTATTTAAGTGCTGAGGAAAACAAGGCTTTATATCAAAGTTCTTCTCAGGGTATCGGAACAATCTATACTGATTCAATCTTTACTCCGGTAACCAAAGCAACTTATGAAGTCAATCCAACGCGTGTCAATCAGAATGCCAGGTATGACAGTTTGACAATTGAAGTCTGGACAAATGGAGCAATCCATCCACAGGAAGCGGTAGCACTGGCAAGTAAGATTCTAACAGACCATTTAGTTCTGTTAACAGAAATTAATCCATGTGTTTTAGAACTGGGAGACAGTATAAAGGAAACCAGTTCAGTCGATGTTCCGGATGAAACAGATCGTAATATCGAAGAATTAGAGTTAAACAACCGCGCAGTTAACTGTTTAAAACGTGCCAACATTCATACAGTAAATCAGCTGTGTTCCAGATCAGAAGATTATATTTCTAAGTTGAAAAACTGCGGAAAGAAAACTGTTGAAGAGATTAAAGATGCATTGAATCGGGTTGGCAGAGAACTTAGCAAATCTGAGAATTAAAAGAGTTAGAGGGAGTGAGCTAATATGCAAAATCGTAAATTAGGACGAACATCTGATCACCGCAAAGCATTATTACGTAATTTGGCTACAGATATGATCGTTCATGAAAAAATAAATACAACTGAAATGAAAGCTAAAGAATTAAGAACAGTAGTTGATGAACTGGTTACTTTAGCTAAAAAAGGTGATTTACATGCACGTCGTAGAGCGGCAAGAGTTGTAAGAAATGTTGTTGCTGATAAGGCAACAGGCAAGACAGCTTTACAGAAACTGTTTGATGAAATTGGACCACGTTTCACTGACACTAACGGCGGTTATACCAGAGTTGTTAAAACCACTGTCAGAAGAGGCGATGCTGCTCCAATGGCGTATATTGAATTTACAAAATAGTTATCAGATAATGCTGATAACCGTAATTTAAACTTGAGAAAAAGAAGCAAGGCTGCTTCTTTTTTCCATTTTTCAGATTAAAGAAATAAAGTTTAAAGAAAATTATCAGGGCTGTCTCCATAAAATGAACTGTGCTAAAGCAAAAGTATATTTCACATATAAAAAAATACGTGTTAGAATAAAAATGTGTGATTAAATATCAAATAATTAATATTAAGGAGAAAGTTGTAAATGAAAAGACTGATTGTTGTTTTGCTGAGTTTATTGCTTATGCTGGGTTTAATAGGATGTGAAGACATAAAGATAAGACCTGAAAAACCTCAGTTAGCTGTTTTAAATGCGGAGACAGCCTTAAAATATGTAAAGAGTATTTATTCTGATGCCAGAATAGCCAAATGGATGGGACCGGTGGAAGACTTACTGCATTTAAAAGTAATGATTACCTATGATGTTGGTTTATTCAGAATATTTATGGATGCTGACGAATTTGAGAAAGTGGATAAGAATAAAAATAAATACGGTTTCTCAGTAAAGGCATTTCAGGAAAGAGTGGATAAGTATTTTGGAAAGGACAGATTTGACGTCCAGGATATTTTCCATGATTATCTTGATGCCGGATATATAATGATTGAACCCAATCCGGATGCTTTTGAATTTCCTGAAATCGTAGCAACTGACTATTCGGTTATTGAAGTGAAAGATCATTACGTTGTAGTTCAAAGATTGGCAGAGTTTTATACTTATTATGAAGGCAAAACCTATACAACAAAATTAAGGGATTTAATTGTTGTTTATTCTACTTTTGAGGGCTTAAGGGTTTGGGACTGCCAGTCAGCCCTTGCAGATTTGGATATAGAGCTGTACTATTTTCCTCCAGCACCGCAAAAAGAAAAGCCTGTTGAAAATACCAGCTGGATAAACATGCAGTTTTCATTAGAAGGAGTGGTATTTAATTATCCTTGGCCATTCAGACAGTTTGAAGAATTAGGCTGGGTCTGCAGCAATGATCCTACCATGACAATCAAGGCGGGTGAAGGATTATACACATATATGTACCATCCAAAACTTGAAGGATATGTGGAAACTATTTTTATGACTATCGAGGTCGTGAATCTTTCAGATGAAGATAAAATGTTAAGAGAGACTTTTGTCCACTACATTATTTTTGAGATAACAGCCAACAATGCGACAGGAGAAATAGTTGATGAGCCCTATAAGCTGATATTGGCCAATGGCATTACCTGGGGTTCGACTGAAGAAGATATTATTGAAGCCTATGGTGAGCCCGCTTCACTTATGGACGGACCTTACGGAAGTAATTATACAAAGATAGTATATGAGCAGTTTGATGGTAACTATCTCTGTAAAATGGAATTGTGGGTTAAAAAGGATATCGGATTATATGAAGTAAAGATAATGAAATATATTTACTAGCAGAAAGAAAAAAATGAATACAATGGAGAGCGTATTCATTAGCTTAAAAATGATAAAAAAAGGCAGATATCTGTCTTTTTTATCGTTTAGTACCGATGTCATAGGTGTCCAGAACAATTGCATCAACAATCTGTTTAACTGAATCAAACGGTATTACGTATCCTTTAAGTGATTTAGCTTTGACCTGCAGGGTTGCTGATTTAGGATTGATGAAGGTTTTGGTCTTTCCTTTGCCGTTTTTTGCTTCCTGGACCAGGTTAGCGATAGCAGAATTACCATCAAAGGCAAAGAGAAATGAATTTCTTCTTTCAAAGATTTCATAATTAAAGGATTTATAAATGCCCATTTCCTGAGATTCAATAGATAGTCTGATACCGGTGATATCTGCTTTTTCCAGTTGTGTAGCCTGTTGCTTATCCATCAAAGCAGGAATAATACAGTAAATGTCGAAGTTGCGTTTATTGTTAGCTAACAGAAATTTTTCATGAGCCAGCAGTTTGTGCCCTAATACAAAGAAGACTTTATCCGGATCCAGCCTGTTTAACATAGAACGCATTAATCGCCTGTCAAATTCTGTCATTTTTACCGCATTGTCATCGGTAGTGAAACTTGATGCGGCAATAATAACAGGAAACTTATCCCAAGGCAATTCCTTGATTTTTTCTTTGAAAATAGGATAAGAAGGAACCTTGTTTATTTCAAATTTAACTTCACTTTGAGCAGATGAGGCATTTTCAAACTGTTCAGTATAATACTGCTCAATTGATTTGTCCTGAAGCTGCCGGTAAAAAATTTTCGCTTTAAGTTCAAAAGCCTCATTGCTTCTATTAATAATTTCATCTTCCGTCATTTTCATCCGTCTGAACTGTTCGTCAGTTATTTTCATAAGGTTCATTAAAGCCAGCTGTTCATCAATACTGTCAGTTCCATATAATCCACAGCCATCAGTTCCCACGACACATTTGATATTGTTTTCCAGATAAGTATGGAGCGGATGTGAGGATAAATCAGTCAGGTTATTTAATCTGACATTGCTGGTTATCTGGAATTCCAGAACAACACTGTTGTTTTTCATAGTTCTGAGCAATCTTTTACCTTTAATAGAATTTAGGTCATCAGAGTAAACGCCATGTCCAATTCGCACAAAAGGGAAAGGCTGATTCTCATGCAGTGAATCTTCAATCAGTTTTAAGGCTTTGGACATATTGTCTTTTAAGGAATCATTTTCTCCGGCATGGACTCGGATAGTCCAGTATTTGTCTTTGCTGGCGATAGTCGAGACTATTTCTTTTATTACCGATTTTAATTCGTTGATATCATTTATTTCCTCACCGACAAAATCGCTGCCCACAACATAGGGATCTTTGCTGACGATCTTTAAGACACTCATGGCTTCGGTCAGGTAGTTGGCAGATTGAATATCATCCCTGACCAGAGTCAGCGGGATTCTTCTGATTGCCGCCAGAAATCTGATATCGACACCGGTTTCCTTTTTGGCTAAAGGCAGAATGTGATGCAGCTGTCTTAGCATATCAATAGCAGCCTGTTCTTTTTTTACTAAAGTGGTATCACTTATTTCAACATAATAAATCTGCTGAGCCTGATAGCTTCTGGCAATCCACAGCATTTTATCTTCAAAGAAAGTTAGGTTGCGATAGTTATTGTTGTTGAAATCTTTAAGCATTTTGACCAGATATCTGTAAACATAGACATCAGGAAGTTTTTCGATATTGGTCAGGGGAATTTTATAATAGCTGATTTTAGGTTTGGTAAAAACATAACGGTAGAGGTAAAGTTTTTCCAGGTTGGTAAAAACAGCCTGGGAGTCCTTCAGAATAGCCAGAGAGTTTCTGATTTTGGAGATATTTTCCAGCGCATTGTCCAGATTCAAAAGAATCAGGTCCGCAAAGTTAATAAAGGTGTTATCATCGATTTTTCTATTCAGCCGCTTTTGTGAAAGGTAGGCATCGTCAATAGTTAAAGCCACTTCAGCCCGCTGCTTCTCTAGCATATGATATTGCCCCGCTGACAGTTTCAGATTCAGTTTCTTTATGTAATAGTAAGGATAATCTATCTGATGTTTAATGCCTAAAGCAATCAGAGCATCAGGAGTCAGATTGGCATTACCATGAGTATGCAGGTCAGTTCTAAGTTTAATATCTTCCAGGATATAGGATTTGATCAGAGTGTTTCGGATATCAATGTTGTATTCTTTTGTCTGCGACATCAGTGTCTTGGAAATTGCCGGAACAATGGCATTGATTTCAACTTTACCATTGGGATATATATTGGCAATCTTGGTGTTATTCAGTCTAAAGACATAAACTCTCTGTCCATCGCCTTTGATAAAGCAGGGAATTGTTCCCTTGATTACCGGCCTGTTATCCTGATAAACAGTTGTCTGATTCAGGACTTTGGCTAGGTTGACGATCAGATTATCAGTTTTGTGATTAGGTGTAGAAAGGCAATAAGAAAGGATATGTTTAGACATATCTAAATTTACGGCGATATCTTTTTCTTTATCTAAATAAAACTTTCCAAAGTAACTCATAAATAATTTTAATTATGTAAAGTATAGTATAAAGAAAAACTGATAACAATACCAGTCTTTCTTTTTTTACCACTTGTTGGTCACTTTTTCGGCAAAGCCTATCTGACCTTTCAGAGTTATGGCTGTGCCATCATCTAAAATACAGTCACCATAGAAGCGGCCGAAGACCTGGTGCTGATCAGATTTTATCAGTTTGACATCGGTACAGCTGGCTCTGTCAATGATAGGTTCAAAACGCAGAGTGAGCCGGTTGTCATTGCTGGTGAAATTCCAGATTCCATAGAAGTCATCTTTACCATCTTTGTTCGGCAGACCAAAGTCGACCTGATCTAACTTGTGAGCTTTACCATCGTAAAACAGCATATTTTCTGTCGCTGCCGAAGTATCACCAAAACCATAACCTACATTAAAGCCAAAAGGCACACCGTCAACATAGGTGTTAAGTGAAGACCAGTACCAGGTATTTGAATAGGTCCAGATTCCTCTTCCCCAGTCTAAAACCGCAGCTGACTGTTTCTTGTTGAAGATATATTCATCATCACCAATCGAAACAATACCGCTGGCAGCCATACAGTTGAGTTTCTGGTTAAAGTAGAAATGTCCTGGTTTTTCAAAAGGGGTAGCGATTACCATACTTTCTTTTGGTATATCGGTTAATTCAACGGTGAAATTGATGGTTTTTTTATCTTTGAAGTCGTTCATATAGCCAGATAAAATTCTTTTGTCACCTTCATTCAAAAATGAGATATTGTATTTTCTATTGCCAGAGCTTACATCACCGGTAAGTGAGGAAGCAGGGAGGTTTTTCCTGCCTAAAGTTAAAAACTGCATAGGTGATTTGGTAACTTCCCATTTTTCATTGAAATCAATAAAGGATACCGAATCAAGACCCATATAACCATTATCAGCTATAGTCAGACAAAGGGCAAAATCATCATTTAATACACAATAGTAATCCCATTCTTTAGTTAAGAAACGATTTTTAAGATCAGTTTTCTTATTGTAAACTGGTAACATTTTTTTACAGTAGCCAGGTTCTATCAGATTATTGTTTTCATCCAACAGATTACCTACAGCAGTAATTTCATGTTGCATATTATTGTACTCCTTTGTATCTAATAAAATGATAACATATAAACAAGTTGAAAATAAAATGAAAATAAAATAAAAAATGTAAATTATTTCATTCAAATTTCACAATTCTATTGTTTAATATAATTGTAATAAGAAATTTCTCTCGTTTCCCCCTTCTTGAGTAATAAATATTTATGAATAATGGTGTCTATTGACACCTTTATTTTGTGGTAATATTATTAGATTGGTGATGTAAATGATTCTGGTTAAAAGACTGAAATACGGAGATGACTTGAAAAAGGAAATAGAAGCACTATGCCACGATAATAACGTTACCAGTGCGGCTGTAATTTCTTCTGTCGGCTGTGTTTATAAGGCAACAGTCAGACTGGCTGATGGAACAACGGTTAAAGAATATAATGACAACTATGAAATTCTGGCAGTAAATGGAACGATAAGTAAAGATGGAAGTCATTTACACATCAGTTTCAGTGACATAAATGGTGATACATTTGGCGGACATTTATGTTATAATACCTTAGTTAATACCACTTGCGAATTAGTGATCGCTGGTATTGACAAGTATTCATTTTCAAGAGATTATGATGAAAAGACAGGATATGATGAATTGGTCATCAATAAAAAGGAGGATTTTTAAATGGATTTGACAAAATATTTTCCAGGCTCAGCTGAAGGCAAAAAGAGTATCATTCACTTATTGGTACTGTTGGTAGTTTATGGTTTAGCTGCCTGGGCAATAGAATTTTTAGGAGCTATTTTAGCAATTATTCCACTGGTTGGAGCATTTACTGGACTGATTGTCTGGATTATCAGAATCTATATTGGTCTAGCAGCTATAGTAGCAATTCTAGCTCACTTTAAAGTAGTTAAATAACTTAAAAACTCAATAGCAATATTGAGTTTTTTTCAGCAAAATGTTTATTGTTTGGAATAGTCGTCAAAGTAGTTCTTAACCAGCACTACCGGAGTTCCCTTATCTCCAGAACCACTGGTCAGATCACAAAGGGAACCGATAAGATCAGTCAATTGTCTCGGAGTGGTGCCAAAGGAAGCAGCTTCAGCGGACAGACTGTTTTCTTTTTCTCTGATGGCTTGGGAAACGGCTTCTTTAAGTCTTTGTCCGCTCAGATTCTTATAGTCATTATCAGCCAGATATTTTAGTTTAATTTCATTAAGAGACCCTTTTAAACCCTCGGTGAAGGCTGGTGAAACAACCGGATCTGCCAGCTCCCAGATCTTTCCTTTGGGGTCTTTAAAGGCGCCATCACCATAGACCATGACTTCAACATGCTTGCCTGTTTTTTCCAGAATTCTTTTCTGGATATCCAGGATTAAGTCTTCACAGTCATCAGGGAACAGTTTGACAGTATCCTCGGTAGCCTTGTTAGAACCTAATAAACCATAGTTGCTGTTATGACCTGAACCTTTAATGGAAACAGTTAAGATATCATCTAAACCATAGATAGTTTCAGCTCCGTTTTCCTTAAGCAGACGTCTGGTTCTAAAACGGCTGTGAATATCACAGACCAGGATATCTCTGGTGTAGTTTAAGATAGCAAGAGGATTATTGGCAAATATAATTTCCGCCTGAGTTCCGACACTTTCAATAATATCCTGATAATAGGCTACATAATCAACACCGGTAAAGGGATGAGGATTGATGCCAAAAAGCTGGCGATACTGCTTTAAAGAAAGAACATCACTGCAGGGATTAATCCCTTCTTCATCCAGCTGATCATAGGACAGCAGCTGATTTCCGACTTCATCAGCAGGATAAGATAGCAGCAGAGTAATCTTTTCAGCCCCCTTAGCAATACCTTTCAGACAGATGGCAAAGCGGTTTCTGCTTAAGATTGGAAAAACGATGCCAATATGTCCCTGCGGAAATTTGTTTTTTATATCTGTAGCAATATCATCAACACTGGCATAATTTCCCTGGGCTCTGGCGACAACAGACTCGGTAACAGAAATTATATCTCTATCCTCGATGGAAAATCCGATACTTTTGCAGGCATCCAGGACACTGTTAACAACAATATCAGATAAATTGTCATTTTCTCTGATGATAGGACATCTGATTCCAATCGAAATTGTTCCTGTTTTTCTTTCCATATGTCAACCTCCCGCACAAATAATATACCTCATTTAAGCCGAAACAACAACAAGACAATTGAGCGAAGTTGTCTTTGAATTAAAAATGAGCTTGACACAGCTCATTTAATCAACAGCAGATAGAAATCATTAACATTGGTATTGGTTGGACCGGTAACAATCAGCTGGTCTAGTTTTTTCAGGCAATTATAGCTGTCATAGTTTTTCAAACACTTATCAATGTCCAATCCTAAGGACAGAGCTTTTTTAAAGGTATTGTTATCGACATAGCCACCGGCTGCCTCAGTTGGACCATCACTGCCATCAGAACCGACACAGAGAACAGTAGTGTTATTAAAATCTTTAATTCTTTCAGCACAGAGCAAAGCCAGATGCTGATTTCTTCCTCCCCGGCCCTGTCCATCTACCTGAAGGGTTATTTCCCCGGTAAAGATAAAAGCCAGTTTAGAAAAGGGGTTCTGGTTATCAAAAGCTAAGCTGATTAATCTGTCACAGAGTAGCCGGCAGTCATAATCTACACCATCATCAATAATACTGGTCTGATATCCCAGTTTTGTGCAGATTTCTTGTACCTTATCAGCCAGTATTTTCACTGAACCAATTACGGTTGTTTTTATATTATTTAAATCATTTATCGTATCGTTATTTATGACTGATTCTGGCAGTTGCAGGCTATACTTATTATTTATCTCTACTACCTGCTGTTTAGTGGTTGAATCATTAACCGTAGGTCCTGAGGCAACCGAATCCAATTTATCAGAAATAACATCGCTTAAAATATAATTATGGACAGTTGCCGGATAACAGTGTCTGGCGAACTTTCCTCCTTTAACATTGGAGAGTCTTTTCCTGATGGTGTTTATCTCTTCAATAGAGGCACTGGAATAAAGCAGTCTGGCATTAATCTGCTGCAGATAGTTTAAATCGATATCTGTATCTTCAAAAAGGGCACTTCCTCCTCCTGATAAAAGAAAAATCACATCGTCATTTCTGTTCAGGTTTCTGGTAACTGCTAAAACTTTTCTGCTGGCAAACAGGCTGTTTTCATCGACAACCGGATGACCGGCTTCATAGATTTCAAAGCCCTCTATATTTCCCAGGCAATGGTGATACTTGGTAATAACAATTCCTGTATCAATCTTTTTATCAGTTAACTCAGAAAAAGTTTTAGCCATCAGCCAGCTGGCTTTACCAACAGCGATGACAAGGAGTCTGCCGTCATTAAAATAAAAATCTTTTAATGATTTTCTTAAAGCGATATCAGGCTTACTCTGGCTGATTGAATAGTCAATTATTGGATAGATATCTTTATTCATATTTCAATTATAATTCATAATAGTAAAATAACAAAAATAAAAAGTCACAATGTGACTTTAGTTGTAATGGCTGGGGATAAAGGATTTGAACCTTTGAATGACGGAGTCAGAGTCCGTTGCCTTACCACTTGGCTAATCCCCAAAATGCTAATTCATTATACACCAGCATAATTTAAATATCAATCCAAGCTTTAAAAAATTAACTTTTAAGATGAAAAAAATATTAATAATTTTGAAATAAATGTCGCTAAGATGAAAGAGTTAAGAGGACGGACAAGCTGTAAAAACTCGTAAAATTTTGTGAAAAAAAAGATAACTTCAAAACATAGTGAAAAAATGCAAAAATTATCCCCGTTTTTTAAAAAACACTTGAAAAGTATTGGATTTTTTAAATAAACCCATTATAATATTGATAAGGGCAATTGTTTAATTGTTTATTTTAAGGGGTTGACGAGGATGGAAACATTCAAAAAGATAACCAGTTGGGTGACAACTGTGTTTGTTATTTTTGTTTCAGTATTCGCTTTATTTTTAGCGGGAACAAAACTTGCTGGAATTAAAGTTTTTGCTGTGATTTCAGGGTCAATGGAGCCTACCTATCGGGTTGGCTCTTTAATATATGTCAAACCGGTAAAATATACGGAAGTGAAGGTGGGCGATGCCATCACTTTTGTTTTGTCTGATGAAACTGCCGCAACTCATAGAGTGGTGGCTATTTCTGATGACCATAAATATTTCACGACTAAAGGAGATGCCAATGATTTTGAGGACGGCAGTCCGGTGTATTATGAAAATCTGATTGGTATTCCAGTTTTTACTATCCCTTATTTGGGGTACGTTGCCAACTATATTCAACGTCCCCCAGGACTATATATCACAATAGCGTTTTGTGCAGTTATGATATTACTGGTGTTTTTACCTGATTTTATTAATGGACCACAGTCTAGTAAAGAGAAATTATGTAAAAATTTAAAAGCACCACAATATCGTAAAATATAAATTTCATAAAAAGAGTAAAGGAGGAAAAATTATGAAAAGAAATGCAAAAGTCTTCGCAATTGTACTGGCAATGGTCATGTTGGTAACTGTTTCGGTGGTATTAACTTATGCTTATCTGACAAGCCAAACAGCAACTGTAAATAATGCTTTTACAGTTGGTAATGTGAAAATTACCTTGGATGAAGCAGAAGTAACTCCTGACGGGGTTAAGGTTGATCCTGAAAACCGGGTTATAGCTAATGACTATCACCTGATTCCAGGAAGAAGTTACTCTAAAGATCCTACAGTACACGTAGATGCAACCAGTGAAGATTGCTGGGTATTTGTACAGGTGAAGGTAGAAGATTCAGTTGACTTAGAACTCTTACTGAACGGACAGGATGCAGTTGCAGCAGGTGTTATCACTGGTTTAGATTTAACCAAGTGGACAGTTGTAAGCAATGAACTTGACGGGGCTGTAAGAACATATGTCTTTGTACACAACGCAATCGCTTCAGCCAATGATGATCTGGTTTTATTTACCGGCTTATCAGTACCTGCTACCATTACTGGCGACCAGTTAGCTACAATTGCAGGTTTGAAGATTGATGTAATTGCTTGTGCGGTTCAGGCTGCCGGCTTTGATACTTATCAGGCAGTTATTGATGCAAATGTAGTTTCATTCAATTAATATTATTTCCTCTTGGAATATTGATGTAGATTCATCATAAATGGTTTATTTTTAATAAACTGTTTATAGAAAGAAAGGGAAGAATATGCAAATCAAAACTAAAAAATTATTGATTGCTATTGTTACTTTATTGATTCTTATCACCGGAACCATCGGTGCTACTTTAGCCTGGCTGACTGACCAGACAGATACAGTTAAAAATACTTTCACAGTTGGTAATGTTGATATTACTCTGACAGAAACAACAGGTGATGAGTATAAAATGGTTCCAGGCAATCCTATTAATAAGGACCCTAAAGTAACAGTACTGCAAAATTCTGAAGAGTGTTGGTTATTTATTGAAATAATAGAATCAGACAATTTAGCTGATTTCATTGATTATTCGCTGGCTGACGGATGGAGTGTGTTAGGTGGCGGAGTTAATAATGTTTATTATCGCTTAGTAGCTGCCAGTGATATAGATCAGGAGTTTGAAGTAATAGCAGGTAATGCTGTTAATGTTAAATCTACAGTTACAAAAGATATGATGGATGATTTAGAAGACGATCCAACTCTTCTTCCAACATTGACATTTAAAGCTTATGCCGTACAGAAAGCAGGTGTTGATAGTGCAGCAGAGGCTTGGGCAATTATTAACACTCCATAAAACAAAAAAGAAGAAAGGAAAAAAGTATGAAAAAGAAAATTTTATCAATCGCAATCACGCTGATTTGTGCTTTGCTTATTGTTGGAAGTACGTTGGCTTATTTCACTGATAAAGATGAAGCAGATAACGTCTTTACTATGGGCAATGTAAAAATTGAGTTACATGAAAACTTTGATGTAGAAAACGCGAATTTATTGCCTGGTAAAGAAAATGCTGTTCAAAAAGAAGTCTGGATTAAAAACGTTGGTACCGAAAATGCTTATGTCTGGTACGAATGGTGGATTCCTTCTGTTTTGGACTCTACAGACGGTTCAACCGGAACAAATAATATCCTGCATGTCAATTCATATGGCAGAACCTGGGACAGATTCAGAGAAAATCCTGCTTACTGGGCTCCAGGTCAGACTGAACCTTTACCATTAGAACAGACTTGGGATCATGACCCTGAAAATGAGTTAGGACTTGCTTTAGGACCTGAAGGTTTCTTCAGACAGGAAACAGTTGATGGCGTTCTTTATAATGTTTATGTAGTTTTATATCATGGTGAACTTGCAGCCGGTGAAGAAACAACCATTGCAATGTGCCAGGCTTACTTAGACAAGAAACTAGATAACTTATATGACGCTGATGGAAATGTCTATTACGTAATTGATGGCGTAACAGTTGACTTTGATTTCTCAGAAGGCATTCACATCTTCGTAAAAGCTTTCGGTATCCAATCAAAATTAGCTGATAAAGATGGCGATGGCGACGTCGATGTCTACGACGCTTATAAGACTTACAATAATTTACCGTAATAATTGAAAATCCTTCAATTGTTAAACAGATTCATTAACCTACTGAATTTAAGGGGAAAAGAAAATTAAGATGCATATCTAACTGCGGTTAGGTATGCATAGATGAATAACCAATAATGCTTTGATTATTCATCTATGCATATAATATAAAATGCATTGTAAGAAACTATATTTGTGAAAAGGAGAGATAAAATGAAAAGGAGAGTTTTTATTGCATCTATTGTAGTGATATTGCTTTCAATAGGTGTCATGAGTACCTATGCCTATATTGTGGCAGAGGGTACAGCGACCAATGTCATCACAACAGGGTGTGTAAACATTGAGTTAAGAGAATACACGTTAAACGAAAACAATGAACGAGTACCCTATAGTAATAGTCAGGTAGCTGTAGTTCCGTCTGTGAAGGTTGACAAGATTGTTAATGTTGAAAACACAGGCAATCAGCCGGTGTTTGTCAGAGTACTGGTAACGATTACAGTTGAATCAGAATTCTGGGAGGATTTTGATTTGAGTAATATTATCCTGGATTACAACTTAACAGACTGGACATTTAAGGATGGCTACTGGTATTACAATAATATTTTAGATGCTTCGAATACTACTGAAGACCTTTTCACTTCAGTAGAGTTTTCAGCAAATATGGGTAATGAATTCATGGGTAGTGCAATTACTATAAATGTAGAGGCACAGGCAACACAGGTTGCAAATCAGGGCGTCAGCAATGCCACCGAAGCGGTTGGCTGGCCTGATTAATAAGGAGGTAAATAAGTATGAAGTTAACATTTAAAAAAGCATTATTTATCTTATTGACTTTACTGACAATTACAACTACGGCAGTATTTGCTGCCGGAGAAGTAATCTATGATGGTGATGCTAAGGATTTCATCTTCTTGCCAGGTGATCCTCAATCAGCTTCTGACCTGTTTGATGGATTCAAAAATATGATGCCTGGCGATAAGAGAGTTCAACAGATTATCATCAAAAATCCAGCTGACAAGAATGTAAACATTGATGTTTATATAAAGTCCACAGGTGCTATGGCTGGCAGTGAGGAGTTTTTAAATCAATTTAAACTTAAAGTAACTGCAAGTGGTGGAACCATCGAACTGTTTGAAGCACCAGCTGATCAGAGTGCTCAACTGACAGATTGGGTTTACTTAGGTAGAATCAATTCAGGGGGAGAAGTAACACTCGATGTTGAACTAGAACTGCCAATTGAGGTTGGAAATGATTTCAAGTGCGGTACCGGGTTCTTGCAATGGCATTTCAAAGTTGAGGCTTATGATGTTCCTCCTACCGGCGATAATATAAACATTAAATTGATACTAAGTTTGATGGGATTTTCACTTATTGCCATCGCCGGTGTTGTTTGTTTAAAAAAGAAATATCTGAAAAACTGACTGGTTAGATAAAAACCAGCACAGAAGATCTTATAATTTTGATAGTAATGAGTAAAACCTTTGACATTATTATCAAAGTGAAAAGAGTCAAAAAGAGGACTCATTATGTCTTAATCAGACAAAAAATATTTTAAAGGTTAGAAAGGAAAATTGATATACATGTATAAAAAATATATGTTTATCATAAAAGGTTGCTTATGAAGAAAAGAAATATAATATCCCTATTGTTAATTTTATCTCTTATTTGCACTATGATAATTCCTGCCACGGCTGTTAAGGCAGCGAATGGTGAAGAAGCTGGTATGGTCATTAATAAGACAGCCGTGGATAACGGTAACGGCACTTACACCATTACGCTGGAAGCCTATGCAACTGGAGAATTAATCATAACTCCTGTCACACATGATGTTCCAACAGATATCATTATAGTTCTTGACCAGTCTGGGTCGATGGGCGATTCGTTTAACACTTATCAATATAACGCTTATACTGCAAGTCAAAGTACAAACAGCCAGCATTATGATAGACGAAATAATGGTGGAAGCGCTAATCTATGGCATCTATTACCTGATGGCAGTTATGTTCCTGTTAATGTGACAAGACAGAATACGGTAGTTTATGAGGTGTTACCTTCCAATTACAGAAACATAGATTATTGGGGATATCGAAATGTTTTGTACGAAAAAGTTGGAAATGATTACATGAAAGTAACATTAACCAGAGCTTTAAACTGGCAATTTAGGTGGG